>JAUXWB010000380.1 GCA_030684475.1 Reyranella sp. | reverse complement strand
GCCGTCACCAGCGTGCCGGTGAGCATCGGGAAGGCCGTCGAGGTGTAGGCGAAGGTGGCGGCTTCCATGCGGCTGAAACCCTGCTCGAGCTTCACCATCATCATCTCGACGGCGATGATGGCGTCGTCAACCAGCAGGCCGAGCGCAATGATCAGAGCGCCGAGTGAAATACGCTGGAAGTCGATGCCGAGCAGCAGCATGCCGACAAAGGTGATGGCCAGCACCAGCGGCACCGAAAGCGCCACGATGATGCCGGTGCGAACCCCCAGGCTGATGAACGACACTACCAGCACGATGGCGAGCGCCTCGAGCAGGGCGGAGGTGAACTCTTCGAACGACTTGTCGACCACTTCCGGCTGGTTGGCGACGCGGTGCACGGTGATGCCGACCGGCAGTTCGCGCTCGACCTCGGTCATCGCGGCCTCCAGCGCCTTGCCGAGTGTCTGGACGTTGCCGCCTGTCGCCATGACGACGCCGAGGCCGATCACGGCCTTGCCCTTGAAGCGCATGGAAGTCTGCTGCGGGTCCTGGTAGCCGCGCTTGATCTCGGCGACGTCGGCCAGGGTGAGCGTGCGGCCGTTGGCGCTGAACGGAAGGTTGGCGAGGTCGGCGGCGGAGGTCGGCGCGCCGTCGACGCGGACGGCCACGCGCTCGCCCTTGGTCTCGACCGTGCCGGACGCCACGATCGAATTCTGCTTGCGGATCACGTCGAGGATCTGGTCGACCGGCACGCCCAGCATGGCAAGGCGGGTGTGGCTGAACTCAATGTAGATCTTCTCGTCCTGCAGGCCGAAAAGGTCGGCCTTGGTGACATCGGGCACGCGCAGGATGCGCTGGCGCACCGCCTTCACGATGTCCTTCACCTCGGCCGGCGAGAAGCCGTCGGACTCGAAGGCCCAGATCAGGCTGTAAGTGTCGCCGTACTCGTCGTTGAAGAATGGTCCCACGACGCCCTGCGGCAGGCTTCCGCGGATGTCGCCCACCTTCTTGCGCACCTGATACCAGAGATCGGCCACCCGCGCCGGCGGAACGTCGTCACGCAGAGAAACGTAGATCACCGTCTCGCCGGGCTTGGTGTAACTCGTGACGTTGAAGAAGTAGGGTAGCTCCTGCAGCTTGGTTTCGATCTTGTCCGTGACCTGCTGCTCGACCTCGCGCGAGGTGGCGCCAGGCCAGGCCGCCGACACCACCATCTGCTTGATGGTGAAGGGTGGGTCCTCGGCACGGCCGAGACTGAAGAAGGCGTAGACGCCCGCGATGCTGAGCGCCAGCATGAAGAAGACGGTCAGCGTGCTGTACTTGAGCGCCAGCGCCGAAAGATTGGTGCGCGTGCTCATGGCCGTGCGGCCTGCTGCACTGGCCTCACCATCTGCCCGACCTCGAGCTTGTGCACGCCGGCGGTGGCGATCAACTCACCGTCCTTGACGCCCGACAGGATCGCAGCGGTATCGTTGCGCCAGCGCGCAATGACTACCGTGCGCAGTTCGACGGCGCCGGTCGTCTTGTCGACCACCCACACGGCGGGCCGGGTGCCGCGCTGGAAGATCGCGGCCAGCGGCACTTCGGCCACCGGTACGGCATCCGGGCGCTCGAAGCTCAAGGTCGCGGTCATGCCGAGGCCGATGAATTCCGGCGGATTGACGATGCTGAAGCGGGCCGGATAGGTGCGGGTGGTGGGATCGGCACTGGGCGAGAGCTCGCGAAGCCTGGCGGCGTGGCGTCGGCCAGGATCGGACCACAGTTCGAAGCCGGCGGCGGCGGAGTCGCGCACCACCTTCAGGCGGTGCTCGGGCACGCCGACCAGGATCTCGAGTTCATCGGTGCGCGCCACCCGGACGACACCCTGGCCTTGGGACATGACCTGACCGACCTCGGCCTGGACGGTGGTGACGACGCCAGCGGTGTCGGCGCGGAGTTCTGTGTAGGCAAGGTTGTTCTCGGCCGACGAGAGCTGGCTGCGTGCCTGGTCGACACGCGCGAGCGCCGTCGCCGCGAGCGACTGGCGCTGCTCGAAGGTCTGCGGCGTGAAAGCGGCGCCGCCTTTCAGCGCCTGGTAGCGCTCATGGTCGGCCTTGGCGCGGACATGGTCGGCCTCGGCCGAGGCCAGCGCTGCCCGCGCGTTGTCGACGGCGAGGCGATAATCGGCGGGATCGAGCTGGGCGATCAGTTGGCCCGGCGTCACGACCGCGCCGACATCGACCGAGCGTTGAACGATCTTGCCGGAGACCCGGAAGCCCAAGGTGCTTTCGATGCGGGGAACGACCGTCCCGGCCAGGACAAGCGACTGTGCGTGCGGGCTATAGGTGATCTGGGTGACGCGGGCCGGGCGGACGATGGGCTCGTTGGCCGAGACGCGCGAAGCATTCGCCGTCAGCGACAGGGTGGCAAAGCCCGCGGCGCCGACGGTTGCAATGCCCAATCCAATGGCAACGACCTTGATCGGGAGACGCATGGCGGGCCTTCCTTCCGAGGTTTACAATGGTCATCGAGAAACTGACCATTGATAACTTATCGTTGATAACTTATCTGTGGTAAGTTGAGAGTCAAGAGCAGGAGAAGGTATTTGGCAGCCCTACCAACAGCCGTGATGTCCGGTCGCAAAAAGCGCGGCGAAGGCCATACGCGCCGCGAGGAGATCCTTCTGGCGGCCAAGGAGCTGTTCCTCGAGGAGGGCTACGACGCCACCACGATCCGGCGAATCGCCGATCGGGTCGGTGTGTCGGCGCCGGCGCTCTATCTCTACTTCCACGACAAGGAAGCGATGATGCTGGCGCTCTGCGACCAGACTTTCGGTCGCCTGATCGAGCGTATCACCGAAATAGAAAATACCGTCAGAGATCCCCTGGAGCGGGTGCGCCGCTTCGGCGATGCCTATGCGCGCTTCGGCCTCGAGAACCCCGACGAATACCGGCTGGTCTTCATCGGCAACAACATCCCGGAATCGATTCGCAAGGTCGGCCACCGCATGCCGACCGACGATCCCAACCGTCCGGGCGTGGGCGGTGCGCTGGTCTTTAGCCGCCTCGTGTCGCTCCTGTCCCAGCTCGAGTCGTCGGGCGTCAAACTGAACTACCCACCGGACACCTGCGCCGAACTCTGCTGGATGGGCATCCATGGTGTAGTGGCCGCCATGATCATGAAGCCCGACTTTCCCTGGTCGAATCGAGAAGCCCTCATCCAGGGCATGCAGGACATCGTCATCAAGGGAATCCTGCGCTAGCGCTTCGGCCAGACTCGCGGGAAGAGTTCACACGTCATCCGGGCGCCAGCCGCGAGTTCGGGCTTGTAGGGAAACTGGAAGGTGCCCGGCCGCGGATCGTAGCGGGCGTCGTCGCCGGTATAGCGCAGCGACAGGCCGCGCCGGCGGGCCCCGGGTGTCGAGTTTCCGGGAGCGCCGTGGACGATCATGGCGTGGAACACCAAACAGTCGCCTGGTTCCATCTTCCACCACTTGATGTCGTACTTGCCGCGGTCGGCGTCGATGTCGGGGATCGGCACGAGATCGCTTGAAGTGAACTTGATCTCATGGCCCTTGCGGAAGGGCGTCGGCCGGTAATTGACGCCCCAGCGGTGAGAACCGGCGATGAATTCGACGGCGCCGTTGCTTTGGTCGATCGGATCGAGCGCGATCCAGACCGACGTGATCTGCCAGCCCGTCACCGGCCAGTAGGGCTGGTCCTGATGCCACGGTGTCGGGTGGGCCGTGCCGGGTTCCTTCACGAACAACTGGTCATAGAAGAAGTCGGCCGAGGTCGAGCCCATCAACCGCGCGGCGATGGCGGCCGCGGGCGAGTCGAGCGCGGCGGCACGGAACTCCGGATCGGCCCGCCACATGTACATGTCGCCGAAGAATTTTCCGGCGCTGCTGCCCTCGGCGAAATTCGTGGCGTGCGGCCCGGGCGAGGCGAGGTCGTGCTCGATCGCCGCGCGCAAGCGCCCGACCCAACCCGCGTTGAATTGGTTGCGCAGGCAGACGACGCCGTCGCGCTCGTATTCGGCGATGAGGGCGGCGGTGACGTCGCTTTCGGCGATCAAGCGTTTTGCAGGACGTGGACGGCGCGCTCGGCGACGAGGTCCTTGTTCTTGGCGCCGTAGGCCTTCATGTGCTCCGAGGCACCGTGGGCCTTGAGGTCGTCCATGCTCTCCCACTTTTCGACCACTACGAAAGTGTCGGGGCCGAACTTGGCGAACGGGCCGCCATCGGTGTCGACCGTGGCGCCGTACTCGATGCAGCCCTTTTCCGCATGCACGGCAGGCACGTTGGCCTTGAAGTTCTTCAGGATTTCGTCGCGCTTGCCGGGCTTGGCGGTGATGATGGCGATGACGTGGATCATTGTTCTCTCCCTAAAAGGTCTTATGCGGCGCGACCGCGCCGCAGCAGGCGGCCGGGCAGCTTGTCGGTGGCGCCGAAGGCGTCCTTGCCATTCTGACGGACGATGGTGCCGTTGACGATCACGGCGTCGATGCCCTTGGCCTCCGAGACCAGGCGGTCGGCGCCGGCCGGCAGGTCATGGACGCGCTTCAACGGCCCCGGACCGACGGTCCTGGGATCGAATACCACGACGTCGGCGGGCCGGCCCTCGGCCAGCAGGCCGCGGTCGGTGATGCCGAACATCTCGGCCGGCCGCTGCGTCAGGTTGTGCACGGCTTCTTCGATCGTGAAGGTCTTACGGTCGCGCACCCAGTGGCCGAGCAGATAGGTCGAGTAGCAGGCGTCGCAGAGCTGGCTGGCATGGGCACCGGCATCCGACAGCGCGATGATGGTGTTGGGATCGGTGATCAGCTCGGCCACTTCCTTCTCGTCGAAGTTCATCACCGCCATGCGGAAGCGTGCCTGCAGGTCGTTGGCG
Source organism: Reyranella sp. (assembly GCA_030684475.1). Lineage (GTDB taxonomy): Bacteria > Pseudomonadota > Alphaproteobacteria > Reyranellales > Reyranellaceae > Reyranella. Next base: position 3,635 of record JAUXWB010000380.1, on the reverse strand, counting down.
AGCGCGATATCGAGGGCAAGATCGACGGGATCCTTGCCGAGTTTTGCCGCGGCCTCGGTGAGCGGCTGCTCCTCCAATTCCTTGTGCGACGGCGCCCAGGCGATGACGACGCGGTCCCACCAGCGCTGGAAGAGGGGCGTCACTTCGCTCCTGAGCTTTTCGCGCCACGCCGGATCGGCGTAGGCGCGGCGGCGCGCACCGGGCGATTTTGCGTCCTCAACGGCGAGCTCGTTCATGAATTTCATGACGTCGAAGATGAACGGCTCGGCAAAAGTGAATTCGAAATTGAGCGGCCGGCAACTCACCTGCGGGATCACCATGGCGCCCGACCTGCGCTGCTCGGCCGCGAGGTCGAGCTGCTTGCGATGGCCGCCCGGTCCGTAGAGGTAGGAGAGGAGCGCGGTCCAGGTGACTGGGACGCCGTGCTTGCGGCTGACCTCGGCCATGTGCCGGGTCGAGAACTCGCGGCCGATGGTGATCTGCATCAGGCCGCGCTTCATGTCGCCCATGACCGAAACGAGCTGCTCCATTTCGTCATAGGTGGCCTGGCGGCTCGGCACCGGCTTGCCGGCGTAGCCGTTGTGACTGACCGACATCGAGGTGCCGAAGCCGATCGCGCCGGCGTCCATCGCCTCGCGCATCAGCTTCTTCATCGACTTGATCTCGTCCTGCGTCGCCGCCCGCTCGGTTGATTCCTCGCCCATGACGTACAGGCGGAGCGGCGTGTGGCCGAACAGAGCCGCGACATTGATCGCCGAGCCTCGCTTCTCGACCGCGTCGAGATACTGCGGAAACGTCTCGAACGGCCAGACCTCGCCCAGTCCCGCCTGCAGGGCATCGATGCTCATGCCTTCGACCTTCTCGAGCGTCTGCAGGATCAGCTTGCGGTGGATCGCCTTCGTAGGTGCCACGCCAAATCCGCAGTTGCCGATGACCGTCGTGGTGACGCCATGCCACGGCGAGATGCTGAGCATGCGGTCCCACAGGATCTGGGCGTCGTAGTGGGTGTGCACGTCGACGAAGCCCGGCGAGACGACCTTGCCGCTGGCGTCGATCGTCGTAGTGGCAGGGCCGTCGGCCTTGCCCAGGGCCACGACCTTGCCGTCCTTGATGCCGAGGTCGCCGACGAAGCCCGCTTTGCCCGTGCCGTCGACGATCGTGCCGCCCGTGATCTTGAGGTCATAGGACATGGCGTTTCCTTGCTGGGCTTGCTCCTGAATGCCCGTTCAGTATACGTCGTCTGGAGCAGGGAGAGGAAACACATGGCCAAGCACAAGATCGCGCTCATTCCGGGAGACGGAATCGGCAAGGAAGTTCTGCCGGAGGGCGTGCGCGTGCTGGAAGCCGCCGGGCGTCGCTTCGGTTTCGAGCTGGAATTCACCGACTTCGACTGGTCCTGCGACCGCTTCGCCAAGACCGGCAAGATGATGCCGGACGACGGCATGGAGCAGCTAAAGGCCTTCGAGAGCATCTTTCTCGGCGCCGTTGGCTGGCCGGGCGTGCCCGATCACGTGTCGCTGTGGGGCCTCCTGATACCGATTCGCCGCGAGTTCGACGAGTATGTGAACCTGCGTCCCGTGCGCCTGTTCGAGGGCGTCCCGAGCCCGCTCGCCAATCGCAAGCCGGGCGAGATCGACTTCTGGGTAGTGCGCGAGAACACCGAGGGCGAATACAGCTCGGTCGGCGGCCGCATGTTCCAGGGAACCGACGACGAGATGGCCATTCAGCAGGCGATCTTCACCCGCAAGGGCGTCGACCGCGTCTTGAAGTACGCCTTCGAGTTCGCCAGCACCACGAAGAAGAAGCACGTCACCTCGGCCACCAAGTCCAACGGCATCATCCACACCATGCCGTTCTGGGACGAGCGCTTCGACGCGATGAAGAAGAAGTATCCGAACATCAAGGCGGACCAGTATCACATCGACATCCTGACCGCGCATTTCGTGCGTAATCCGGACTGGTTCGACGTCGTGGTCGGCTCCAACCTGTTCGGCGACATTCTTTCCGATCTCGGCCCGGCGCTCACCGGCTCGATCGGCGTGGCGCCCTCGGGCAACATCAACCCGGAGCGCAAGTTCCCCTCGATGTTCGAACCGGTGCATGGCTCGGCGCCCGATATCGCGGGCAAGGGCATCGCCAATCCGATCGGCCAGATCTGGTCGGGCGCCATGATGGTCCGGCACCTGGGCTATCCCGAGGCGGCCGAAGCCATCGAGCGGGCGATCGCCGCGTCGCTGGTCGAGGGCGGGCCCCGGACCAAGGACCTGGGCGGCAACGGCGACACCAAGACCGTGGGCGCCGCCATTGCGGAGCTGGTGAAGACGGCCTAGCTCATCGGGGCGCGGACGTCGCTGGCCGGTCGCGCCCCCGGGAGGACCACGGCGCTCCTCGTGGCAGAGCGAGACGTGTAGGCCTCCAGCGTCAGCTCGGCGTCGATCGCCTGGCGCATCGCGACCCTCGCCGAACCCCTCAGCCGCTGCTTGGCGATAGCGTGCGAGGGCGCATGCAGCGCCTTTAGCGCGGCGAGGGTGGCTGCGACCGTCTGCTCGATCTCGTCTGCCGCGACCACTCGGTCCAGGAAACCTGCGACGACCGAATCGTCCGGCTCGAACATTTCCCCCAAGGTGACGGTCCGGCTGAGCCAGGCGGGGTGAAGACGGCTCCGCGCCAGTTCGACGGCAAATCCGGGCGGCGAAATGCCGATCGCGACCTCGTTCAGGCCCATCCGAAACGGTCCCCGTGCCCCAATGCGAACATCGCACGCCAGCAGGAGAAACGTTCCCATAGGATAGGCGTGACCCTCCATGAGGCCGAGTGTCGGGAAGGGATAGGCCATCAGGCGAAAGGCGAGCTCAGCGCCGGCCTTCACCATCTCCAGGCTGCCCACAGGATCGTTGGCCGCGAAGACCTTGAGATCGAAGCCGGCCGAGAAGATGCCCTGGCGCGCAGATCGGAGCACGATGATCGCCTCGTCCCTTTCCGCCCGGTCGAACGCCGCACCCAAGTCACGCAGCATTCCGATGGACATCACATTCACCTTGCCATCGTTCATCGTGATGGTGGCGACGCCGTCTTCTAGGCGATAGGTGACCCGGTCCGACATCATTCTCTCCCGCGTTGGTTTCGGCGGGACATTGACCGGCTGATGTAGACCACTCAATATAGTTTCGGTCGGAATTTTCCTGGAAAGGCACCAATGCCGGCCGTCCCAAAACATCGCGCGCCGATCGTTAATGCAGCCGTCATGCTGTTCCGACGGCAGGGCTACGCAAGCACAGGCCTCAACGACCTGGTGGACGCCAGCGGCGCCCCCAAGGGCTCGCTCTATCACTACTTCCCGGACGGAAAGGCCTCGATCGCCATCGCCGCCGTCGAGGAGGCGGGACGGCGCGTGGCGGAGACAATGGCGAAGCTGGCGCGTGAAAACCGCTCGACGGGGGACCTGCTGCGGGCCCATGCGCGGCTGCTGTCCGGATGGATGCGGCACTCGGGGTTTCGCGACGGCTGTCCGATCACGACGGTTCTGCTGGAGCTGGCGCCGAGGGATCGCGGCGTGTCGGAAGCGGGCCGATAAGCCTATGCGGCGCGCCTCGGTGTCCTCCGTGAGAAGTTGGTGGCCGACGGCTTCACGCTCA
>JAUXWB010000366.1 GCA_030684475.1 Reyranella sp. | reverse complement strand
CCCGTCCCTGGATCGTGCCCCCGTCCCCCATCCCCCCGTGCCGAGATCGTAATCGCCACCTTGAGCACGCCATCGCGCTGGTGGGCGAAGAGCTCGTAGGCCTCCTCGATCCGGTCGAGCGGAAAGCGGTGCGTGACCATGGGCGCAAGATCGACCCGGCCCGAGGCCACGACCTCCATCAGGCGGCGCATGCGCTCCTTGCCGCCGGGGCAGAGCGTGGTGACGATTTTGGTGTCGCCGAGGCCGGCGGCGAAGGCATCGAGCGGGATGCGCAGGTCGGACGAATAGACGCCGAGGCTCGACAGCGTGCCGCCGGGCCGCAGGACGCGCAGCGCCCCCTCGAAGGTGGCCTGCGTGCCCAGCGCCTCGATGGCGACGTCGACGCCGCGGCCGTCGGTCAACGCCATGATCGCCTTCACCGGATCGCCCTGCTTGAAGTCGACCGTGTGGTCGACGCCGAGCCTGCGCGCCATGGCGAAGCGCTCAGAGATGGTATCGACGCCGATGATCGTGGTGGCGCCCATCAGCCGCGCGCCCGCCACCGCACAGAGGCCGATCGGCCCCAGCGCGAACACCGCCACGGTGTCGCCGATGCGGATGCCGCCGCTTTCGGCGCCCGAGAAGCCGGTCGACATGATGTCCGGGCACATCAGCACCTGCTCGTCGCTCAAGGCGGCCGGCACCGGCGAAAGATTGACCATGGCGTCGGGCACCAGCACGAACTCGGCCTGGCAGCCGTCGATGGTGTTGCCGAACTTCCAGCCGCCCATCGCCTTGAAGCCGTGCCGCGTGCCGGCGCCGTCCTGCGAGGGATGGCCGCACAGGCAGGCGTAGCTGTGGCCGCTCGGCGTGATCGCGCCCGCGATCACCCGCTGGCCTTCCTTGTAGTCCGCGACGGCGGCGCCGAGCTTTTCGATGATGCCGACCGGCTCGTGCCCGACGGTCAGTCCCCTGGCGACCGGATACTCGCCCTTGAGAATGTGGACATCGGTGCCGCAGATCGTGGTCGTGGTGAGGCGCACCAGCGCATCCAGCGGGCCGACATCGGGCACGGGTTTGGAGTCGAGGACGATGCGGCCGGGTTCGACGAAGATTGCGGCTTTCATCGTGGGCATGGCGGTGATCTCGAAAGGTGCCCTTGAAGGGGCGTGAAGGGCGCAGGGCGATGCGCGCGAACGGAGCCCGCCAGCCACGAATGCGTCTCTCTCGGCTGTCCGAGCCGGCAGCCTGCCGTTTCGCTCGATCAGTCGAAGCTGACACTGCTGTTGTCCAGGTCAACGTGGCGTTGGCTGGAGGGTTCCATTTGCCACTCCAGGCTCGATCCTCCGGCCGGCTTCACGCGCCACGCCGCGCCGGACAAAGCGACAGCCACAGCAGCACGGCCAGCACCGGCAGCACCACCCAGTTGAGCGCCGCCCCCGGCGCCGTGGCCATGGTTGCGCTCGGCTTCAGCTGGCCGGCGAGGCCGCGCAGGCAGGGCTCGGCCACGAACACGAGGAGCGCCAGCGGCACCAGTCCGCGCCAGCGCAGCACCAGCACCCAGAGCAGCCCCGCCAGCAGGAGCTGGATCGCGCCCCACTGGCCGAACAGCGCCACGATGTTCGCCCCGCCCGCGACCGACACGTCGATGGACGCGATCGACTGCGCGCCGCCGTCCGGTGCCAGCAGGTGGATGCCGCTCCGCACCGTGATGACCGCGAGCCACGCCATCGCGCCCCACACCGCGAGGCGCGGGCCGTCGTAGCGGACGGGATCGGCCGGCAGCAACGCCGCCGGCGAGGGACGCCAGGAGGAGGGCAGCATCATCGCTCGACACTACCCTATTCCTTCCTCGTTCCTGCGCCGTCATGGGTGCGACGGGGCGGAGAGGCTTGGCCCACGTCCCGGAAGACGCTACGGGATCCATCGGAAGACCGTCGCCCCGGAAGACCGTCGCCAGGGGGAATGAAGCGCGGTGACGACGCGCGGACGGCCGAACGCGGATTGGAGATGAGCCATGCCCAGGATGTTTCGCTCGCTGTTCTTCGCCCTGGTGTTCACGATCGCCGGTTTCGCCGTGGCCCCATCGGGCATTGTCGGCGTGCCGGCCGCGGCCCAGCAGCCGTCGCCCTCCGCGCCGACCGATCAAGCGCCCTCCGCGCAAGCGCCGGACGTCAGGGCGGCGGTGCGCGACCAGGCGGCGGCCCTGGAGGCGGACATCAGGCCGCTTCTCGAGAAGATCGGAAAGAAGGTGGAGGCCCTCGAACAGTTGCTCCACAGGCTTGCCGACGAGGCGCGGGCCAGGGCCGTCACCTATGCCCTGTGGGCCGCCGCCGGGCTTTTCGTCCTGATGTTCGTCTCGTCGCTGCTGGGCGGCGCGGTTGCCGTCCTGCTCCTCAGACGGTCTCGGGCGACCTGATCGGCCGACTTGATCGGCCGACTTGATCGGATTGTGCAGGGCTGCCCATCGGGGGTGGCCGGAAGCGGGGTCTCGCCCTGCCGTGCCACCCGCCACCCCCTAGGGTGAGGTGAACGGACCGGGCCGTCATTGATACGGATCTCGGAGCTTTAAGAGCGCGGTCGCGTTGTTCCTGTAGCCGCGGAACGCGTCGAATCCGGCGTCATTGAACAAGGGATCCCATGTCACCCACCAGGGCTGCGATCGCGGCCGTCCTCTTCGCCTGTGTCGTGACCGTGCTTCTGGTCGCGCCAGGGTTCCTTGCCGTGACGCCCCCGAAGGACCGGGCGGACACCGTCCAGGCGGTTTCCCCGCCGGAATTCATGCTGCCGGAAAGCTATGTGGCGCTTGCCGCGCGGGCAGCCTACGTCACCTGTCTCTGGACCGGCTTTCCGACCCCCGCCACTGCCGCCCAACAGACGGCGGCCTGCTCCGCAGCGATCCAGTCCGGCACCCTGACGCCGAGCCAGGTGGCGTTCGCGCGGCTCCAGCGAGGCGCCGCTCGAATCGTCCTGGGCGACAAGGTCATGGCCAGTGCCGACTACGCCGAAGCGCTCGGCCGCTACGACAGCGCCATCGATCCCGGCAACCCGGAGGCGCTGGCCCTGTACCGGCGGGGCGCCGGCCTCGACGCGCTCGGGCAAGGCGACCTTGCCTTGAACGAGTACAACGAGGCCATCCGCGCCGATCCCGGGCAGGCCATGGCCTATTTCGCCAGGGGCATTCTGATGGCGACGCGCAAGCGGGCCTACGTTCGGGCGATCGCGGATTTCGACAGGGTTCTCGCTCTCCAGCCCGGGAATGTCGAAGCCCTGATCCGCCGGGGCGATGCCCACCGGCAGCTCGGCGAGTTCGGGCGCGCCCTCGCCGATCTCAACAACGCCATCGCCCTGGCGCCCGACCATTCGCAGGCCTACGTCTTCCGCGGCCTGATACACGGCAGCAGGGGCGACGCGGAGCTCGCGCTCCGGGACTACAATCTGGCGCTCGATCGCGACCCCCGCGATGTCGATGCCCTGGTCAACCGTGCCGCGGTCCACGCCACGCGCGGCGAGCAGGAGCGCGCGCTCCACGATCTCGATGCCGCCCTGGCGGTCGACGGGAACAACCCGCTCGCCCTCTACAATCGCGGCTACGTTCGGTTTTCCCTGAAGCAGTACGATGCGGCGATTGCCGACTACAGTGCCGCCATCGACCTCGAGCCCGCCATGGGCCTGGCCTACAACAACCGATGCCTGGTGCGCGCGCTCGCCGGTCGCGACCTGGTGCGTGCGCTCTCGGATTGCGATACGGCGCTCAGCCTGATGCCGACCAATCTCGACGTGCGCGAAACCCGCGGCTTCATCTATCTGAAGCTGGGCGATCCCATGATCGCGATCAGGGAGTACGACGCGGCGCTGCAAGTCGACCCCAACCGGCCCCTCGCGCTCTACGGCCGCGGCCTGGCGAAACTCTGGAATGGCCAGACCAGGGAGGGCGAGGCGGACATGGCGGCGGCGAACACGCTCGATCCGTCGGTTGAAAGACAGTTCTCGGTCTACGGCTTCTAGGGACGCCGTGAGTGATGGCCGCCGCCAGACGCGCGGCCCCCAGCACGCCTAGGGCAGCCGCGGCTGATGAAACTTGTAGGGCGGATAGTCCTTGGCGATGTCGGAGACGACCTCGATCAGCGCCGGCGCGTCGCTGGCCAGCGCCTCTTTCAGCGCGCCGCGCAATCCGTCCGCCGTCTCGACCCGCCACGCGCCGACCCCGAAGGCCCGCGCATAGGCCTGGAAGTCGGGGTTGGTCAGCACCGCGCCGGAATGGCGGCCTTCGTAGATCCGCTGCTGGTCGCGCAGCACGTTGCCGTAGGAGGCGTTGTTCACCACCACCGTCACCAGGTTGATGCCGAACTGCTTCGCCGTGGCGAGATCGGAACCGCCGAACAGGAAGCCGCCGTCGCCGGTGACCGACACCACCGGCCGGTCGGGATTGGCCACCTTGACGCCGAGCGCCGTGGGGAAGCCGTAGCCCAAGGTGCCGGAGAAGCCCGAGGAGATGAGCCGGCGCGGCTGATGCACCGGATAGCCGTACCAGATGATGTAGCCGAGCTGCGTCACCTCATCGACCACGATGCCGTCGTCGGGCAGAACCTCGCGCAGCACCTTCATGAAGGAATACTGCGGCTCGGCCTTCTCGATCGCCGCCAGCGCCGCCGCCCTGGCCGCGGCCACCGCCTTGCGCCGCGCCGGATCGTCCCTGCCCTTCACCAGCGCCGTGAGCGCGCGCGTGCCGTCCGCCGCATCGGCCACCACCGCCACGTCGACGGCCAGCCTTCGATGCTCGATCGGGTCGATGTCGATGCGCGCCGTCTTCAATCCGGCCGGCGCCGGCGCCCAGCGCGCGAGCGGTACGTCCAGCCGCGTGCCGATGCCGATCAGGAGATCGGTCGTGTCCCACAGCTCGAAGCCGCCGACCGTGTTCAGCGACAGCGGATGGCGCGAATCGACCACGCCCTTGCCCATGCGGAACGACACCACCGGCGCGCCGATCTTTTCGGCCAGCGCCAGAATCTCCGGCCCGGCCTCGACCGCGCCGCCGCCGATCCAGATCATCGGCGCCCGCGCGCCGTCGACCAGTTTGGCCAGCGCCGCGATCCTGTCCGGATCGGGCACGGGGTTCGCGTGCTTGGCCAACGGCTCGACCGGCGTCACGTCGGCCGTCGCCGGGAACATGTCCCACGGCATCTCGACCGCCACCGGACCGGGACGGCCCGACACCATCGCCTGGACCGCGCGCGCCATGACCTGCGGCGCCTCGGTCGGATGCTCGATGCGCTCGGCGAATTTCAGCAGCGTCTTCAGGGTGGCGAGCTGGTCGGGCATCTCGTGGAGCTGGCCGCGCCCGCGGCCGATCAGGGCGCTCGGCACCTGGCCGGTGAGGCACAGGATGGGCGTGTTCGTGCCCCACGCCGTGGTCAGCGCGCCCATGGTGTTCATCACCCCGGGCCCCGGCACCACCGAGAAGGCCGACGGCTTGCCCGTCGATTGCGTGTAGCCCAGCGCCATGTAGGCGGTGGTCTGCTCGTGCCGCGCGTTGATCACCTTCAGCCGGTTGGCGTTGCGGGCAAAGGCATCGAACAGCCCGTACATCTGCACGCCCGGCAGTCCGAAGACCGTGTCGATGCCGTGACGCAGCAGGGAATCGACGATGGCGTCACCGCCGGTCATGCGAGCCATGGGGGGTGGTTCCTCTCGTTGGATTGGCACCGATCTTGTCACGTTCCGGCGGCGGTTCTAACCGGGTGGAGCATTCGGTGTTTCAGCCTAGCCGCTACGCGAACGGTCGGGCGAAGGGGCGTGGGTACGTCGGGCTCATGTTCCTCTCCCCCTTGGGGGAGAGGCTAGGTGAGGGGGTAGTACGGGATTCACCAGTAATTCAGATCCGCCTGATCAAAAGAGAGCAGAAGACCGGAAGAGAGAGGAAGAACGGTCGAAGTGACAGCACTGCTACACCACCGCGCCGGCCACGATGAACAGCCCCAGGACGACCAGAAGGGCGCCGCCCCAGCGCAACTCCTGCGGGGTGGCGTGGACTCCGGCCGTCCTGCCATCTTGAGTTGTGTCGCCGGGGAGCACATGCTGTACGATCCGCTCGGGGGAGAGCATCATGACCACAGCCTATGTGATTGCCGCGTTGATCCTGATCGCCGCCGCTTTCTTCGCCGTCATCTTGATCCCGAGCCCGGTGAGGGTGAAACCGCACAAGCCCGCGCCGGGGATCAACGTGATGATCTGGAAAGTGGACCTCCGGTTGTGGTGGAGTTCGCGTCGCAATGGCTACATCGTGCAGCACGTCCGGATCAACAAAATGGTGACGACCTGCGGGGACCCTCAATTCGCGAACGCGATCCCCGGAACTCCGGTCGAATTCTGGGAGGCCTGGCCGGTGCAGGCGGGCAGCCGGACTCCGGATCGTCCCACCACGGGGCCGACCGCCCGCGATTTCGACGATGCCTTCCGGATGGTGATTCCGGACCGTGAGCTCGCGTTCGGCCGGGGACGCGTCCGGCAGGAGGTTCTTGGCGAGCTCCGGTTCTTTCCCGGCATGGTCCTGCCGAACTCGTTCGTCGAGGACAACCCGGACACGCAGGCGGGGGCGGCGCTGTCCGATGTCGCCCCTCCGCCGGGCTGGCGCCCCGGTGGCACGCGGCACGAAATGACGGTCACCTGGGACAACTGCACCGGCGTAGACAAGTGGGATATCCAGGAACTTCCGAAGTTTCAGGAGTAGCGGGCCATGCCTCTCCCCGACGCCCTGTTCACCGACGTGCAGACCGATGCCGGCACCGACGAGACGCTGACGACCGAGCGGACGTTCGTTCCCTTCGGCCCGGACGGCCAGCCGCTGGGCGGCGTCCCGCCCAACATGCTCGACAGCGATGGCGCCCTGCCGGCGGGCATCCTGATCCGCCGCCGGCACATCGTGCGCTGCGCGCTGCAACGGCCGGCTGCGAACGAGGAGCCGGTGCCGGTCTTCGAGTTCGAGAACGGCTGCAAGCTCTACGTGCTGAAGCGGATCTGCATTCGCACGACCCACGACTTCTTCGTCTTCGGCACCATCGAGTACGGGATCGGCACCATGCAGGCGCGCGAGAGCGAGACCGACATGGCGGTGCGCGTGTGCCCGGACCGTTTCGACGTCATGGGCCCGCTCGACGAGGTGGCGGGCGATCCCGCGAAGCCGCCGCCGCTCGGCGACAAGGGCGATGACTATGTCTGGGTTCCGCCGAGGACCCTGCCGCTCGGCGCCAGCGGCGCGCACTTCGTTCCCGGGCCCGCGGCCGGCGCGGCGGGCGGCCTCGTCTGGAACGACGACTATCTCTGGCACATCGTGCCGCCGACGCGGCGGGAGCGCTGCAGGATCGTCGCGCGCTACCGCATGGTCCGCGTTCGCCGCTGGGTGAGGCCCGACGGCACGCTGGCGGGTCCGCCGCAGACTCTCTTCCTCGACCCGCCGCAATGGCACCATGAGGTGAAGGACATTCCCGGCTGCCGCTAGGCCAAGCGAAGCCTGGCCGTTGAGCGACAGGCCGCGGCTCGAGACTGCTTGCACTGCCAGCAGCCCGGCGAATCACGCACGGCAGGAATGCAATAGGAAAGTTGCAAGTTTCGCCGGAATCGTCCTATATTTTTGATATCGTCGCACGAGGCCTGACTTCAAGGGCCGAGCCGCCCGGTCACTTTGCACGGGACGGCTCCTTGTCGTGACTGGTGCCGTCCCGCTCTCCACAGGCGGGTGATGCAAGGGGCCAAGTCCAAGGACGCGGTCGCAAGGCTACTGGGGCAAGGGCGCAGTCCCTGCCGATCAAGAATATTGTCGTTGGCCTCCCTTATCCGGCCGTCCCGGGAGGCTGTCGCAAACCTGACGCGAAT
>JAUXWB010000365.1 GCA_030684475.1 Reyranella sp. | reverse complement strand
GCCGTCCGACATGATGATGGCGGGCCTGTTGTGCTCAAGCAGTGCCGCCAGCGTGCCGACCGGCGGCTTGTCGCAGGCGACGACGGCGATGGTGCCGGCGAGGCCGGTGGCGCTCAGATGCTCGCAGAGAGCATCGTTGGTCACCTCACGGCCGATCAGCGAGTAGCGCATCTCGCGCGTGCCGTTCCTGATGCCGTCGGAGGTGGCGATGGTGAACTCGGGCTGGACCAGGCGCAGTTTCAGCTGGCCCTGGCCCGCGCCGACGCGCGCCTTCAGCCGCTCGTGGATGGCGTCGACCTTGGCCAGGACGCCGAGATAGCACTGGCTGTCGCCCTTGGTGCCGACGACGCCGACCGACGGCTCGTGGATCAGGTCCGGGTCGGTCCCGAGCGCCCGCGCGATGCCGATCGTCTGGGTGGAGCGGCCGGGATGGCGGTCGATGAGGACGTCGGTCGGTTTCATTGCGCAGGCCCTTGCGGCTGAGATCGTTCAATCAGGGCCGGGAAGATGCGCCAGACCGAGGGGGCGTGGCAAGATTCGGAGTCAGCCCGCCCGTAGATGGGTTGCCCCGGCCTTTTCCAGCGCCGACGTCACGATTGTCGACTTGTCGCCTGGACAATCGACGGACACCTCGATGGGGCCGGACAGTTTCGGCTTTCCGTGTGTTTCGACGCCGGCATGGCCGCTTTCGACATCGGCCCCTGCCGGGCGGACGCCGGCCGTGTTGGCGTCACCGGCCGCGCTGATGAAAACGTCGGCGCGATCGACCCCATGGGCCTGGACAAGATGCTCCACGGCGGTCTCGGCGTCACGGCGGGTGTCGAAGCAGGCGACGATGGTTCTATCGGTGGTTCTATCGGTGGTTCTCTCCACGTGTCCCTCCCTTGAATGCAAGCGATGCGAAAGCGTCCCGACAGCCAACGCCGGGCTGTTGGTCCGGTTGCTGCCGGGAACCCGCTTCACGCCGTGCCGTTGAGTCCGCAGCAGCCGGTGCGAGATGCGCCGATGCCTCCCCGCGAAGGCCGCGAAGCGCGCTCCGACCTGGCGGAAAGGTCCAGCGGAAAGGAATGACCATGACGGATGCCAATCTCACCGAAGCGGATATCGGGGCAGACCTGCGCGCCCACGAACGGACCTACGCGACGTTCAACAGGGTGGTCCTGTTCAGCATCCTGCACATCGTGCTGACGCTGAGCTGCCTGGCGCTCGCCTTTCTCGGCCATGCGCCGGTGCTGGCGATCATGCTCGGCGTCGGCGGCACGGTGGCGCTGATCGCGGGTTTCGCGCTTTCGGCCTAAGGGCCGCCTGCAACATCGGGTGCACGGAAGAGAAGATCGCGAGCTGGCTTAAGGGTCCGATGGGGCAACGCGCGGGCCTTCGTGCGATTGCCGGCCAGACTCTTCCGTCGGGGCGGGAACGCAAACCTCACAGGGCGCGTTAGGAGCGAACAACCAGCCATCACAGGAGAGCCAACATGCTGAAACACTTCGTCCTCGCCGCCTTCATCACCTCGGGTAGCGTGGCTGCCTATGCGCAGGCGCCGCAGCAGGCCGCGAGCCCGCCGGCCGCCACCGCGCCGAAAACCATGCCGGCGCCGGCCGCCACCGCCGATACCCGCAAGCTGATCGGCCGCAACATCCAGAACGCCCAGAACGAGACGATCGGCGAGATCAAGTCGATCCACGTCGGCCCGGACGGCAAGGTCGCCGCCGTCATCGTCGGCGTCGGCGGCTTCCTCGGCCTCGGCGACCGCGAGGTCCGCCTCGCCTGGACCGACCTCAACGTCATGAACAACGGCGAGAAGGTCACGGTCGACATGACCAAGGACCAGCTCAAGGCGCAGCCCGAGTACAAGTACAGCGACCAGGCCCATCGCGGCCAGATCTTCACCGACACCGGCCCGTGGAAGGCGGCCGATGCCACCCGCGCACCGACGGACACCCGGCCGGCGGACACCAAGCCGGCGGGCACCAATATGGCGGCCACGGCCACGACCTCGACCGGCGACTACAACGCCGATGGCCAGCTCTCGGCCAACGCGCTGATCGGCGCCAACGTGCGCAACGAGGCGCGCGAGGTGGTGGGTGAGATCGAAGACGTCTATGTCGACAACGATGGCGCCATCAAGGTCGTCGTCGTCTCGGTCGGCGGCTTCCTCGGCCTGGGCGCCAAGAACGTCGCGGTGAAGTGGAGCGACATCAAGTTCACCCGCGACGGCAATTCGCCGCTGCTCCTCACCAACTGGACCAAGGACGCGCTGAAGGCCATGCCCGACTACAAGTACGAGCGTCGCCAGCCGGCCACCCGCACGGGCGGCTGATCGCGATCCGATATCGTTCCGAACGTCGAAGCGGGCGCCCGGCGCCCGCTTCTTTTTTTGCGGATCGCAACCTGGCGACGGCCGGACTGGCAAAGCGCCGGGAGGGGTGCAATTATTCAACCTGTTCCGGCCGACGTGGCCGGAGCCGATGGTTCCGTGGCGAGCGTGAATGGCCAGTACGAGGAAGCCGGTGGTTGGCGTCATCGGCAACGCCCATGTCGTGAACGACCGGCACAATGTGCAGCTCGTGGGGCAGCGCAACATGCGCGCCGTCGCGGAAGTGGCGGGGGCACTGCCGTTGATGTTCGCCGGCACGCCGGACATCACCGACATCGACGCGCTGCTGGGCGCGGTCGACGGGATCCTCCTGACCGGCGGGCGGGCCAATGTCCATCCGACCTACTTCGGGGTCGAGCCGCATCCCCGCCACGAACCCTACGACCAGGACCGGGACGCGATGGCGCTGGCGCTGGTCGACGCCTGCGTGGCGCGGGGCGTTCCCCTGTTCGGCATCTGCCGGGGCTTGCAGGAAATGAACGTGGCGTTCGGCGGCTCGCTGCACCCGGAGATCCGAGAACTGCCGGGGCGGATGAACCATCGCATGCCCCGGCTGGACAACGGCGATATCCATCCCGACCCGGAGGTCGTGTTCGCCGACCGCCACAAAGTGCGGCTGGCGCCGGAGGGATCGTTCGCCCGGATCCTGGGCTGCGCGACGATCGCCGTGAATTCGCTGCATGGCCAGGGAATCCTCGAACCCGGCGCGCGGATCGTCGTCGAGGGGGTGGCGGAGGACGGCACCATCGAGGCGATCTGCGTCGCCGACGCGCCCGCCTTCGCGCTGGGCGTCCAGTGGCACGCCGAGTACGACCCGCAAAGCAACCCGATCAATCGCGCCCTGTTCCAGGCGTTCGGCGCGGCGCTGCGGGATCACAGGCGCTGAGTCTTTTCATCTCCTCCCCCTGGCATGCCTTCATAGGCTTGCCAGGGGGAGGTGGCCGGAGGCCGGAGGGGTCATAGGCGAACACATGAGACTCCCGACCCCTCCGCCCCGTATGACGGGGCACCTCCCCCGCGAGACGCGAGGGAGGAGAAGAAAAGGCATCCACGGAGCGTTAACGAGAGGTCGCCCAAGCGAGAGGTCGCGATGACTGATCCGAAGCCCCTGTCCTTCCACGTGCCGGCGCCGGCGGTGCGGCCCGGCGGCATTCCGGATTTCAGCGACGTGCCGATCGCCAGGGCGGGCGAAGTGCGGCGGCCGGAGGTCGATGCCGCGCCCGAGGACATTCGCGACCTCGCCTACACGATCATCCGCGTGCTCGACCGCCAGAGCGAGGCGGTCGGTCCATGGGCCGGCCTTCTAGACGACGACGCGCTGATCGCGGGCCTGCGCCACATGATGACGCTGCGCGCGTTCGATGCCCGCATGCAGATGGCCCAGCGCCAGGGCAAGACGTCGTTCTACATGCAGCACATGGGCGAGGAGGCGGTGAGCTGCGCCTTCCGCACGGCGCTCGAGTCCGGCGACATGAACTTCCCGACCTACCGCCAGGCCGGGCTGCTGATCGCCGGCGGCTATCCGATGCTCGACATGATGTGCCAGATCTACTCCAACGAACTCGACCCGCTGAAGGGCCGGCAGCTGCCGGTGATGTACTCGTCGCGCGAGCACGGCTTCTTCTCGATCTCGGGCAACCTCGCCACCCAGTACATCCAGGCGGTCGGCTGGGCGATGGCGTCGGCGATGCGGCGCGACACAAGGATCGCCGCCGGCTGGATCGGCGACGGCTCGACCGCCGAATCGGATTTTCACGCGGCGCTGGTCTTCGCCTCCACCTACAAGGCGCCGGTCGTGCTCAACATCGTGAACAATCAATGGGCGATCTCGACCTTCCAGGGCATCGCCCGCGGCGGCTCGGGCACCTTCGCGGCGCGCGGCCTGGGCTTCGGGATCCCGGCGCTGCGGGTCGACGGCAACGACTACCTCGCCGTCCATGCCGTGGCGAAATGGGCGGTCGAGCGGGCGCGCCGCAACCTGGGGCCGACCCTGGTCGAGTACGTGACCTACCGCGTCGGCGCGCACTCGACGTCGGATGATCCCTCGGCCTACCGGCCCAAGACCGAGTCCGACGCCTGGCCGCTCGGCGATCCCGTGCTGCGCCTCAAGAACCACCTGATCCGCCGCGGCGTCTGGTCGGAGGAACGGCACAAGCAGGGCGAGGCCGAGATCATGGCCTCCGTCATCGCCGTCCAGAAGGAGGCCGAGAGCCACGGCACGCTGCATTCGGGGCCCCATCCCTCGGCGCGCGACATGTTCGAGGGCGTCTACGAGGAGACGCCGCCGCATCTGCGCCGCCAGCGCCAGCAGGGCGGAGTCTAGCCGATGTCGCGCCGGACCATGGTCGAGGCGATCCGCGATGCCCTGGACATCGCCATGCAGCGCGACGATCGCGTCGTCGTGTTCGGCGAGGATGTCGGCTACTTCGGCGGGGTGTTCCGCTGCACCCAGGGCCTGCAGCAGAAGTTCGGCGCCAGCCGCTGCTTCGACACGCCGATCAGCGAGCTCGGCATCGTCGGCGCCGCGGTCGGCATGGCGGCCTACGGCCTGCGGCCGTGCGTGGAAATCCAGTTCGCCGACTACATGTACCCGGCCTACGACCAGATCGTCTCGGAGGCGGCACGACTGCGCTACCGCTCCAACGGGCAGTTCACGGCGCCGCTGGTCGTGCGCATGCCGACCGGCGGCGGCATCTTCGGCGGCCAGACCCACAGCCAGAGCCCGGAAGCCCTGTTCACCCATGTCGCCGGCCTCAAGACCGTCGTGCCGTCCAATCCGCACGATGCCAAGGGACTGCTGATCGCCGCGATCGAGGACAACGACCCGGTGATCTTTCTCGAGCCGAAGCGCCTCTACAACGGCCCGTTCGACGGCCACCACGACCGGCCGGTCACGCCGTGGGCGAAGCATCCCCAGGGCGAGGTGCCGGACGGCCACTACACCGTGCCGCTGGGCAAGGCCGCGATTCGCCGGGCGGGATCGGCAGTGACGGTGCTCGCCTACGGCACCATGGTCTATGTCGCCGAGGCGGCCGCCGCCGAGACTGACATCGACGCCGAGATCGTCGACCTGCGCACGCTGCTGCCCTACGACCTTGAGACCATCGCCGCCTCGGTCGAGAAGACCGGGCGCTGCGTCGTCGTCCATGAGGCGACGCTCACGTCGGGTTTCGGCGCGGAGCTGAGCGCGCTCGTCCAGGAGAACTGCTTCCATCATCTCGAGGCACCGGTGGTGCGCGTCGCCGGCTGGGACACGCCCTATCCGCACGCTCAGGAGTGGGACTATTTCCCGGGGCCGGCGCGGGTCGGCCGCGCGCTCAAGGCCGCGATGGAGGCGTGAGATGGGCACCCGCATCATCAAGCTTCCCGATGTCGGCGAGGGCGTGGCCGAGGCCGAGCTGGTCGAATGGCACGTCGCGGTCGGCCAGTCGGTGCTGGAGGACCAGCTCCTCGCCGCCGTCATGACCGACAAGGCGACCGTCGAGATCCCCTCGCCCGTCGCCGGGACCGTCGTGGCGCTGGGCGCCGAGGTGGGCGGCGTGCTGGCGGTCGGCGCCGAGCTGGTCCGCCTGGAGGTCGCGGGCGAAGGGAAGGAAGAAGTGGCGGCGGCCCCGCGCGAAGTGGCGGCTGCGCGGCCGGCCGTTCCCGTGACGGCAGTGGCGCCGCAACCTCCCGAACCGACGGCACCGGCCAGCCGCGCGCCGACCAGCCGGGCACCGGTAGGGCCGCCGCGGCCGCCGGGCGAGAAGCCGCTCGCCTCGCCCGCGGTGCGGCGGCGCGCGCGCGATGCCGGTGTCGATCTGCGCCAGGTGCGTGGCACCGGCCCGGCAGGCCGCATCGGCCATGACGACCTCGACGCCTTTTTGCGCGGGGCGCCGAAGGCCGCGATGTCCACCGGCCGGGCGGCCAATACCGGCGTCGAGATCGTCAGGATCATCGGGCTGCGCCGGCGCATCGCCCACAACGTGGCGGAGTCCAAGCGCCGGATCGCCCACTTCTCCTATGTCGAGGAGATCGATGTCACCGCGCTGGAAGAGCTGCGTGCGACCTTGAATGCCGAAAAGCGCCCGGATCGCCCGCACCTCACGCTCATGCCGTTCCTGATGCAGGCGCTGGTCAAGGCGGTCGCCGACTTTCCCGAGATGAACGCGCTCTATGACGACGAGGCCGAGACGCTCGAGCGGCATGGCGGCGTCCATATCGGCATCGCCACGCAAACGCCGGCCGGGCTCATGGTGCCCGTGGTCCGCCACTGCGAGGCGCGCGGATTGTGGGACTGCGCCGCCGAGGTCCAGCGCCTGGCCGAGGCCGCGCGCGGCGGCCGGGCGAGCCGCGACGAACTTTCAGGCTCGACCATCACCATCACCAGCCTGGGCGCACTCGGCGGCATCGCGACCACGCCCGTGATCAACCGGCCGGAGGTCGCCATCATCGGCGTCAACAAGGAGGTCGTGCGTCCGGTCTGGCAGGGCGCGCAGTTCGTGCCGCGCACCATGATGAACCTGTCGTCCTCCTTCGATCACCGCGTCATCGACGGCTACGTCGCGGCGCGCTTCATCCAGCGCCTCAAGGGCCTGATCGAAGCGCCGGCGACGATCTTTATGGAGACATGAGATGGCCGAGATCGCGGCACAGGTGCTGATCGTCGGCGGTGGGCCGGGCGGCTACGTCTCGGCGATCCGCGCCGGCCAGCTCGGCCTCGACGCGGTGCTGGTCGAGCAGGGCGGCCCCGACGGCGGGCTGGGCGGCACCTGCCTGAATGTCGGCTGCATTCCGTCGAAGGCGATCATCCATGCCGCCGACGCCTACGGTCGCGCAGTCGAGCAGGCGACGTCCCGTCCGTTCGGCCTGAGCGTCGAGCGTCCGGCCATAGACTTCACGCGTACCGTCGAGTGGAAGGACGGCATCGTCGGCCGGCTGACCAGCGGCGTCGGCGCGCTCCTGAAGCGGCACCGGGTCAAGATCGTGCAGGGCCACGCCACGATGGTCGACGGCAAGACCTGCCGGGTCGAGACCGACACGGGGCCGCAGATCGTGCGGGCCGAGCACGTCGTGCTGGCGACAGGCTCGATGCCGGCGTCCCTGCCCGTGCTGCCGTTCGGCGGCCGGGTGATCTCGTCGACCGAAGCCCTGTCGCTTCAGGCGATTCCCGAGCGCCTGGTCGTGATTGGCGCGGGCTATATCGGCCTCGAACTCGGGACGGCCTTCGCCAAGCTCGGCGCCAAGGTGACGGTGATCGAGGTGGAGGACCGCATCCTGCCGGTCTACGACGCCGAACTGGTCCGTCCCGTCGCGCGGCGCCTGCAGGCGCTGGGTGTCGAGGTCCTGACGCGGACCAGGGCGGTCGGTCTCCCCGATGGGGGCGACGCGGTGCGGGTCGAGCGGCAAGGGGCCGCGGCGCGCAGCCTCGCGGCCGACCGCATCCTCGTGGCCACCGGCCGGCGCGCCCGTGTCGCGGGCTTCGGCCTCGAACGGCTCGACCTCACCATGAACGGCGCCTTCGTGGCGATCGACGAACGCTGCGCCACCTCGATGCGCAACGTCTGGGCGATCGGCGATCTCACCGGCGAGCCGATGCTGGCGCATCGCGCCATGGCCCAGGGCGTGGTGGTGGCCGAGCTGATCGCCGGCCATCGCCGCGTCTTCGACGGCGCGGTGATCCCCGCCGTCTGCTTCACCGATCCGGAGATCGTCACCGTCGGCCTCTCGCCCGAGGCGGCGCGCAAGGCCGGCCACGAGGTGCTTACGGGCACTTTCCCGTTCCAGGCCAACGGCCGGGCCCTGACCCTGGAGGCGGAGGACGGGTTCGTGCGCGTGACCGCGCGGGCCGACAATCACCTGGTGCTCGGCATCGCCGCGGTCGGTGCCGGCGTGTCGGAACTCGCCGGCGCCTTCGGTCTCGCACTCGAGATGGGGGCACGACTGGAAGATATCGGCGGCGCCATCCATGCCCATCCGACGCTGGGCGAGGCGTTCCACGAGGCAAGCCTGCGGGCGCTGGGCGAAGCGCTTCACATCTAGAGTCTTCGTCCGCCGCGCCCGCCCCAAATCATTCGTTGCGTCCACGCGTCAGGTGGTGACCGCCTCGCGATAAGGCATGTCGCCGAGATAGTTCCTCTTGCCGATACCGACGCCGTTGTGGCGCAGGATCGCGTAGGCGGTCGTCACATGAAAATAGAAATTGGGAATGACATGCTGAACCAGGAATTCCTGGCCCGACAGCGACTTGCCGTTCCAGCGCGGCTGGGTGATGCGCCGCTCGGCCGCCGCGGCAAAGGCGTCGGGCGCGAAGCCTTTCAGATAGGCGATCACGCTGTCGAGGCGCGCCCTGATCTCGGCTGGCGTCTGCTCGGTGTCGGCATGCACCGGTGCGTCCTTGTCGCGACCGGCGAGGCGCGCGGCGCCGAGCTTGGCCGTGTCGCAGGCCGTGCGGATCTGCTGCATCAGGCTGAACTGGTCGGGCGCGAGGCGCGCCTGCAAGAGGATGGAAGTGTCGAACTTCTTCTCGGCCGCGAACTTTTCCGCCTCACCCAGGATCGCGCCGAGGTTGGTCAGCATCTTGGAGAACTGGGTGACGACGATGGCCTGAATCATGGGGGCGTGCATCATGGGGGCGTGGTTCATGGGGATCTCCGGTGGAGGGGCTGGTCTGGATGGGGAGCCGGCTATTGCAGCTTCAGGCGCCGGCTCCGGCGCGGCTGGACCACGCGGGCGGGCGGATTGCCGAGCAGGCGATCGAACTCGCGCTTGGAGACGCCGTAGCATTCGCACGACCGCTGCAGCAGGCCGCGGCGGTCGAGGATGGTGACGACGCCGCGGCTGTAGCGGATGAGGCCGGCGCGCTGCAGCCCCCCCGCCGCTGCCGAGACCCCGGTGCGCTGGACGCCCAGCATCATGGCCAGGAATTCCTGGGTCAGCAGGAACTCGTCGGACTGCATGCGGTCGTGCGTCATCAGCATCCAGCGGCAGCAGCGCTGCTGCAGCGTATGGAAGTGGTTGCACGCCGCCGACTGCGCGACCTGGTTGAAGAGCGCATGGGCATAGCGCAGCATCACCTTGCGCATCGAGGCGCTGCGCGCCAGCTCGGCGCTGAACCGCGCCGCCGTTATGCGCAGGCCGGCGCCGGGCACCTGGATATAAACACTGGTCGGCGCGCGGTCGTCGTCCAGCAGCAGCGGCAGGCCGACGATGCCCTCGTTGCCGATCGTGCCGACCTCGGCCGCCTGGCCGTTCTTCATGGTGTTCACCAGCGAGCCGACGCCGGTTTCGATGAAGTAGACGAAGCCGAGACGCTGGCGGGCACGATAGAGCGACTGCCGGTAGGTGAGGGGAATGCGTTCCAGATGCGGCTGCAGCCGCCGGTAGTCCCTGGGCGACAGCAAACCGAGCAACCGGTTGGCCTGGGCGTCCGCAGCCTTGCGCTTCGCTGCCACGGCGTTGTCTCCTTCATGTTTGGTGGGCGCCAACAGGCGCGCATTGCGGGCCGCTGTCGAGGCGATTCGGTGGTCAGACGCCGATATCGGGGAGCCGATACTGTCCAATATTGAACACTTGTGTCGATTACCGGACATATACCGTCCGGTGGCGGACATTAGGTCTGGACTCCGCTCGGAATAGAGCGCGTTGATAGGTTCCCTCGCCCGACAAATAATGTTTGTCCAAGAGCCCCGCTACAAGAAATGCATCAACAACGCCTGGCGGATTTCCGCTTCAGGTAACCAGGAGACAACAGTCCAGCACAGTTGCTGGAGAAGTGAGGGTGTCATGCCCCGCGAATACGTCCCGCCCGGCGCGGGTGCCTCCCGGCCGCCCGGATTGGAAATCCCGGTGTGGCGCACGATCACAAGCTACGAACGCGAACTGACGGCGCATAGCGGCACGGAAATCCGGCTGCGGAAGACCCTCGCCCGCGACCAGGCCTCGCTGCAGGAGAAGGACGAGCTGATCCGCCAGCAGGCGATCCTGAACCAGGAGTGCCACCACCGGCTGCTGAACAACCTGCAGATGATCGTGGGCCTCCTGTCGCTGCAAAGCCGGACGGAAGAAAATGCCGAGGCTTCGTCCCGCCTGTCCGTCGCGGCCAACCGCGTGGCCGCGATCGCCGGACTCCACAGGCATCTCCAATCCATGGCGAGCACGGAGACCGTCGAATTCAAGAAATACCTCGCCGAGCTCTGTCACGATCATTCGACGATGTCGATGTCGGAGCAGCGCCCCGATTTGCTTATCGTCGTCGAGGGAATTGAGGTAAGACTGCCGACCGCGACCGGCATTCCCCTCAGCCTCATCGTCAACGAGCTGGTCACGAACGCCATCAAGCACGGCAGAGGGCGCATCACGGTGAAGCTCGAACCGCATTCGGCAAGCGGCTACGCCCTGTCGGTGAGCAACGATGGCTCCAGCCTGCCGGAGGGATTCGATCCGGACGCCTGCAACGGTCTGGGCATGAATCTGGTTTCCTCGCTGGTCCGGCAGATCGACGGCGAACTGCGGATCGATCGCGGCGACGAGAACCAAGGCACGAGATTCACGGTGTTGTTCAAATGAGCACGATCCTGATCGTCGTGATCCTGATCCTGCTGCTCGGCGGCGGCGGCGGTTACTACGGCTACAGCCGCTACGGCGGGCGCGGGCTGGGCGGCGTGCTCGGCCTGGTGCTGCTGATCGTGGTCGTCCTCTGGCTTTTCGGCGGTCTTCGGACCGCCTGAAGGCACGAAGCTTCTTTCCATCGGAGGAGCCGTACCCTCCTCCGGTCGCTCCCCTCGGGGCCACGCCTCTGCTCCCCCGAGCAAGTGGCTCCGAGGGAGAGCATTCATGCACCTCTGCCAAGAGAGTGGCTTGATGCGCCGGCGCGATCAGCCGGGCGGCCAGGTGCCGAACGCGAAGCCTAGCGCAGCGCGACCAAATTCGCCGCCGGTCCGCCGATCGAGACAGCCACCCCGACAATCGCCACGGTACAGAGAGCAACGGCTACCATGCGCAACCAGAACATCAGCTCTTGTCGCATCGTCGCCTCCCGATCATTCGGCCCGATTGATTCGGCTCGAGAGCCAGCGTCCCTCATGCAAATCCCGACGGGTGGGAATCCTGGCAGGCGCGGCCGGCCGAGTCACGGCGACTTGTCCACCGCGCAGGGGATCGACGACCAGCCGTCCGCGTCGGGCAGGCTTCAAATTCTCCGCCACAGCGGCCAGGTCGCGGCGAGCGCCAGCAGGCCCATCGCGCCGGTGATCGCCGTGGCCTCCGGCGCGCCGATCCGGTCGGCGAGCCAGCCCAGCCAGACGAAGCCGATCGGCCCGGTGCCGATGCACACGGAGAGCACGCCCAGGATGCGCGAGCGCATGTCGACGGGGGCCGCGAGGTAGACGAGCGTGGCCTGCAGGGTGGCGAAGGCGGCGCCGGCGAGACCGGTCACCAGCAGCGCGGCGCCGGCCAGCAGCGGCGTGGGGGCGAGGGCAAAAGCGATCAGCCCCACCAGATAGGCCGCCACGCCGCCGACATAGGCGCGGGCATGCCAGCGCGGCACCAGCCACAGCGCCAGCACGAGGGCGCCCGCGAAGGCGCCGACGCCGTCGACGCTGGTGAGGAGGCCGACGCCCTCGGGGCCGAGCAGCAGCCGGCCGGTCCCGATCACCGGGATCATGCTGGTGAAGGGCCAGGCGAAGACGTTGTAGATGACGGTCACCGCCATGATGGCGCCGAGGCGCCGGTCGGCGAAGACGAGCACCACGCCCTCCCAGGTGCGGGCCAGCACCGCGCCGGCGCCCGGCGAGGACGGGATACGGCTCCGGACCATGAGCGTGGCCGCGACGGCGGTGGCGTACATCACAACGCCCAGCAGGAAGGCGCCCTCGATGCCGACGCCGGCCAGCAGCAGGCCGCCCGCGGCGGGGCCGATCATGCGGCTCGCATTGGCGGCGCCAACGTCGAGCGCCATGGCGGTGGCCATGCGGTCGCGGCCCATGACCTCGCCCATCATCACGCGGCGCAGGGGATTGTCGGTGACCCAGCCGCAGCCGTTGATGAAGCTGGCGACGGCGAGGTGCCAGACTTCCAGGGTTCCCGCCCAGGCGATCACGGCGAGCGCGGCCGAGGTCGCGGCCAGGAGGCCGACGACACCGGCCAGGGTCAGGCGGCGGTCGAAGCGTTCGGCGAAGGCGCCGAGGAAAGCGCCGAACAGGCCCATGGGCAGCAGGCGGAGCATGCTCACCATGGCGACGACGAAGGCGGAGCCGGTCTGCTGATAGACGACGATGCCCATGACGACCGTCTCCAGCCAGCGCACGGTGGTGGCGACCAGGCCGACGTACCACAGGCGCCAGAAATCCATCGGGCTGGTGCCGAGCACGCGGCGGAACGACAGGTCGGTGGTCTTGGTCTCGCTCATGCGGGCGCCGACTGTCCCCCACGACGGCGGCAAAGTCTCCTGTTCCTGACTCAGGTTCACGCTATGCTGTCGCCATGTCCCCCTCGCCCGAACTCCTTGCACTCCGCAAGTCCCTCGCCATCCCCGCCGACGGGCTTGCCCCGGAGGCCGGGAAACAACTGGCCCAGGAGGCCATCCGCCGGATCCTCGAGGCCATCGAGAGCGGCATCTGCCCCCTGGGCGACTGGGAACGAAGGTGCCTCGCGGCGGCGATCACCAGCCTGCGCGGCGGCAAATCCAACGAGGCACGCTCCCGGGCGCGTCAGGCGCTGTGGCCGGATGAGAACAGACGCAACGCGGCGGTTTCCAAGTTTCCGCCGCGGCCGGGCATGCTGACCCTCGATGAACTCAAGCGCGAGTTCGAGGCGGCCCTTGCCATGCCGGGGCGTAGAGGTGGAGCCGGGGGCGAGGCCGGAGGCGGCGGCAAGACGGCCTAGGCGTCATCGCCGCTGGCAAAGGGCGCCGGGACCGCCAATACTTTGAGAGCATGCCCGTCCAGTGGACCATCGAGCCCGATCGAGACCTCGTGACCGTGGTGGCGGAGGGCGAAGTCACCCACGGCGAGCTCGTCGCCATGGTCGATGCGCTCTGCGCGCGCGACGCCCACGGCTATCGGAAATTGTACGACGGCGCCCGCAGCCGCATGCGCATGACGCCGGAGGAGGTGCTCATGCTCGGCCTGCGCATGCGCACCGAGCATGAGAGGAGCCGGATGGGGCCGATGGCGGCGATCCTGCCGGAAGAAAACGCCGAGATCCTCGCCCGCCTCCTGGGCATGGTCGCCCTCGCCGACCGTCCGCTGCGCATCTTCGTCAAGCGCGGGCCGGCTCTCAAATGGCTTCTCGCCCTGCCTCCCGCCCGCCTTCCAGCGAGCGTGTGACCCAGCTCATCGCGGGGCGCAGGAGGAAGAGCTTCTAGCGGCGGCCGGCGCGGTCGACCGGGCCGCCGCGATTCATCTCGCCGCCGCGACCCACCCCTCCGACGCCGACACCGACGCCGGGAGCCACACCAACACCGGCGGCACCATGGCCCACGCCCACACCCACGCCGGGGGCAACCCCGACACCGGGCGCGCCAACACCCACACCGCGACGCCAGGGCTCGGCGACCGGACGGACGACGCAGTTCACCGTCACGCCGGCGTCACCGCAATAGACCTCGGCCATCGCCGCCGGGGCGGCGGATGCCGCCACGGCAAACGCCATCAGGAAAACGGAAGTACGCATGGGTCACGACCTTTCAACTCGACACAATCCACGGGAAAGCCCGGCGCGCGGCGCGGCCGGATCCCGTCGGTCTCTTTTCGCGGTCTCACTTCAACAGCTTCAGGCATTCGCCGGCCGCTTCGGCCGCGGTGCGCGCACTCGCGCGCGACATGGATCCATCCATCACCAGCGGGCGGGCAACTTCGGTCAGCTCTTCGCGAATATCGGTCGCGGGAGTCATCTTGGCCGACACCTTGGCGTAGAAGAGCCGGCCGTCGGTCGAGAGCTGGATAGAGCAGGCGCTCGCCGCAGCGGGGTCGGCGGCCCAGGCAAGAGCGGGGGCGATCGCGGGCAGCAGGAACAGCCCAAGCAAGGGCAGATGGCCGAGGTGCATGATCGATCTCCGTCAAATCCAGTCGAGGGTCAATGGAATGGCTCGATGTCTCAGTGGGCGTCGACGGGGGCTTAATTGCGGCGCGGGCCGAAAATCTGATGCCCTAGGCCAGAAGGCCTAAGTCGAGGACGCCGCGTTCGACCAAGCTCGTAAGTGACTCACCGCGGGGCGCGGCACGCTCGTGCAATGGCGCGGTGTCGTGGCGGCGTTCCGCGAGATGCCGGCGCGTCGATCCATCCGTCATTCAGTCCCAGGCCAGCCCGACCCACGGAAGCGTCGGCCTCTCTTTCAAAGCTGACCATAGGCAAAGCCTCCGAAACCGATGAGCGTGAGGCCTACTCCAAGATGCTTGAAGAAACGCGCGGACCGCACAGTCAAAGACTGTTCATGGCGAAGTGCGGCCCGTTCTGCCGGCGACATCTCCGTTTGGGCCTTGATCTGTTGAGCAAAGAGGCCCGTCGAAAATCCGTGTCCGACCGCGCCTTCCTTTTCCAATTCGATCCGCGAGCAGATGGACCAAAAGAGCAGGCCGATAAAGCCGATGCCGAAGAAGCCTATGTACGCCACGAACAAGGCAGCCAAGACGGAAGCCATCAGCCATGCGCCAACGGCGAGCGCGTTGAGAACGGACTTGCCAGTCATCCGCGACCCCTCCTTGCAGCCGTTACCTCGACCAAGTGGTGCTTCGGGCATTCACCATACCGGGGCAACGCCGTGCGTCTACCGACGAAGCTCGGCGCTTCACCAGACAGTGGCACGCCGGGGGAGGTGCATGGTCTGGAAGCGGCAGCCTGCACCATGCCAATTCGGTTCGCGCATCGTGTTCGAATGGGTCGACCTCTACCCACCCTCCAGGCATCGTAGCGTCAGGGCACGCGTTCAACCGGAGCTGCCGATGTACACCCTTTATCACGCTTGGAGATCCTCGGCGTCGCGCCGCGTACGACTCTGCCTCGCCGAGAAGAGCCTCGCCTTCGAGAGCAAGCTGATCGACCTCACCAGGATGGAGCATCATGCGCCCGCCTTCCTGAAGCTCAATCCCAACGGCGTCATTCCGCTGCTGGTGCTGGCGGACGGCCGCTCGCTCTACGAGAGCGGCACGATCTGCGAATATCTCGACGAGACCCATCCCGAGCCGCCACTCAGGCCGGCCGACGCCTTCGACCGTGCAGTGATGCGCAACTGGATCCGCCACATCGATGGGCTGATCGGCAACCTCATCATCTTCAACTGGGCGCACTCGATGGCAAAGGTCGCGACGCAATGGTCGGACGCGGAGCTGGCCGAGAAGCTCAAGAACGTGCCGAGCAAGGAACGGCGCGAGGCGTGGCTCAGGACCGCGCGCAAACCCTACACCGAGGAGGAACGCGCCGAGGCGCAGGACAAGCTCACCGTCGGGCTGCTCGACCGCATGGAGGCGATGCTGGCGGCGGGCGCGAGGGGCCAGAGCGCGAGGGGTGAGGGCGCATGGCTCGTGGGCGACCGCTATTCGATTGCCGACATCGCCGCCGTGCCCTTCGTCAAACGCCTCGACGAGGAGATCGCGCCGCAGGAGATGACGGCGGCGAAGCATCCGCACGTGCACGCCTGGTGGCAGGCGATCCAGGCACGGCCGGCGTTCGCGGCGGCGCGGATCGGCCCGTTTACCGAGGCGTGATGGGGACCTGACAGGGACCTGACGCGCGCTCCGAGACGCACAGGCTATTTCGGGACCAGGCGATAGCCGCAGGGCTGGCTCTGCTGGCGCGTCGTGATTGGGCGCGGGCCGGTGCCGGTGGGAACCGTGATGCGCGCGCCGTTCGAATCGGCATAGCTCGGCACCACTGCATCGAAGCTGCCGTCCGGCGCGGGCTTCACCGTCCAGATCGGCTGCGGGAAGGATGCGAACCTGAGCGACAGCGCGCCGCCCGTGACCCGGATCATCGGATCCCCGGTACCGGGCGCGCAGGTCGAGGCGTTGCCCGGCGCGTGCTCGATGACGACGGGCCATTCCAAGGAGGCTTGCGCGTGAGCGGTTCCCGCAGCGAGCACGAGAATCGCCGCGATGGCGCGAACTTTCATGGCCTCGCCCCTTCCCTGTGTCGTTGGTCCGTGTCGTTGGTCCGTGTCAGACCGTGTCGCCGGTCCGTGACGCCGACAACGGTGGCAGGCGGGCCGAAGCGGGTCAAACGGACGGCCGTCGGGCGCCCGAGGGCGGTTGGGCGCGGGCGAATTTTGGGTGCATCGACGTCATCGCTGGCGCTCGGACGGCCGGGCTGACAAGGTCTCGCCCGCCATGCCGTTTCACTGGACCATAGACCCGGAGCAGAGACTGGTTACCGTCGTTGCCGAGGGCGACGTCACCCGGGCCGAAGTCGAGGCCTATCTCGACGCCGTCGGCGAGGCCGGCGCCTACGGCCACCGCAAGCTGCTCGACGCCAAGCATGCCCGCACGCGCATGGCACCCGAGGAGCTGTTGGCGCTGGGTGCGCGCATGCGCGCCCTGCACGAGGAAGGCCACCCGATGGGTGCGCTGGCCGCGGTCGTGCCGGACCAGCATTCGGAGGCGGCGGGCCGAGTGCTCGGCATGATGGCCGCCGCCGACCGGCCGATGCGCGTCTTTCGTCAGGTCGGGCCGGCGCGCAAATGGCTGAGGGGCCTGCCGGCATAGCTGGCAATTCTCGCATCTGGACAGAGGCACCCGCACCGGTAGGGTTCATGCTCGAAGAAGATCATCCGCCGGGAGTGTGGCATGTCGAACAATCCGAAGGTCCTGATCGCCGGCGCAGGGCCGGTCGGGTTGACGCTCGCCAACGAACTGGTGCGGCACGGCATTGCCGTGCGCATCGTCGACAAGAACGCCGAGCGCACCGACAAATCGAAGGCGCTGGTGCTGTGGAGCCGCACGCTCGAGCTGTTCGACGACGCCGGCTACGCCAAGGAGTTCATCCCGGCGGGCTTCGTCGCGCACGGTGCCCAGATCTCGACCGGCAACGAGATCGTGGCCCGGGTCACACTCGATTCGATCAACAGCCGCTTCAACTACGCGCTGATGATCCCGCAAAGCGAGACCGAACGCGTGCTGGAGGAGCGGCTGGCGGCGCAGGGCGTCAAAGTCGAGCGACAGATCGAGCTGGCGGGCTTCACCGACAACGGCTCCACCGTCGAGGCGACACTGAAGAGGGCGAGCGGCGAGACCGAGAGCGAGACGGCCGACTGGCTGGTCGGCTGCGACGGCGCCCATTCGGCGGTGCGGCACGGGCTCGGCTTCGCCTTCGAGGGCTCGACGCTCGAGAGCCACTGGGCGCTGGCCGACGGTTACGTGACGGGGCTCGAGCCAAAGGACCAGCTACACATCTTCTGGCACCGCGACGGCATCCTGGCCTTCTTCCCGATCGTCGGCGACCGCTGGCGGGCGATCGCCGACCTCGGGCCGGCGACAGGCAACGAGAAGCATCCCGATCCGACGCTCGAGGAGATCAACGCGTTGATGGCCCATCGCGGTTCGCCGGGAATCGTGATGAAGGATCCGTTCTGGCTGGCGGCGTTCCGTATCAACGAACGCAAGGTGAAGGACTACGCCAAGGGCCACGTGTTCCTGGCCGGCGACGCCGCGCACATCCACAGCCCGGCCGGCGGCCAGGGCATGAACACCGGCATGCAGGACGCCTTCAACCTCGCCTGGAAGCTGGCGCTGGTGATCGAGGGCACGGCGAGGCCCAGCCTGCTCGACAGCTATTCGCCCGAGCGCAGCACCGTCGGCGAAGTGGTGCTGCGCAACGCCGGCCGACTCACGGAAGCCGCGACCCTGCGCAACCCGATCGCCCAGGGTCTGCGCAACGCGGTGGTGAGGTTCGCGGCGGGCTTCCCCGCGCTCCAGCACAAGGCCGCCAGCCAGCTCGCCGAAATGGACATCGGCTATCCCGACAGCCCGCTCACGGCGCGCGGTGCCTACAGCGTCGGCGGACCGGCGGCCGGCGAGCGCTGGCCCGACCGGCTTCCGGCCGGGGCCGGCGGCGCCAGGTTCACGGCGGTCGGTCCGGCCGACGTCGTGGCGGCGCTGGCGGCGACCTTTCCGAAGCTGGTGCAGGCCGCACCCGCGAGCGGCGAGCATGGGAAGGCGCTGCGGCTGATCCGCCCCGATGGCTATGTCGGCTTCGCCGGCGCTGTGTCGGAGCAGGTCGATGCCGAGGCCTATCTCGCGGCAATTGCTGCCTAGGGGCCCGGCGGTTAGCGGTCGCCGACGCGCTCCAGGCCCTTGATGGTGAGCGGCGCCTTGCCGGACTTCGCCGCGACCTCGCGATCCTGTGCCTCAAGGATCGCGCGGGCGGAATGGCCGGTATCGTCGCCCGAGACGGCGTCGAGCGGCACGCGGCGGTTGGAACGCTGGCTGCCGTCCTCGTAGGTGACGTTGAACAAGACGTATTCCATCCGCTTGCCGGGTTTCTGCGCCATGGAGGCCTCCTGCCGTGGGTTGGGTCGATCGACCGTGCGGCGCTTATACGCCTTTCCCGCCGGCAACGGTGCGGCGGTTTGGCAGCCCGTCGGCACCGCAAGGCTGCGTCGTCGGCGATGCTGGCACGGCGCGGCAAAGACCGTCACAGTACACCCTCGCCTGTCCCGATCCGGAGTCCTTTCAGAGATGGTCGATGATCCTGTCGTCACTGCGCCGGCGCCCAGGCGCCGCCGGGTCGACGGCCGCCGCCTGCGGAGCGAGCGGACCAAACAGCTGATCATCGAGGCCTACCTCGATCTCCTGCGCGAAAGCCCGCAGGTGCCGACGTCGGCCCAGATTGCCGAGCGCGCCGGCTACTCCGTCAGGTCGGTGTTCGAGCGCTTCGCCGATTTGCTGACCTTGAGCCTAGCGGCTGCCAACTATGCCTTTGTCCAGGGCATGGCCCTGGCGGTGGCCCGGCATGTCGACGCCGACCGGCAGACCCGGCTCAGGTCCCACGTCGAGACGCGCGCTGACGTGTGCGAACGATGGCTGCCGCTATGGCGCGTGCTGTTGCACAACGTGAGCGAATCGGACCTGTTGAAGGTGCAGATAGAGCGCATTCGCGACGCGTTCATCGAGCGCCTGCAGCTGATGTACCGGCCGGAGCTCTCGACCCTGCCGGAGGCGGAACGCAAACAGCTTCTGATCGCCCTCGAGGCGCTGATCGATTTCGAAAGCTGGGGGCGGATGCGCGAGCGCCACGGCCTGTCGGTCGAAGCCGCCCGCGAGGTCTGGATCCGGGCGATCGACCGGATGCTGCCGCCGACACCGCCGGCGGCCTGATCCCGGTCAATTCTGCGTCGACACGCCGGCGCGCGCCGCGGGTTCGAGATTGTTGTCGGGCTGCAGATAGAGCGTCAGGCAGACCACGGCGACGGCCACCGCGCTCCAGACCAACCATCGTCCCGCCGCCAGGGACCCGGTTGTCGGGGCATCGATCCTCGGTGAGGACGTTGGCAGGGGCACGGCCGGGGCGCTCCGCCCCGGCAGCCAGTCCACGAGGCGGGTGGCAATCACGCCCGAGTCCGATGCTTTCCAGTCACCTTCGGGCAAGGTCGCAATCGTGGCGGCCAGCGCCCGGGCCGCGGCTTCCCTGGGCAGATCCGACAGCCGGGAAGCCTCCTGCCACGGGTCGAGACCGAGGCGGGTGAGCGCGGTCAGAACCGTGAGCGACACGCCATTGCCCTCCTCGCCCACCGAGGCGAAGAGGAACGCATTGTAGCGGGAGTGACCGAGCGCATATTCCGGACGTAGCGTCATGGCACTCCCCTGCAGTGTGAGACGGGGCGATGTGTGGGACGGGTGCTAGAAGCCCATCCCGCCACCCATGCCGCCGCCCATCCCGCCCATGCCACCGCCGCCCATGCCGCCAGGCATGGCGGAGGCGTTGCTATCGGGAATTTCGGCCACCATCGCCTCGGTGGTGATGAGGAGGCCGGCCACCGACACCGCGCCCTGCAGCGCGGCACGGACGACTTTGGTCGGATCGATGACGCCAGCCTTGATCATGTTCACGTACTCGGCCTTCTGGGCGTCGAAGCCGAAGTTGACGTCCTTCTGCTCGAGCATGCGTCCCGCCACCACGGCGCCGTCGAAGCCGGCGTTTTCGGCGATCTGGCGCACCGGCGCCTGCAGAGCGCGACGCACGATGTCGATGCCGACCTGCTGGTCGTGGTTGCCGCCGCGCTTGCCGTCGAGCACGCGGGTCGCATAGAGGAGCGCGGCGCCGCCACCGGCGACGACGCCCTCCTCGACCGCGGCCTTGGTGGCATGCATGGCATCATCGACGCGGTCCTTCTTCTCCTTGACCTCGATCTCGGTGGCGCCGCCGACCTTGATGATGGCGACGCCGCCGGCGAGCTTGGCCAGCCGCTCCTGCAACTTCTCGCGGTCGTAGTCGGACGTCGTTTCCTCGACTTGCTTCTTGATCTGCGAGATGCGGGCCTCGATGTCCTTCTTCTTGCCGGCGCCGTCGATCACCGTCGTATTGTCCTTGTCGATGCGCACCCGCTTGGCGGTGCCCAGCATGGCCAGGGTCACGTTCTCGAGCTTGGTGCCGAGATCCTCGCTGATCACCTGGCCGCCGGTCAGGACGGCGAGGTCCTCCAGCATCTCCTTGCGGCGATCGCCGAAGCCCGGCGCCTTGACGGCCGCGACCTTGAGGCCGCCGCGCAGCTTGTTCACCACCAGGGTGGCCAGCACCTCGCCCTCGATGTCCTCGGCGATGATCAGTAGCGGCCGGCTCGACTGCACGATCGATTCGAGCAGCGGCAGCACCGCCTGCAGGCTGGCGAGCTTCTTCTCGTAGATCAGAATGTAGGGCGCCTCGAGCTCGCAGACCATCTTCTCGGCATTGGTGATGAAGTAGGGCGAGAGATAGCCACGGTCAAACTGCATGCCCTCGACGACGTCGAGCTCGGTGTCGAGGCTCTTGGCCTCTTCCACTGTGATCACGCCCTCGTTGCCGACCCGCTTCATCGCCTCGGCAATCATCTTGCCGATCGCCTTGTCGCCGTTGGCCGAAATGGTGCCGACCTGGGCGATCTCCTCGCTGGTCGACACTTTCTTCGAGCGGCTCTTGAGGTCCTCCATCACCCATTCGCAGGCAATGTCGATGCCGCGCTTGAGGTCCATCGGGTTCATGCCCGCGGCCACCGACTTGGCACCCTCGCGCACGATCGCCTGGGCGAGCACGGTCGCCGTGGTGGTGCCGTCGCCGGCGGTGTCGGAGGTCCGGGTCGCCACTTCGCGCACCAGCTGGGCGCCCATGTTCTCGAACTTGTCGCCGAGCTCGATCTCCTTGGCGACGGTGACGCCGTCCTTGGTGATGCGCGGCGCGCCGTAGGACTTGTCGAGCACGACGTTGCGGCCCTTGGGACCGAGCGTGACCTTGACCGAGTCAGCCAGGATGTCCACGCCGCGGATCATGCGAGCCCGGGCATCGGCGCCGAAACGTACTTCTTTCGCTGACATGATTGCTTTTCCCTGTTTGAAATGTTTCCGAAGCGCGGATCGCGGTCAGGCGGCCTTCTTCCTGGCGATGCCCGTGCCTTCGACGATGCCCATGATGTCGGACTCGGCCATGACGAGGAGATCCTCGCCGTCGAGCTTGATCTCGGTGCCCGACCACTTGCCGAACAGGATGCGGTCGCCCTTCCGCACGTCGAGGGGCACCAGAGCGCCGGCCTCGTTGCGGGCGCCGGGACCGACGGCCACGACCTCGCCTTCCATCGGCTTCTCCCGGGCGGTGTCGGGAATCAGGATGCCGCCCTTGGTCCTGTCCTCTTCCTCGACCCGGCGAATTACCACGCGATCATGCAGCGGCCTGAATTTCATGGCGTTTCTCTCAATTGTCGGGTTTCAGGGGCGCGAGCGGAGAGCACGCACGGAAGCGGTGACCAAGAGATAGTGATCTTCAGCCGGCGAACAAGCGATATGTGCCGGCAATCATCAAAAGAACCGGCGCCGAAGAACCGCGTCCGAGGCGAGTGTGCCTAGCGACGACCGGCGCGGTCGACCGGGCCGCCGCGATTCACGCCGGCGCCGGGCGCCACGCCGACACCGGGGGCGCCCACGCCTGCTCCCGGCGCGACACCGACGCCCGGGGCGCCGACGCCCGCGCCCGGAACGACCCCGACGCCGGGAGCACCGACGCCGGGCGTGGCGACGCCGGGCCGCATCACGCAGCCCTTCGGCACGCCAACCGTTTTGCAATAGACCTCGGCCCTCGCCGGCGAGGCGGAGGCAATCAGGCAAAGCGACACCAGACCAAGCCAACGAACCATGGTGAACTCCTGTGCTACCCGGCGTCACCTTAGCAGGTAAGGCTGAGTTTTGCCGGCGTTCCCTTTAAGGTGGCCGCTTCGCCACCGGAGGTCGACAGTACGCCATGGATTTCGCCTTTACCGCTGAGCAGGAAGACCTGCGCCGCACGGTACGGAGGTTCGCCGAAAGCGAGCTGGCGCCCCTGGTACGCGCCGCCGAGGACAACGAAACCTTCCCACGCCACATGTTCAAGCGCTTCGGCGAACTCGGCCTGATCGGGGTGCGCTACCCGGAAGCCGATGGCGGCTCAGGCTTCGACAAGGTGTCCGACTGCATTGTCCGCGAGGAGATGTCCCGCGTCTGCCAGGCGTTCTCCTCGTCGTGGTCGGCGCACAGCCACCTTGGCATCTGGCCGATCTGGCGGGCTGGAACGGAGGCGCAGAAAGCCGACTTCTTTCGCCCCGCCCTCGCCGGCGAACGGATCGCGGGCTTCGCCCTTTCCGAACCGGACGGCGGCTCCGACATCCGCGCGCTCCGCACCAGGGCCGAGAAGGTCCGCGGCGGCTGGCGGCTGAACGGATCGAAGCTCTACATCACCAACGCGCCCATTGCCGATTTCCTCACCCTGGCGGCACGCACCGAGCCCGAGCTGACACCTGCAGCCATCAGCCTGTTCCTGGTCGAGCTGCCCAATCCCGGCATCGTCGTCACCCGCCTGAAGAAGGAAGGCATCCGCGCCTCCGACACCGGGCTGGTCCACATCAGCGACGCCTTCGTGCCCGACGCCTGCCTGCTGGGCGGGCGCACCGGCACCTATCCGATCATTCTCGACAGTCTTTCGGAGAACCGTGTCGGCGTTGCCGCCAACGCGCTCGGCATGGCCCAGGGCGCACTTGAGGCAGCGCTCGACTTCGCGAAGGTGCGCAAGGTGCGCGGCAAGACGATCGGACAGTACCAGGCGATCGCGCACAAGCTCGCGGACATGGCGGCGGAGATCGAGGCGGCGCGCTGGCTTGTCGCCTACGGTGCCTGGCGCGTCGACCAGGGCACGCTGGACGCAGCGACAGCCGCCAAGGTGAAGCTGATCGCCTCGGAATGCGCGGTCCGCGTCTCGGAGGCGGCCGTGCGCATCCACGGCGGCGCCGGGATCATGAGCGACTATCCCGTCGGCCGCATTCATCGCGACGCGCTGGTCTATGTCATCGGCGAGGGCACTTCCGAGATCCAGCGAAACCTCATCGCCCGCGGGCTCGGCCTTTAGGGGGGCCGACTCCAGGTTGGTCCGTCGTCCCGGCCGAGGCTTTTTGCCGACACCCCGGTGTCGGGAAAATCCTGTCGAAAAATTCAGGGCGTTGATCGGCAAGGCTTTTCGCCGGCCGTTTTCCGACACCCGCGTGTCGAAGAATGCGAACCGTGTCGGAAAACCTCCTCCCGCCGGGCGGGGCATGGTCAA
>JAUXWB010000356.1 GCA_030684475.1 Reyranella sp. | reverse complement strand
GCCGTCCGCGGCATGGAGCGCCTTTGCCATAGGCGCAATATTTTCGATCGCGATATGTCCGGTCTGCACGCCGGCACTGGTCGTGCTCCTCGGCGCCGCGGTGGGCGTGGGCTCGCCGTGGCTCGGCGCTCTGCTCCTGTTCGCCTTTGCCGTCGGTCGGGCCCTTCCCGTGGCTGTCGGCGCGATCAGCATCGGCTTGCTGGAGAACCTGCGTGGCCTCGATGCGTACCGGCGCATATTCGAAACGGCTGGCGGCGTGGTCCTGATCCTGTCCGGTGTCTATATGCTCAACGCCTATTTCTTCTGGGTTCCTGCGCTGGCTGGCTGAGGCAGGCTTGTTGCTTCCGACCAGCCGTCCCAGCGATTGATCGTCCACGCCGCCGCGAGCGCAAGACGCCCCAAGACGACTGCCGACCCTTTCTAAGCGTTCAGCGTCCTTGATCTAGATCAAGTACCGACGAGCAGTGCGGAGTAGAATGATTTCGATATGCGCAATTTTATATATCGCTGCCCAGTGACCAACCTGAATGTGCAGGGCTCGGTCGACGATGGAGACACCGAGAGCGAAGCGGTTGTTCCTCAGACTTGCCTTGCGTGCGGGGAGGTCCACTTGGTCGATCCAGGAACCGGCCAACTCGTGTCAGAGAAGTTCCATCCAGGTGAAAATCTCCAGCACTGAGCAGCCCGGCGCGGAAATTCATGGGATTGCTTCAGGAGTGCGCCTTCATCTCCCATCTTGGCCGAACACGCGCCTGGCCAAGGCGGCCGCGAGTAGCGTGCTGATTGTGCCAGAAGCCGATCAGCAACAACGCCGCCATGGCGACTTGCGCGATGATTCCCTCGACGGTCGGGTAGAGACCGAGGACCTCCACACGGAGGAAGCCGGCAAGCGGATCGACCGGCAGCCAACCGGCCTCCTGCAATGCCGACACGCCTTTGCCCATCAGCACGACGCACAGCACCGCGATCAGGATCGAACTGTAGGCAAGAAATTTTCCGACGGGCAGCGCACGGCCGTAGCGCATCAAGGCGCGGGCAATGACCGCCAGGACGACGACGGCCGCACCGGCGCCGGCAAGGACCGCGCCCGCATTCTCCTCGTTCCAGATCGCGACGTAGAACAGGATCGTTTCGAATGCTTCGCGATAGACGACGACGAACGCCAGTCCGAACAGACCCCAGGCGGACTTTCGTGAAAGCGCATGGCCGAGCTTGTCCCGAATGTAGCGTTGCCACGCATCGGCCTGGCTCTTGCCGTGCATCCAGATGCCGACCCACAGCAGGACGACGGCCGCCAGCAGCGACCCGAAACCCTCGGTGAACTCGCGGTCTGCGCCGCTAATGGAGATCAGATACGTCGCCACGGCCCAGGTCAGCGCGCCCGCGACCAATGCCGAAATCCAGCCGCCGTGGACGTAGACTTCGACGTCTTGTCGCTCCGCATTGTGTAGCATCGTGAGCATCACGACCACGATCAGCAGCGCTTCCAGCGCCTCGTGCAGCAGGACCGTGAATGCGCCGAAGAAGCTGGCCGACGCCGTCGCCCGATGGGGATCGAGCGCGGCTTCGGCATCGCCGAGCACGCCGTCCAGCGCCTTGACCTGCGCGCGCACGTTCTCGACTGCCGCGCCGCCCTTGATGGCGGCGCGCAATTCGCCCATTGCGCCCTCGATCCGTGCCTTCAGCGCATTGTCGTGGGCCGCGAGCAGCGGTTCGATGGACTCGACCCCATCGAGGTTGGCCGTCGTCTGCGGGGCGAGCACGTCGTCGAGGTTCTGAACCGCCTGGTCTGTCAACGCGGTGCACCGAAGTAGTATCTGTTTGCCGACAATGGCGTGGAGTTCTCCGGCCACTTGGTGGATCTCTGAGCCTATCACAACCAGGTCCGTCTGGACTCCTACCGGCCCGGCAAGCCGACCGACAATGCCTACATCGAGGGGGCGACGTCCGCTGAATGTCCGCCCCCCCCTGAGGTCAGGCGAGTTTTGCCTCGAGTTCGGCGATTCGAGAGGTTAGTGATGCGGTCATCGCGCGCACTTCGTCGAGCGTGAAGCGCTCAGTGATGTGCTGCGGGCAGTTCCAATCGAACCCCTCGACCTTGATCAGGAGGCCGCGTTCGACACGGGCGCGGTAGTCTGGCGTTTCGAGGCGTGACAGGGTCGTCTGATCATCGAGATCGACGATCTTCGCACGCCCGAAGAGCTTCAGCCGCGTCCTGTTCGGATAGTCCATGAAGAACAACGATACACGGTCGTCGGTCATCAGGTTCCCGACGCTGACATATTGCCGGTTGCCGCGGAAATCCGCGAAACCGATCGTGGTCTCGTCGAGCAGGCGCACGAAACCCGTCGGCCCGCCGCGATGCTGGATGTAGGGCCAACCGGTCTCGCTGACCGTCGCCATGTAGAGCGAGTTTCGAGCTGCGATGAATCCAGCCTCCGCCTCGCTCAGGTGATGGTTTATCGCCTCTGGAGCATCCTCCATGCGGGCATACGACAACCGGCTGCCCAGTTGCTCCTGCACCTTCTTCACCGTCGGTGTGAAGGCGATCTCCGCGAAACGATGCGGCATGGCATCCTCCTGCTGGTCAAAGCCCGAGTGTTAGAGTCCAAGGTCGGAAAGACCCGGGTGATCCGCAGGCCTCGGTCCTTGCGGCCATCGGAACTTCCGGTCGCTCTCGCGGATAGGTTGATCGTTGATGCTCGCAAAGCGCAGACGCATCAGCCCGCGCTCGTCAAACTCCCAGTTCTCGTTGCCGTGGCTCCGGAACCAGTTGCCGGCGTCATCGTGCCACTCATACGCAAATCGCACGGCGATGCGGTTCTCGGCGAAGGCCCACAATTCCTTGATCAGGCGATACTCGAGCTCACGCGCCCATTTGCGTGTCAGGAAAGCGACGATCTCGCTCCGGCCGACCGGAAACTCCGATCGGTTGCGCCACTGGCTACCTTCAGTATACGCCATCGACACGCGTTCGGGGTCGCGGGTGTTCCAGGCATCTTCGGCCATCCGGACCTTCTGGATAGCGCTTTCACGCATGAAGGGTGGCAGAGGCGGCCGCACTTGCGATGAGATCGTCTTGCTCATGGACGTTTCCTCTCCAGGTTCAGAGACCAGCGCATCCGCGATCGCACCAGCATTTCAATTGGCTGGGGTTGGGTCGCTGCACCGACAGCTGCGCGAGCGCCGCATCGCGCTTCGCTGCGCGTCCGATTTGGCATCGGACCGTCACGGGAAGCTGCGCCAGCGGACCGGCCGACCGCGCCTGAAGCGCGGACGGCGCGGCCGCCAGAAGCGGCAACGCGGCAAGCGATGCAGCAAAGCCGCAGCGAGAAAGATCGGCCATGGGATGGCTCCTCTCAAAGGGCCCTGCACGACGCTCGCGCGTTTGCTGATCGGGGTCAGGCTGCCTCGTTGAGGTCGATCTTGGGGAAGTCGATCTCGACCTGCGTCGCCTTACCGAGCAGATTGGTGAAGATGTTCATTGCGACGTGCGTGATGATCTCAATGATCTCGCCGTCCGAGTGGCCAGCCGCGCGCACCGCGTCGAACTCGGCCTTGCTCACCTGGCCGGTATGCTCGACGAGGGCGCGGGCAAACGTCAGTGCAGCTTCCGCCTTGGCATCCGAGGAGCGGCCCATGCGATTCGCCAGCATTTCCTGATTGTCGAGACCGACCTTGCGGCCGATGGCCGTGTGCGCCGAGACGCAATACTGGCAGGCGTTCTTTTCGGCGACGGTCAACGCGATGCTCTCGCGCGTCTTCGGGCCAAGAAGTCCCGCACCGGCAATCCCGTGCATTCCAAGGAACGCATTCAGTGCCGCCGGCGAATTGGCGAGCACACGGATGAAGTTGGGCACCATGCCGAGGCCGGACTGAACGGCGTCCAGCAACTGTTTGGCTTCGCCAGTGGCGGTTTGAGGGTCGATAACGGCGACACGAGCCATGAGGTCATTCCTTGTCGATTGGGTGATGCGGTGCTCATCGGCGCCGCTCCCGCAAAGAATGATTTAGTTTTCCTGTTGCAAGAATATGCGACGTGGGGAATAGATTATTCCTTTAGGAGGAACAATGGATCGCCTTCATGAGCTGGAGGTGTTTGTTGCGGTCGCCGACGCCGGCAGCTTTGCCAAGGCCGGAGCCCGGCTGCGACTCTCGCCACCTGCCGTGACCCGCGCCATTTCCGCGCTTGAGGACCGCCTTGGCGCTCGCGTCTTCAACCGCACGACCCGCAGCCTGACGATCACCGATGTCGGTCAGCGATTCCTGGAAAGCGCACGGCGCGTCCTTGTCGATCTGGATACGGCCGAGAAGGAAGCGGTGGGTGAGACGGCAATGCCCCAGGGTCACCTTACGATCACCGCTTCCGTCACTTTCGGGCGATCAGTCTTGGCACCCGTGGTCTGTGGCTTCCTCAGCCAGCACCCTCGTCTGACGGCCTCGGTGATTCTCCTCGACCGAATTCTGAATCTTGTCGAGGATGGTATCGATGTGGCCGTGAGGATCGGCCCATTGCCGGATTCGAACCTGATCGCCAAACGGATCGGCGCTGTCCACCGCATCTTGGTTGCAAGCCCGGATTATCTGGCACGACGCGGGACGCCCGCTTCACCGGCAGAACTGAAACTTCACTCGGTGATCGCCTTCACCGGCCTCATGCCCAATCGTGAATGGCGTTTCAACAACGAACAAACTCCCAATAGCGTCACGATCAGTCCGACATTCGAGATCAACGACGCAGCCGCTGCCATCGGCGCCGCCGAAATGGGTCATGGGATCACGATCGCCCTCTCCTACATGGTTCGCGACCAGATCCGGGAAGGCAAGCTGACGACAATCCTCGATCACTACACGCCACCGCCGCGTCCGGTCCATCTTGTCTATTCCCAAGCACGGCTGGTTGCGCCCAAGATTCGGGCCTTTGTCGATTTTGCGGCGCCACACTTGAGGCTTGCGCTCGATCAACTCGCCCTGACGACTTTGTAGATATCCCGACGGCCTCCTTCAGATTCAGGCGGGTGCCGGACCCAAGTCCCCAACTCTACTCCGGTCGATTGTCGGTTTCGACAGACCGCGCCGCAACGGCCACCGTTCGTGGATTTGGAACGATGGTATGCTTCGATCGAACTGGGGCCTGATTTTCGCGCTCAGTCGCCGGACGCAGGCAGTGTGCCGGTATTGACCGTTTGCCGGAACTGGATCGGCGATGCGCCCGTGTGCTTCTTGAAGGCGCGCGAAAAGTGGCTGCGGCTCGCGAAGCCGACCCGGTTCGACACCTGATCGATTGAAAGCGTCCCGAGCTCCAGGAGTTCGACGGCGCGTTGCATGCGAATGTGATGGACGAAGCTCATCGGCGAGCGTCCGAAGGCTGCAGCGAAGCGTTCAGCGAAACTGGACCGGCTCATTGACGCTGCAGCGGCGAGCGACTCCACCGAGTGCTCGGCGGCTGGAGTGTCGAGGATAAGGTCGATCGCTCGCGCCAGACGCCGATCCTTTAGCGCCATGAGCCAGGGAAGCGCCTGTTCGGCCTCGTTGGGAAGGCGCCTGAACACATGGACGAGGCACTGGGTCATCAGGGCGCTCGTCATGGTGGCGCTGCCTGCGACGGCGCGCAATTGCTCGCCGAATATGCCCTCGAAGGCGGCAGGGATCTGCGGTATCCCCGACAAGTCGACCACCAGCACCTCCCGGAGCCGGTCGAACAATCCGAGCGACTGGCCATAGCGCACGTGGATGACGCCGCAGGCGACGACCAGATCGGAGGTCGACGCCGCCCCTGCGATGAATGACTGCACAGGCGGACCCGCGGGCGTCGTGTCGATCTTGAGTTCGTCGCGAATGCTGCCCCCGGTCTCGAGCATGTGGTCCGCCTGAGGTGGCACGACGACCAGCCACGCTGTCGAGATGGGGCGCGCTTCCCCGTCCGGTCCGCGCACCGCACCTCGTCCCTTGAGCACGTAGTGAAGCATCACGTCCGGAGGCCCGGGCAGATGCATGCGCCACCCCGAACTCAGCTGGCAGAGCGCAAACGGTTCGACGCGAACCGAGAGATTGGACAAGAGTCTGTCAACCAGCATGCCGCTTCATTTTTTTCGAGGCCGTCGCGGCCGATGGGGCACGTTTAGCGGTGAGCGGCGCCGATGGCCAGACGAATGAGCACGCCTTTCGGATCACTTCACATCCACACCAGGACAATAGTCCGGGCGACCGGCGGCAAAGCCGCCAGCACCGGACAAGGCAATATGGAGAAACGACATGCGTGACCATTGCGATTGCGGCCATCACGATCACGGTGAGGACGATACGCCGGCGGCTGGCGCCGGCCGGCGCGGATTGATCAGGGCTGGTGTCGCGGCCGGGATCGCGGCCGGAGCGACCGCCATTGCGGCCGCGCCCGCCATGGCGGCGAACGACCCCTATGCCGATCCGGCCCAGCCGGCGCTGCCGCCTTCGGACATGAAGCTCGACCTGCCGCGCACCGCCCTCGTCGTGACCGACCCGCAGGTCGACTTTCTGAGCCCGAAAGGCGTGACCTGGGGCGTCGTCGGGAAGAGCGTCGAGAAGCAGGGCACCGTCGGAAACATCGGCCGGTTGTTCAAGGCGGCCAAGGCTGCCGGCATCACCGTCGCCATTTCCCCGCACTACTACTATCCGACCGACAAGGGTTGGAAGTTCGAGGGTGCGCTCGAGAAGCTGATGCACAAGATCGGCATGTTCGATCGCAAGGGCCCATACAACC
The DNA here is from genome assembly GCA_030684475.1 of Reyranella sp. Classification (GTDB taxonomy): domain Bacteria; phylum Pseudomonadota; class Alphaproteobacteria; order Reyranellales; family Reyranellaceae; genus Reyranella. The sequence goes on along the minus strand of JAUXWB010000356.1, from coordinate 3,963 downwards.
TCGAAGGCTTCGACGGTTCCGGCGCGGACTTCATGGCCGAGTACAAGCCGTACATCCTGGACGGCAAGACGATCATCACCTCGCCGCACAAGGTGTACGGCCCCGAGGCGAACGACCTCGTGCTCCAGCTACGCAAGAGGCGCGTCGACCAGGTGATCCTCGCCGGAATGTCGGCGAATCTCTGCGTCGAATCGCACCTCCGCGAACTGCTCGAGCAGGGCTTCGAGGTCGCAGTCGTGCGCGACGCGACGGCCGCCGCAACCTTGCCGGAAGGCGACGGCTATCTCGCGGCCATCACCAACTTCCGATACATCGCGAATGCGCTGTGGACGACGGAAGAGGCGGTCAAGCGTATTTCTGGTAAGGCCTAACGCCGGCGCCGATCAGCGCGAATTGGCGCTTGCCGGAGCGCCCGCGGAGCTGAACGTTCGGGGGCGGTTGCTTTGCCGCCCCCGCTTCGTGATCCGCCCCTGATTTTACATGCGAGAGACTCTGATGAATTCATTTCAAGGCACGTGCACCCTGTGCATCGGCGGCTCGAGCGGCATGAGCAAGGCGGTTGCCCGATCCGTTCTCAACGAGAGCGGGGCCGTCGTTCTACTCGGTCGCCGAGTGAAGAAACTCGAAGCGTCAGAGGTGGCACTCCAGCCCGAGGACAAGAACAAGCCCCTGCTGCCCTGGATCGACCCAACCAATTTCAATCCGGGCTGTCTCATGCGCGGCATGCACCTCCGGCTCAAGAGGAGCGACAAGCCCAAATGGCAGCGCACCCAGGACTACTGGACCGAGAAGGACCAGTAGCCGGCGATTGATCTCGACGATCCGGCGTTCGTCTACGGGTGAGGCGACTGCGTTCGCCTATCCCGGAGCGTCCTTGAATTCGATGGAAAGCGGGCAGCTGATCTCGATGCCGTCGACGGTGCCGTCGCGCTTGCTGCCTTCGAAGGCATATTCGGCGAGCAGTCGCGCGCCGTCGCCGTCAGCGTTACCATGACGAGCGCTCTGATGACCCGGTGCCTCGCTCATGTGTTCAGGCGCCATCCCTTCACCAGCCCATAGATCGCCGGAATCACCAGCAAAGTGAGAAGCGTCGAGCTCACCATGCCGCCGATCATGGGCACGGCGATGCGCTGCATCACCTCCGAGCCCGTGCCGGTGCTCCACAGGATCGGCAGCAGGCCGGCCATGAGGGCCGTCACCGTCATCATCTTCGGGCGCACGCGCTCGACCGCGCCCTCGATGATCGCCGCCCGGACATCGGCCCGCTCCATAGGCCGGCGCTCGGCGGCGCAGCGCGCCTGCCGCTCCGTCAGGGCCTGGTCAAGATAGATCAGCATCACCACGCCGGTCTCGGCGGCGACACCGGCCAGCGCGATGAAGCCGACGGCGACCGCAACGCTTATGTTGAAGCCCATCCACCAGACGAACCACAGACCGCCGACCAGCGAAAACGGCAGTGACAGCATCACGATCAGCGTCTCCGTCATCCGCCGGAAATTGAGGTAGAGCAGGACGAAGATCAGCATCAGCGTGGCCGGAACGACGATCCGCAGCCGCGCCTCGGCGCGCTGCAGGAACTCGAACTGGCCACTCCACACGGCATAGGAGCCGGGCGGGAAAGTCACCTTTTCCTGGACGGCGCGCCGCGCGTCGGCGACATAGCCGCCGAGGTCGCGGTCGCGGAAGTCGACGAAGACATAGACCGCAAGCTGGGCGTTCTCGGTGCGGACGGTGGTCGGGCCCCGACTGACTTTCACCTCGGCGAGCTGGCCGAGCGGAATCATGCCGCCGCGCACGGTCGAGACCAGCACGTCCGAGGCGATGGCCCGTGGATCCGAACGGAAATCGCGCGGGTAGCGCACGTTGACGGTGTAGCGCTCGCGTCCTTCGACGGTGGTCGAGACCGCCTCGCCACCGAGGGCACTGGACACTGCAAGCTGAACGTCCTCCATCATCACGCCGTACTGGGCGAGGCGCCCGCGGTCGGGCACGATGTCGAGAAAGGAGCCGCCGGTGACCCGCTCGGCGAAGACGCTGGTGGTGCCGGGCACGTCGCGCACCGCCGCTTCGACCTGACGGGCGAGGCCTTCCAGCTCGCCGAGATCGCGCCCCAGCAGCTTGACGCCGACCGGCGTGCGGATGCCGGTGGCCAGCATGTCGGTCCGGGCCTTGATCGGCATGGTCCAGGCGTTGCTGACGCCGGGAAACTGCAGCGCCCGATCGAACTCGGCGATCAGCTTGTCGGTGGTCATGCCCGGCCGCCATTCCGACCTGGGCTTGAGGTTGATCACCGTCTCGAACATCTCGAGCGGCGCCGGATCGGTCGCCGTGCCGGCCCGGCCGCCCTTGCCGTAGACCGACGCCACCTCGGGAAACGTCTTGATGACCTTGTCCTGGGTTTGCAGCAGCTCGGCCGTCTTGGTGACCGACAGGCCGGGCAGCGTCGTCGGCATGTAGAGCAGCGTACCCTCGTCGAGGGCCGGCATGAACTCGCTGCCGAGCCGCGTCGCCGGCCATACACTGGCGCCCAGGATCGCCATCGCGATTGCGACGGTGAGCACACGCGCCCGCAGAACGAGCCCGATCGCCGGGCGATAGAGCCACATCAGCAGCCGGTTCACCGGATTGCGGCGCTCCGGCAGGATGCGCCCGCGCACGAACAGGAGCATCAATGCCGGCACCAGGGTCACCGACAGCAATGCCGCCGCCGCCATGGCGAGGCTCTTGGTCCACGCCAGCGGCTTGAACATGCGCCCTTCCTGCGCCTCCAGCGCGAAGATCGGCAGGAACGAAACGGTGATGACCAGCAGGCTGAAGAACAGCGCCGGGCCGACCTCGACGGCGGCGTCGACGATCGCGTCGCGGCGCGACTGCCCCGGCTTCAACCGCTCGAGATGCTTGTGGGCGTTCTCGATCATGACGATCGCCGCGTCGATCATGGCGCCGATCGCGATGGCGATGCCGCCGAGACTCATGATGTTCGAACCTATGCCCAACAGGTGCATGGCGAGGAAGGCCATCAGAATGCCGACGGGCAGGGTCACGATCGCCACCAGCGCCGAGCGCACATGCAGCAGGAAGACGAAGCACACGATGGCCACCACGATGCTCTCTTCGACCAGCGTGTAGACCAAGGTCTCGATGGCGCGGTGGATCAGGTCGGAACGGTCGTAGACCGTCTCGATGCGCACGCCCTCGGGCAGGCCGCCGGCAAGTTCCTTGATCTTGAGCTTTACGCTGGCGATCACCTCGAGCGCATTCCGTCCGAAGCGCTGCAATACGATGCCGCTCACCACTTCGCCCTCGCCGTCGAGCTCGGTGACGCCGCGCCGTTCGTCCGGGCCCAGTTCGATGCGCGCCATGTCGCGCAGCAGGACGGGCACCTGACCATCGGCAAGTATCACGATCTGCTCGAGGTCCGCCACGCTCTTCACGTAGCCGCGGCCGCGCACCATGAACTCCGTCTCGGCCATCTCGACGACGCGACCGCCGACCTCGCGATTGCTGGCGCGGATCGCCGCGATCACGCGGGCGAGCGGCACGCCGAAGCTGCGCAACTTCACCGGATCGACCACGACATTGTATTGCCGCACGAAGCCGCCGACGCTTGCCACCTCGGCCACGCCCTCGGCCTTGGCGAGGCCGAAGCGGATGTACCAGTCCTGCAACGAGCGCAGTTCGGCCAACGTGCGGTTGGCGCCGACCACGACGTATTGATAGACCCAGCCGACGCCGGTGGCGTCGGGTCCCAGGGTCGGCTTGACGTCGGCCGGCAGCTTCTGGGCGCCCGAGTTGAGGTATTCCAGCACGCGGCTGCGCGCCCAGTAGATGTCGGTGCCGTCCTCGAAGATCACGTAGACGAACGACACGCCGAAAAACGAGAAGCCGCGCACGGCGCTGCTGCGCGGCACGGCGAGCATCGCGGTCGTCAGCGGATAGGTGACCTGGTCCTCGACGACCTGC
>JAUXWB010000343.1 GCA_030684475.1 Reyranella sp. | reverse complement strand
TTCCAAGGTCCGAGAGCTTCAGGCCCAGGGCAAGAAAGTTGCCATGATCGGCGACGGCGTGAACGACGCCCCGGCCCTGGCGACCGCCGACATCGGGATCGCGATCGGCGCGGGCGCGGACGTCGCCGTCGAGGCCGGGCACATCGTGCTGGTGCGGTCCGATCCTCGTGACATCCCCCGGATCATTACGCTGAGCCGGGCCACATACCGGAAGATGGTGCAGAATCTCTGGTGGGCGGCGGGCTACAACATATTCGCGATTCCCCTTGCCGCCGGCGTTCTCGCGCCGTGGGGCATCCTGCTGACACCGGCCGTGGGCGCAGTGCTCATGTCGGCGAGCACGGTCGTGGTGGCGATCAACGCCCAACTGTTGAAGCGGGCCAAACTATGAGTTCGTCGGCGGGCGGAGCACTACGGGCGCAGCAGATCAAGACCGCCGTCGTCTCCTCCAGCAACAACTGCGTGAATGTGCTTGAGACAATAGGCATTGGTTCGTTTGAAGTCCGTCGCGAAGTAAGGTTGAGCTCGCTCGTTCACGACAATCTGGGTGCCCTCGCGTTTGGCGTTGTTCAGTTCATCACGCAGCGGCCGTGGCGCGCAGATGTGGACAGACGTGGCCGGATCCTTGGCTCAGGCCTTTCGGAACGCCTGCCGAGCCCAGGCGCAGGCCTCGGCCATCGCAGAGTCGGCACGGCCAACGATGCCCACCCAAAACAGAAAGCCGTGGTTCATGCCGGGCCAGCGGGTGATCTTGGTTGGCACGCCGGCCGCCCGCAACCGAGCTCCGTAAAGCTCAGCCTCGTCGCGTAAGGGATCATACTCCGCGCTCGTCACATAGGCCGGTGGCAAGCCGGTGAGGTCGCGTGCCCGCAGCGGGGAAGCATACGGATTCTCCGCCTCCACCGGGTTGGTGAGGTAATGCGCCCAGAACCACTCCATGGTGTCGCGGGTCAGCCCGTAGCCATCCGCGTTCTCAGCGTAGGAGGGGGTCCCTGGCGTATGATAGTCGGTCACCGGATAGAGCAGGATCTGGCCGCACAGCCTCGGCCCGCCTTCGTCACGAATGCGTAGCGCGGTGACCGCGGCCATGTTGCCGCCAGCGCTGTCTCCGGCCACCATTATGAGCGCCGGATCGATGCCGAGTTCGACGGCGTTGGCTGCCGCCCAGCGTGTCGCCGCCAGGCAGTCATCGAGACCGTTCGGGAACTTGTGCTCGGGAGCAAGCCGGTAATCGACCGACACCACCACGCAGCCAATGCCTGCCACCAGGTTGCGGCACATGCCGTCGTGTGTATCGAGACTGCACAGCACGAAACCGCTGCCGTGGAAGAACATCATCAGGGGAAACGGCCCGTCGCCGACCGGTGTGTAGATGCGAAGCCCGATCGACCCGCCCGGGCCGTCGATGCGGCGTTCCAGAACCTTCGCCACCTGGGGAGGCGGGGCCATGAGGGCGATGCGCGCCTCATACTGCCGCCGCGCCTCGGCCACCGGCAGCGTGTGTGTGGCGGGCACGCCGGTCCCTCGGTCCAGCAATGCCTGGATTTGTGGGTCAACGGGCATGGTCGCTTCCCTTCTGCAGGAATCCGGATTTAACAGATAGGTATCATGCCGACGAAGGTATGACTGCCGGCACGAATGGCTCTATAGTTTCCGGGCGTTCCGGCGTTTTCTAATCGGCCCCCGAAGTATAGTCAGGAGATCCACATGCGTCGCGGTTTCCGGCTCTACGGATCAACGATAGTCGGCCGCGTTGACATCGGGAGCCGACCCGAAACGCGGCGTTTTGTTGTCGCGGTCGTGCCCGTCAAGCCGTAGGCCGGATCGCATGCCCAAACCCATGATGCACCTTGCACAGTTCCTGGTGCATGGGCCGACCTATCACAGCCTCGCCATGTGGCGGCATCCTCGCACCGCGGAAGCGGGTTACGACTGGACGCAGCCCGAACTCTACCAGCACATCGCTCGCGTTTGCGAGAGAGCCAAGTTCGACATGGTCTTCTTTGCCGACCTCAATTACATCTCCGACACGTTCGGCGGTTCTCTTGCGCCGGCACTGCGCAACGCAACGCAGGCGCCCGAGCACGATCCCATTCCTCTGCTGTCCTTCATGGCGGCCGTCACCACCCGCATCGGACTCGGCGCCACTTACTCGGTCAGCCACCAGCACCCCTTCCATGCGGCCAGGCTGTGGGCGACGCTCGATCACCTGACTCGCGGGCGGGCGGCGTGGAACGTCGTGACCACCCTCAACCACAACCAGTCGGCCAATTTCGGCGAGGAGCTGAAGCCGACCGACGAGCGCTATGACCGCGCCCACGAATTCGTGGAGGTCTGCCGCAAGCTGTGGGCGAGCTGGGACGAGGATGCCGTGGTGATGGACCGCGACGCTGGCGTCTTTGCCGATCCGGCCAAGGTGCATCGCATCGATCACGAAGGCCGCTTCTTCAGGTCGCGCGGCCCCTTGAATGTGGTGCCCTCGCCGCACCGCGGGCCCGCCATATTGCAAGCCGGCACCTCGGGTAAGGGCCGAGAGTTCGCCGCGCGCTATGCCGATGCGGTATTCGCCATCCAACCCTACCTTGCCGGCGCCAAGGCACTCTACGACGACATCAAGCGCGGCGTGGTCGAAGCGGGCCGTGAGCCGCAGGCCTGCAAGATGCTGTTCGGCGTGCAGCCGATCATCGGCTCGTCGCGAGCCGAGGCGGCGGAAAGGCAGGCGGAGCACAATGCCCTGGTGCCGCTTGAAGGCGGACTCGCCATCTTGTCTGGCCATCTCGACTTCGACCTGTCGACCCTGCCGCTCGATACAATCATGGCGCATCGCACCGAGCCCAAGCTGCAGCGTATGCAGACGCGCTATCGCTCGATGTCCGGCGAGCTGCTGACCCTGCGGCAGGTGGCCCAGAACCATGGGCAAGCCGTCGGCTTACCGCAGATGGTCGGCACACCCTCCGATGTGGCCGACCAGCTCGAGGCTTATTTTGACGCCGTTGGCGGTGACGGATTCATGATCTCGCCGATCTATTCGCCGGGCGCGATCGAGGAGTTTGCCGAGTTGGTGGTGCCGGAACTTCAGAGGCGCGGCCGGTTCCGCAAGGAATATGTGGGCGCCACGCAGCGTGACCACTTGAAGCAAGAACTCTAGGGAAGTTTCTCCACACCGTCCGCCTGGTAACTGGGAAGAAGCAACCAACAGCGTGACCGCCTCAGTCGTGCAGCATGACCCCCAGCAGAGAGCTGTGCACCCGCAGGTGGCCGTTGTAGTCGATGAAACCCAACTTCCTGAATTTGTTCATGAAATGACTCACGCGGGGGCGCGTTGTACCGATGATCTCTGCCAGCGTTTCCTGGCTGATGCGCGTCGTTATGGGTAGCGGGCCGCCTTCCTTGCCGAAGTTCGCCAACAACAGCAGCGTCCGGGCCAGCCGCTTTTCACTTGAGTTGAAAAGCTGATCGACGAGGTCCTCCTCGAAGCGGCTGTTGCGGGTCAATAGGTGGGCGATAAACAGCTCGCCGAAGGTGGGTTCGTCGTGGAGGACACGGATCATCTCGGCCTTGCCCACTCGCATGATTTCGCTATCGGTCATGACCTTCGCGGTCGCCAGACGCAGCGGCTGACCGAGCAGGCATCCTTCGCCAAAGAACTCGCCTGGGCCCAGGATCCCAACCACCGCCTCCTTGCCCTGTTTGGAGGTCACCACGATCTTGACCTTGCCCTTCTGGACGTAGAACACGTCGTCTGCAGCGCCGGCCTGGCGGTAGATGACGGCGTCCTTGCGTTAGTTGGACAGGGCGCGGCCGTGACTCACCGTTGAGAGAAACGTCTGCGGATCAAAGGTGGATTGAGCATTCTTGGCCATGATCGCCCCCGTAGCCGCGGGCTTGTGCGGCCAAGTATACGCCCCCCTCCGTTGTTTCGAGACTTGAATCTGGTCTCGGCGGACACCTGAGGCGGCCGGTGCCTGCTCGAGTTTCGTTGGTTGCGGAAGGCGTGCGATGACTCGTGGCGGAACGTTAGCGCTCAGGAGCCTTCTTCGCGACCTTGCCGCGCTTCTTCACGGCGGCCGTTAGACGGTCCTGCAAAATACTGCTGCTCGTCGCCACCTGCCTTACGAGCAACGGCAAGAGCCGCCGCGTATTGCTTCCTGGTGATCTTCCGCTTGCCCATCCGTGAGACAATACTGCGCCTGTAATGCAGTCTCAATTCATAAGGGGACATTTACGGTCACTGAACGGCCTCGTGCCCGTTCCGCTGCACCCCTGCGCCGGCGGCGCGCACGACCTCTGACGGCGCGCGCTCAGTCACCACCGCAAGCGTAGCTGACTCTCCTTTTGAACTCTTGCGTCACCGAAGAGAGCCTAGGGTCGCCTCAGCTTGGAAAGGCAGAACCTGGCGAGGAGAATCTACGAGGAGGATCTACGATGGATCGAGGATGACAGCGCCACTCAGTCCTAATTAGGAACTCACGCTCCGTCGTATCAGCCACGGCGTCGCGCCGCGCGAACTGATCACCCGCGACGTCGAACATCTCTCGTGCTCGTCCTGATCGATCGGCGGGGCGATCATCTGGTGCTCACTGAGCTCGGACGGAGGCGACTGGCGTCGATAACGGGGACTCATCAGACGGCCATGCCGCCCCAAACGATCATCACGCCTCGAAGCGGGCAAGACGTATCGAGAGTGGCTCGTTCTTGCCGCATTGCTCAACACTAAGGGCGTTGTGCGACTCATCGACGATAGCAAGCGCGAAAGATGAAACTACGATAGTCGAGGCAGTTGAGTGCAAGAATGAGGAAACATGCTGCTGCAGTGATCCTGTTTCAGAAGGCACCAACTCAGCACGTTGCTTGCACTACCGCCGGTGCCCTTGATGCGTTTCGTTCCGCAGTCGTAAGCTTTAGACGTGATCCCGACTCTCTCACCGCTCCGCCCTCGGCAGCACATTGTCCGGGCCGGGGGCGGCGTCGAGCGCCTGGCGGACGACGAGCGCCAGATCGCGTTTGCGGAACGGTTTGCTGAGCAGCGGTCCGGGCGCGTGGTCGCCCGACAGCATGGCTTGGGCATAGCCCGACACGAACACGACCTTGGTCCTGGGCCACCGGCGCACGACCTCATCGGCCAGCGCCCGACCGTTCAGGGTACCGGGCATCACCAGATCGGTCAGCAGCAGGTCGTAGGGCTGCGGCGCGGCAGCGAACGCGGCGAGGCCCGCCGTGCCATCCGACGCCTGGGTGACGGTGTAACCCAGGCTCTGCAGCTGGGCCACGACGCTGGCGCGGACCTGCTGTTCATCCTCGACCACCAGGATCCGCTCGGTGCCGTGCGGTATCGGCAGCGGCTGCTCGACCGCTTCCCCTTCCTGTACGCTGTCGCTGCGCGGCAGGTACAGCCGGAAGGTGGTGCCGCGCCCGACCTCGCTGTGGATCGTGATGTGTCCCTTGGACTGCTTGATGAAGCCGTAGACCATGCTGAGGCCGAGGCCGGTTCCCTTGCCGACCTCTTTTGTGGTGAAGAAGGGATCGAACACCTGGGCAAGCGTCTCCGGCGGCATTCCACTCCCGGTGTCGGTGACGACGAGCACGGCATAGTCGCCTGCCTCAACGTCGGCGGCTTGGCTCGCGTCGTCGTCGTTCAGCGTGACATTGCGCGTCTCGATCTGCAGCTTGCCGCCGCCGGGCATGGCATCGCGCGCATTGAGGCAGAGATTGACCAAGGTGGTCTCGAGCTGGGCGCGGTCGACATTGACGGTCCACAGATTGTCGGCGAGCACGGACTCGATCTCGATCTGCTCGCCCAGCGCGCGGCGCAGCAGCTTGCCGGTGTCGGCCACTAGATCGTTGAGATTGGTAGCCTTCGGTTGTAGCGCCTGTTTGCGCGAGAATGCCAGTAACTGGCGCGTCAGGTCTGCCGCGCGCTGCGTGGCGTTGCCGATTTCCTGGAGACGCTCGAGCATGCGTGGCTCCAGCGTCTCCTCTTCCTCGAGGGCATCGACGTTGGCCATGATGACCATGAGGATGTTGTTGAAGTCGTGCGCCACCCCTCCGGTGAGCTGGCCGATAGCGTCCATTTTCTGTGACTGAAGCAATTTCTGGCTGAGATCCTCGATGTCAGCGCGTTGCCGTTCCAGGGAGTCCGCAGTGGAATTCAGCACGGCCATCAGTCCACCCAATTCACCTCGTGGGTGGGGCAGTGGAATACGCGCCTGCAAGTCGCCAGACCCAAGTTGCTTCGCCATCGCACCGATGCGAGCGACTTGCTGGCGAAGACCAAGCTCGGCCAGTAGCCAAACCCCAAAAAACAGGAAGATCGTGACCAGGCCAAGGACGATCATGTCTTGGGCAAAGCGACGATTCGCTTCCGCGACCAAGGTGCTTCTCGATTGCCCGACGAGCACATATATCCCGGCTGTGCGCATGGCTTGGGAGCCGGCAACCGCCCACACTTGGAGATTGCCGTCGACGCCCGTCATTACCTTTGCGCCGCCCTCGATATGCTCGGCCGCAAAAGTGAATAACGCCTCGTTTTTGATCGAAGAGCCCTTCCGATATCCCCGAGTATTTTCCGGCGACCAGACCAGCACCGTGCCATCAAAGCTGACGAACAGCATCTCGACTCCCCGCGATGAGCGATCCTGAACGAACTTCTCCAAATTGAGAGACGCAAGCAGGACGAACTTCAAGTGACCTTCAGGCGTGTTCACCGGGGTGGCGATTTGAAGCACGGCAGAGCCAGTCAACCGGCCGAAGACTGGTTCGAGAGCAACACCGCTTGGTGAAGCCGACGCTTGCCGGAAATACTTTCGGTCCCGCAGATCGAGTTCACGGCCGGTCCCAAGTGAGTCACAAAATAGCTTGCCGTCGGGATTGATCGTCAGGATACCGGTATATTGCGGATACTCTTCCCTGACAGCGGAGAGGAAGGAAGAACACGTCTTGCGATCTGCTGTATCGAGTTCACGCGCACGCGTCAGTCCATACTGAAGCTGGACAGTGCCCCGAATACGCTCGTTTAGCTGCGCAGCGAGATCGTTGGCGGTCGTGGAAAGATTGTCGATGGCAACGTCGACTTCTCTCGCTCGTTCGAAAAGAAATCTCGATCCGACAAGCAACATCGGCAGCAATGTAGCCACCAGCACGAGCAACAATAGGCGTGATCGAATGCTCATAGGGTCGTTTCCGAATTCGGGACGGCCCCACGAATATGAGCTTCGTGGCGTCAGCCGATCAGTTGAAGCGCCTCTTGTGCACCAGAGCTGCCACAACCCCTATTGTGCATACGGTTTACACACTGGCAATCGCTAGGCCATCCGGTCTAGGCCGCTCCGGGCCCACGGCGCATCGCGCAAGTGGGCCATTGCCGGACAAGAAGGTTGGCCGGCCAGTCGAGCTGCACAGCGCCCGTTGCGATATCGGCGACGACTGCAGGGCTCTCTTCGAAAGTGCGGCTTCGCGCTTCGGGCGTGTCGGCTGCCTCATCAATTGCGCCGCCGTCGTGAAGTCCCAGTCTTTCCTTTCCATAGCGGAGAAAGACTACGACTTCGTGGTGCGACGTGAACCTCAAGGGTGCAATCATCTGGGCAAGGCCGCCGTCGAATACTTTGTCGTCAACAAGGGTGGCAACATCGTCAACGTCGCCTCGGTAGCCGCCCAGCGTGGCGGCGGTCTTGTCGGTGGGGCGCACTATGCTGCGTCCAAGGGCGGCGTCATCAGCCTGACGAAGTCGATTGCCCGCTAGTACGGACCCAAAGGTGTCAGGGCAACGCCGGCTTTCTTGCGGTCTTCGTCGCAGCTTTCCGATCATCTGCCGCGATGAATCAACCTCCGCCAATCCGGAGGCAAACCTGCCGACGTGGTGTGCCTTCTCTCATGCTATGCTTAAGGCATGAAAGAGTACCGGCGTATCACTGTACTGCGTGAGGCGGTGGACGAGGCTAAGTCAACGACGCGTGCTTCGCACGGTCTGTCCACTTTGAGAGGGCTGAAGCCTTGACGACCAGGGAGAGAACGATGGGCCAGGAAATTCAGATCAAGGCCGCCGATGGCGGGGTGTTCGCCGCCTATCTGGCGTTGCCATCGTCGGCGCGAGCGCCCGGCCTGATCGTGCTGCCCGAGGTGTTCAACACCAACCCGCATATTCGTTCGGTGGCCGACGGCTACGCGGCGGCGGGCTTTGTTGTCCTCGCGCCCGACGTCTATTGGCGGCAGGAGGCCGGGAACTACCTGCCCTATACCGACGAAGGCCGCGCCAAGGCGCAGTCGCTCCGCGCCCGTCTCGACACAGATCAGTTCACGCGCGACCTCGGCGACGCCATCGCCGTGCTTCGCGCGCGTCCGGAATGTACCGGCAAGGTTGGCGTGATGGGGTTCTGCCTGGGCGGCAAGTTCGCCTACCTGGCCAGCACGCGGCTGCCGATCGAAGCCGCGGTCAGCTACTATGGCGTGCAGATCGACGAACATCTCGACGAAGCCGATCGCGTCAAGTGCCCGATCCTGATGCACTTCGCCGAGAGCGACCCGCACGTGCCGGCGCCGACCGTGGCGGCAATCCAGGCGCGAATGGACGGCTTGAACGGTGTGAGCATCCACGTCTACCCGGGCACGGAGCATGGCTTCAACCGTCAGGGATACCCGCCGTACAACGAAGGGGCGGCGGCGCAGGCGCGGCAGCGAACGGTCGCACATTTCCACCGCCTTCTATCGTAGCGCGCCGCGTGCGGCGTGTCGGCCTTGAGTTCCCGGAGTGACCTGACCATGACATCCAGCGCCCAGATCAGTGTCTATCCGTTGCGCCAGGAGCATCTTGGCCCGGCGATCGAAATTGTACGAGAGACGCTGGAGGCGCACGGCCTTCAGGCTCAGGTCGGTCCGATGAGCACGATCGTGACCGGCGAAACCGGCATAGTCTTCGCAGCGCTCGCGGAGGCCTTCGACAAGGCGGCGCGAACCGGCGAGGTGGTCATGACGTTCACTGTATCCAACGCTTGTCCGGTGCGGCGCTAGGTTCGGGACACCTACGGCATGGATGACCGCCGGCAGTCCACCGGCCCTGCCGGCCAGTTCGGCCCGGGGGTCTATGCCACCTGGCGGGAATCTTCACTTGGAGAGATCACCGAAAATCTCGAGCAACGGCTTCTGCTCCGCCTGGCCGGTGCACTGCATGGCCGCGATATTCTGGACGTCGGTTGCGGTGACGGAGCCCTGACGCTGGCTTTTGCGCGCAGTGGTGCGGCATCGGTCGTGGGTTGCGACATCGATCCGCGCATGATCTCCCGCGCTGTCAGCCGGGCGACGCGGGAGGAACAAGCCGTTTACTACACGGTCGCGGACACGGTGCATCTGCCCTTCGCAGACCAGAGCTTCGACCTGGTCACAGTCGTCACCGTCCTCGCCTTCGTTTCTGACACCGAAGGAGCCATCCGGGAAATGGCACGTGTGCTCAGACCCGGCGGGAGCCTCATCATTGGCGACCTGGGGAAGTGGAACTCCTGGGCTGCACGGCGACGGGTGCGCGGCTGGCTGGGAGCGAAGATGTGGCGCGCCGCGACGTTCAGAACGGCGACCGAGCTGCGCAGACTCGTGCGATCGGCCCAGCTCCGCGTTGAGCACGTATCCGGCGCGATCTTCTTTCCTCCGTGGCTGCCACTTGCAAGGCTCCTTGCACCATGGGATGCCGCCCTCGGTGAATGGACGACCCAGGGGGCCGCCTTTGTTGCGGTCCGGGCCCGCAAGGAGTGACAGGTTGTCTTCCCCTTCGATCAAAGGAGGGCTTGGGGGGACGCCTCCGGCGATAGCATCCTCGATGCACGACCTGCCCCGCACCGGTCGCTTGTTGCCTGTCCAGGGCAATGTTACTTTTTCGAACGGACGGAAGGACAATGGTATGCAGCCCATCCGCTACGTCGACGCCCTGATCGCCAAGTACGGTGCCATGGGTTTCCCGCCCTACGATTGGAGCCGCTACGACGACGCGCCGTTCACGCCGTTGAGGAAGCCGCTGGTGCAGTGCACAGTCAGTATGCTGACCAGCGGCGGCGTGTCGCGCTGCGCCATGCCGCCCTTCGACCCCGAGGCGCGCAACGACCTGCGCCTGGACACGATAGAGGCTGACGCCCCGTCCGACGATTTTCAGATCCACGACAGCTACTACGACCACAGCGACGCCGACGGCGATCTGAACTGCATCTTCCCGATCGATCGGTTGCGCGAGATGGCTGCGGATGGCGAGATCGGCGCGGTCGCGCCGCGGCTGTGGAGTGGCTTCATGGGGCGCATCTACAAGCGCCAGGCGGTGCTCCAGGAAAAGGCTCCGGCACTGGCCCGGGAGCTGAAGCTGGACAAGGTCGACCTGTTCGTCGCCATTCCAGCTTGACCGCTCGACCACCAGACCGTGGGTCTGGTCTGTCGCGTGGTGGAGGAAGCCGGTATTCCGACGGTGTGCGTATCCACGGGGCGAGACATCACCGCACTGGTGCGCCCTCCGCGCAGCTATTTCATCAATGCGCCAATGGGCAACAATTTCGGCGGGGCGGGTGATGTCGCCACGCAGCGCCGCATCCTGCGTGCGGTGCTCGCGCTCGCCGTCGAGGCGCGCGAACCGGGCCGCATCGTCGACGATGTCCTGCAATGGCCTGCGCCGTTCACCTTCAACCCGGCGCCGCCCACACCGGACTCCCTCGCCAGGCAGCTGAGAAAATAGGATAACGATGCAACAACAGACGGAGGAACAAATCGCGGAACTGGCACCCGATGATCCGC
>JAUXWB010000325.1 GCA_030684475.1 Reyranella sp. | reverse complement strand
CACGACACCCGAGCCGGTCAGCCGCTCGACGACATGGTCGATGGTGCGATCGATCGCATCCGGTTCCACGACCTCGTCGCAGATCAGCCGCCCTTCCGGCGAATCGCACTCGAAGCGGCGCTCGTACATGATCGCCTGGCGCGCCATGCGATCGCCGAGGAAGCGCGCCAGCCGGAGGTTCGCCATCGCCGGGATGATGCCTTCCTTGCGCGCCGGCAGGGTCATGTAGGCGTCGCGGGCGGCGATGTTGAAGTCGGTGGCGAGCAGGATCTGGCAGCCACCGCCGATGGCGAAGGTATCGACCGCCGAGATCCAGAGCTTTTCGATCGAATCGCCCGCGACCTCGTCGGGTGCCACGTCGGGCCGCGCCAAGCCTCGGGTCATCTTGTTCACGAACCCCGTGTCGCGGATCAGGAACCACAGGAAGGGAATCTTTCCGTAGTAGAGGTGCGTCAGGTTGATGCCGGCGTTGAATACGCGCCGGCCGGCGTACTTGCCTTCGGGCACGAAATCGCCGCGCAGGACGGCCACCTGGCTGTGCGGATCGAGGATGCAGACGTCGGCGCCGATCTCCGTCGACGACTGGGTCGAAAGATCTTCCGAGTTGAGGAAGCGCGGATTGGACAGCAGCAGCACAACAGCCTTGCCCTGGCGCTCGACCTTGGCGGTGCCGAGATCGAGGCGGCCATCACGCAGGAACTTGGCAAGCGCCTCGGCGGATTCTTCGCGCGGCAGCAGCATGGTGTGGCAGAGATGCAACCCGCAGGCGGGATCGGCGAGGAACTGATTGCACAGGATGCCCTGGTCAACTTCCCGGCCCTCCTTCTCCGACTGGCGCAGCTCCGATTCGGCGGCGACCTCCGCGCGCGTCGGCACCAGGCCGGGCACGATGTCGGCGGCGTCGTAGACGAGACGTTCGATGCGGACGAACTTTCGCCGCCCGTCGGTCAGCCGGTCGTAGAGCGTGCGGGCGTGCGTGCGCAGAAACAGGAACCGCGCTTCGCGGGCGGCGAGCTTCAGCGCTTCGGTCGGCTGCTTGTCCAGTTGCTCCCGGACTTTGCGCCAATAGGCCGAGAAGGCGGCCACGTCGGCCGCAAAGTCGCCG
>JAUXWB010000286.1 GCA_030684475.1 Reyranella sp. | reverse complement strand
GCAGCAGCCGCACCGTCACTTCGGTGACGACGCCCAGCAGGCCCTCGGAGCCGGTCATCACGCCCAAAAGATCGTAGCCCTCGGAGTCGAGATGCTTGCCGCCCAGCCGCACGACCTCGCCGGTCATCAGCACCAGCTCGATGCCCAAGAGGTTGTTGGTGGTGAGGCCGTACTTCAGGCAATGCACGCCGCCGGAATTCTCGGCGACGTTGCCGCCGATCGAACAGGCGATCTGCGAGCTGGGATCGGGGGCGTAGTAGAAGCCCTCGTGCTCGACCGCCCTGGTGATGCCGAGGTTGGTGACGCCGGGCTGCACCCGCGCGCAGCGGTTGGCGTAGTCGATCTCGAGCACGCGGTTGAACTTGGCCATGCCCAGCAGGATGGCGTCGCCCACCGGCATCGAGCCACCCGAGAGCGAGGTGCCGGCACCGCGCGGCACGACCTTGACCTGGGTGTCCTGGCAGTAGCGCAGGATGGTCGAAACTTGGGCCACCGTCTCGGGCAGCACCACGACCAGCGGCATCTGGCGGTAGGCCGAGAGGGCATCGCATTCGTAGGGCCGCATGCCCTCGAGATCGTCGATCACGCCCTCGCCGGGGACGATGGCGCGGAGTGCTGCCACGATCTCCGACCGGCGGGCGAGAATGGCGGGATCGAGCGGCGGCATCTGCATGCTTCGCTCATACGCCAAATAAAAAAGCGGCGGAAGCCGAGGGCTCCGCCGCTTTGTTCACGAAGACGCTGACGCCGCGTCAGCCAGCCATTTATCCCTGGCGAGCCTTGAAGCGCGGGTTGGTCTTGTTGATGACGTAGACGCGGCCCTTGCGGCGCACGATGCGGCAGTCCTTGTGACGGGCCTTTACCGACTTCAGCGAGTGACGGATCTTCATGGTCCTAATCCAACAAAAAGCCCCGGCCGGGCCGGGGGGAATTCCGAAAGCGGGCGGAAAATACGGACCGGCGGTCTTTCCGTCAACCCATTGATCTACACTCGTTTTCCGCAGGCTGGGAAGCGAAGTCCGCCACCGGGCCGGATTTCCCGGCACTTCCGTTTCCTCAATGTTTTCAATCTCTTAAGGATGAAATCATGGCGGCGGGGCTGGTCGCGGGCTGAGGCCTACTCCTCCGGTTCCGTCGTGAAAGTGAGCGGATGGCCGGCCTGGCGGCCGAGGTCGGTGGCTTCCGTCGCCTTGGTCTCGGCGATCTCGCGGGTGAAGACGGCGACGACACAGGCGCCACGCTGGTGGGCCGTCAGCATGATGCCGTAGGCCTGGTCATCGGTGGTGTGGAACACCGTCCGCAGCACCACGACGACGAACTCGCGCGGCGTGTAGTCGTCATTCAGCAGGATGACCTTGTGCAGCGGCGGCCGCTTGGTCTTGGGCTTGGCGATGGTCTCGGGCTTGACGTCGATGTCGCTCATCGGCCCCTCCGACACTCATATCGTCGGGGCAAGCCTGCCGCGTTTCCCGGCCGGTGTCAGCAGCGGCGTCGGCGTCGCCGGGTCAGCCGACCGGCATGGTCTCGGCGAGCGGCGGCAGCTTCAGCACCTTGTCGTACCAGGCCTCGAGCTTGGGATGGCCGGGCTTCCACGGCTCGTTGGCATAGCGGAATTCGAGGTAGCCGATGGCGCAGCCGATCGCGATCTCACCGATGGTGGCGAGCATGCCGAGCGAGCCCGCCTCCTTCTCCAGCGCATCGAGCGCGCGCGCGACCTTGCCCTGCTGGAGCGCGATGTAGGCCTTGCGGCCCTCGTCCTGCGGCAGGGCGATCTCGCGGCGGCGCGGCTGGGTGGCGTCGAGGATGCCGTCGGCCAGCGCCTCCTGGCGGAGCGCGGTCCACAGCGCCGGGCCCGGGGCGGGGTAGAGCTTCGGCGCCGGGCCGATGCTGTCGAGGTACTGGCAGATCACCGGGCTGTCGTAGAGCGACATGCCGTCGTCGGTGATCAAGGTCGGCACCTTGGAGAGCGGGTTGAACGCCAGCAGCGCCGGATCGGTCGTGCCGATCTTCAGGCGCTCGATCCTGTCGTTGAGGCCGCGGGCGATGGCGCAGGCCATGACCTTGCGCACGTAGGGGCTGGCGGCGGAATGGGCGATCTTCATGGGTGTTTCCTCGAGTCCTGTCGATTGGTCATCCGCGATAGGCGGTGCGGTCCGTCACATACCCCGCCGCGACGTCGGCCGCGAGCGCCGCATCGGGCCGCGCCCCCGGATCGCCGTGGCCGCCGCCGCCCGGCGTACCGAGCGAGACGGTGTCGCCCTTGGCCAGCACGTACTGCTTCTTGGGGTCGGTCCTGGTGCCGTTGATCCTGAGTTCGCCCGGCGCGCCGTCACCGCCGCCCTCGATGCCGAAGGCCGGGAAGATCGTGCGCTCGGCCAGGAAGGAGACGGCGATCGGCGTGTCGCTGCGGCTCTCGATCAGGATCTCCTGGCCGAGGCCGCCGCGATGCCGCCCGGGTCCGCCCGAATCGGGGCGCAGCTTCTTGTGATGGAAGCGCAGCGGCGCGATGTGCTCGCTGATCTCGATCGAGGTCGAGGAGACGTTGGACGGCCACGAGAGACAGGTCACCCCGTCCCTCTGCGTGTTGCCGCCCATGCCGCCGTTGTAGAAGAACATGTTGGCGTAGGGCCTGCCGCCGCCTTTTCCATCGTCGCGCACGCCCGACTGGTTCATGCCCCACATCGGCGAGCCGCAGGCCGCCATCACGCGCTCCGGCACGATCTGGCCCAGGCAGCCGAACACCAGCATCGGCACATAGTGGCCGATCAGCATGCGCGAGCCGCCCGGCGCCGGGAATTGCGGATTGACGATGCAGCCCGGCGGCGCGCTGAGGCTGATCGGCCGGAAGGCGCCTTCGTTGTTGGGCAGGTTGGGGCTGGTACAGACCTTGACCCCATACATCGCCATCGCCGTGGTGTAGCAAAGTGCGCAGTTGATGGCGCGGTCGACCTGGGCGTCGGTGCCGGCGAAGTCCATGGCGATCTCGTCGCCCTTGATGATGAGCTTGAGACGGAGCGTGATCGGCGTCTCCATGATGCCGTCGGTCTTGACCTCGCTGTGGTAGGTGCCGTCGGGCAGCTCGGCGATGGCCGCCCGCATCGCCGTCTCGCAGCGGCCTTGTATTTCGCGCGCGAGATCGGTGAGGTCGGGCAGGCCGTAATTCTCCATCAGGACCAGCAGGCGGTCCTCCATGAGATCGAGCGCCACCACCTGGGCCCAGAGATCGCCCATGGTCTGGTCGGGCGTGCGCACGTTCTTGCGGATGATCGTGACCAGCGTCTCGTCGGTCCTGCCGGCGGCGATCATCTTCATCGGCGGGATTTGCAGCCCCTCCTCGAAGACCTCGCGCGGCTCGGGGCTCCGGATCTTGCCGCCGATATCGGGCGCGTGCGCCGTCGTGGCGCTGAAGGCGATCAGCTTGCCATTGCGGAAGATCGGCTTGGCGAGCGTGATGTCGGGCAGATGGCCGGTGCCCAACCAGATATCGTTGGTGATCAGCACGTCGCCCGGCGCCAGCTGCTCGGGCGGGAAGAATCGCAGGAAGTGCTTCACCGTCTCGGGCAAGGTGCCGATGAAGCTCGGGATGCTCTCGCTCGCCTGGACCAGCGACTGGCCCGTGGCATCGGTGACGACGCAGGAGAAATCGTAGCTCTCGCGCACCAGGGTCGAGAAACTGGTGCGCACCATCGCCGCCGCCGCCTCGTCGACCAGCGAGATCAGCCGCCGCCACAGCAGTTCCAATTCGATCGCGTCAAACGTGCGCGCCATCACACGACCTCCGCCAGGATGGAACCGTCGGGCAACAGGCGTGCGGTGGCACCGGGACCGACGATAAAAGTGCTTTCGTCTTCTTCGAACACGGCAGGGCCCTGCACGATCACGCCGGCCTCGAGGGCGTAGCGGTCGTAGACATTGGTGGGCAGCATCTTGCCGGCATCGGCGAAGAACACCGCGCGCGTGCCCTTCAGCGCTTGCGCCCGGGGATGACGTGGCAGCTCGAGCTTGCCGCCGGCGCCCGGCATCGGCGCACTGACCGAGAGCCGCAGCGCCACGAACTGGATGGCAGCGCCCGGCGGCGTGCGGGCGAACAGCGCCTTGTAAGCAGCCTCGAAGGCGGCGCGAACGCCCATTTCCGTGAGCGGCGACGGCATCGCCACCGTGACCTCGCTGCCCTGGCCGATATAGCGCATGTCGGCGAGACGTCGGACGACGCGGCCTGCGGCGTCGGCGCCGGTCTGGCGCAGCACGTCGAGGGATTCCTTCTCCTGGGCGGCAAAGATCGCTTCGGCCTGGCTGAAATCCGCGCCGGCCAAGGCGGCGCTGAAGCTCGCGACCCGATCAACACGTGCCGGCGCCATCAGCATGCCGATGGTGCTGCCGGCGCCCGCTCCCGGCGGACAGACGACGCGCGTGACGCCCAATTTTCGCGCCACGTTCCAGGCATGGACGGGTCCCGCACCGCCGGTTGCCAGCAGCGCATACTCGGCCGGGATGCGGCCGCGCTCGGCGATGGCCACGCGCGCGGCGCCCGCCATGTTCTCGTTCACCACGTCATGGACGCCGAAACCGGCGCGATTGCGTTCGACGCCGAGCGCCGCTGCGAGACCGCCCAACGCCGCCTCGGTCGCGGCACGGTCGATCTTCATAGCGCCGCCCAGGAAGAAGTCGGCATTGAGATAGCCCAGTGCCAGATCGGCGTCGGTGACGGTGGCCTCCGTGCCGCCGCGGCTGTAGCAGGCGGGTCCGGGTTGGGCGCCACTGCTCTCGGGACCAACCTGTAGCGTGCCGAGATCGCTCTTGCGCGCGATGGAACCGCCGCCGGCGCCGATCTCGATCAGCTCGACGGTGGCGATCATGATCGGCAACCCGGAGCCCCGCAGGAATCGCTTCTCGCGTGCCGCCTCGAAGCCATAGGCGACCAGCGGCTCGCCATCGTCGACCAGGGCGAGCTTGGCAGTGGTGCCACCCATGTCGAAGGCGAGTACGCGCTCGAGGCCGGCATTCCGGCCAAACCAGGCGCCGGCCAACGCGCCAGCGGCGGGGCCGCTTTCCAGCAATTGCACCGGCGCGCGCTTGGCTTCGCTCACATGAGTCAGCCCGCCGTTGGACAGCATGAGAAAGAGACCGCCGGGAATGCCCGACGAACTCAGCGCCTGTTCCAGGCGTTCGAGATAGATCTCGGCCAGTGGCCGGATATAGGCGTTGGCCACCGTGGTGCTGGCGCGCTGGTATTCGCGGATTTCCGGCGCGATGTCCGACGACAGCGAGATCGAGAGATTCTGGAAGCGCTCGGCGACAGCGGCAGCGATGGCGCGCTCGTGCACAGGATTGGCGTAGCTGTGCAGGAAGCAGATGGCGAGGCTCTCGACCCCCTGCTCCACCAGCTCGGCCACCTCGGCCAATGCCGCCTCGACATCGAGCGCAATCTCGACGCTGCCGTCCGGCGCCAGCCGTTCACTGGCCTCACGCCGCCACGGCCGCGGCACCAGCGGCTTGGGCATCTCGATGAAGAGGTCGTAAAGCTCGTACTTGCGCTCGCGCGCGATCTCCAGGACGTCGGCGAAGCCCGCTGTCGTCAGCAGCCCGGTCTTGGCACCCTTGCGCTCGATCAGCGCGTTGGTGAAGAGCGTCGTGGCGTGGACCACGCGGCCGACCTGCTCGGGCTTTACGCCGGCCTTCTCCAGCACCCGCCGCGTGCCTTTGAGCGCGCCGCGCGCCGGGTCGTCGGGCGTGGTGCTCTCTTTCCAGATGATGGCACGGCCGTCGCGCGGATCGTGGATGACGAGATCGGTGAAGGTCCCCCCGATATCGATACCGAGGGACAGCGGCGCACTCATTACACGTCCTTTGCTACTCGGCCTTGATGTTGCCCTGCTTCACCACCTTCGCCCAACGCTCACGATCCTTCATGATGTAGGCCTTGAAGGTCGCCGGGTCCTGACCGAGCGACTCCAACCCATGCTTGGCGAGCGCCTCCTTGTTGGAGGGAGCGGCAATCGCACCGATGAAGAGCTTGCTGAGGCCCTCCAGGACGTCGGCCGGCAAGCCGATGGGGCCAAACAGACCGAACCAGTTGTTGATGTCCAGTGCGGGGATATCCTTGGTGAGGAGCGGTAGCTCGGGCGCGAGCGGCGTGGACTTGGTGGCGGCGAGCGCCAGGACCCGCACCTTGCCAGCATTGGCGAGACTCATCAGCTCCGACACGTTGCCGAAGAACATGTCGACGTTGCCAGCCGCCACGTCGGCAATGGCGGGCGCGCCGCCGCGATAGGGTACGTGGATCATCTTGAGACCGCCCGACTCGAAGCCGAGGAACTCGGCAGCGAGCTGGTTGGTCGAGCCGAGTCCGGTCGATGCGTAGGACAGCTTGCCGGGATTGGCCTTGGCGTAGGCCACCAGTTCGGGGATAGTCTTGAACGGTGCATTCGGCCGCACGATCAGCGCCATCGGCACGCCGACGAGGTTCGCAATCGGCACCAGCTCCTTGTCGAGGTCGAGCGGAATGTTGGAGCCGGGCACCACGGCGCCGACGGCAATCTGGCCCATGATGCCGATGCCGACCGTGTAGCCATCGGGCGGCGACTGGGCGACCTGCTTCAGCGCAATGAAGCCGCCGGCACCGGTCTTGTTGTCGACGATGACGGTGTAGCCGTGCTGGCGCGAGATGGTGTCGGCCGCCAGGCGGGCCGTTATGTCGGCGGTGCCGCCCGGCGCGTAGCCGACGAGAATCTTGATCGGCTGCTTGGGCACCCATTGCTGGGCGCGCGATGGCATGGCGGCAAGAACGAGCGGAGCGGCGAGCAGGCTTCGGCGCAGCATGGTCAGTCCCTTCCCTGTGGCGGTCCGGATTGCCGGAGCAAACCCTGTGCCGTGCCCCAGCACGACAGGGAGCCGCCACTTTTCCAATGACAACTCTAGCATTCGGCCGCGCGATTGCTCTAGCGGCGCTCGCCAACGTCGTGTCATGCTGCGAAAATTGTCGACCAGTTTGCCGCTGCTCATGCGGCCAGGTCGACGAGAGCGACACCCACGGGTGTCACCCGTTGCAAGGCATCCCCGGGAGGATTAGCCATGGTTACGTTCAAGCTACGTCATTTGTTGCCCGCCGGCATGGTACTGCTCGCCGCAGCGCTCGGGTCGGAACGCGCCGCCCAAGCCCAGGGTAAGGACCTGAGCATGGGCAACGTCAATCCGCCCAAGCACGGGACCTCGCAGGCATCGCAGCAATTCATCGACAAGGTCGCCGAACTTTCCGGCGGCAAGGTCAAGATCGCCCATCATCACTCGGGCGCGCTCGGCGGCGAACGCGAGGTGGTTCAGCAGATCCAGCTCGGCGTCATCGAATTCGGCCCGATCACGACCGCGCCGCTGTCGACGGCAATCCCCGAGATGTCGGTGTTCCAGCTGCCCTACATCTTTCGCGACTACGCCCACCTCTTCAAGGCACTCGACGGCAGTGACACGCTCACCAAGTTCTACACCGACGTGCTCGACAAGAAGGGCCTCAAGCTGATCGGCTTCTTCGCCGCCGGTTATCGCGGCATCTACGGCCACAATGCCATCAACGGCCTGGCCGACATCAAAGGCAAGAAAGTGCGCGTCCAGGAAGACAAGATCCTCGTCGCCACGTTCAAGGCGCTGGGCATGATCTCGACGCCGATTGCCTTCCCAGAGGTCGCCACCGCACTGCAGACCAAGGTGATCGACTTCGCCGAGGGCGGCGTTAACACCTTCTACCACAACAAGTTCTACGACATCGTGAAGTACGTTGCGGACGTACGCCACACGCATCAGGCGGTGGCTCTTGTGATGTCCAAGGCGGCTTGGAGCAAACTCGATCCCGCTGGACAGAAGGCGATTGTCGATGCCTGGATATTTGCTCGTGACTTCAACCGCAAGTTCATCCTCGACGAGGACAAGAGCATCCAGGAACAGGTAAAGGCCAAGGGCGTGACGATTACCAAGCCCGATCCCGCGCCGTTCCTCAAGGCGACGGAGGGCGTCTACGCCGAGTTCTACGCTACGCCGGCCGGCAAAGCGGCGAAGCCGATGGTCGAATACATCCAGAACGTGAAGTGACTCGGCGACCGGCATCGTGATAACTTCCGACGAACAGAAGCCCGAGGGCGCGCAATCCGCGCCCTCGATAGGTGCACGGCTCTATGACGGCCTCGCCAACATCGGCGGGCTGATCCTCGCCGTCATGACGGCTGCGGTCTTCCTGCAGGTGGTCCTCCGCTATCTCGGCCTCACCGGAATCGATGGCCTGGAGGAAGTGCCGCGCTACCTCTTCGTCTGGCTGATCATGTTCGGCGCGGCGGCGGCGATGTGGCGCCACGAGCACACGGTGCTCGACTATTTCGTCAACCGCGTCGGTCGCGTGGGGCGGGCGCTGCTCCTGATTCTCACCAACGGCCTCGGCATCGCGCTCTTCGTCTATCTGATCTGGCTGAGTTTCACGCTTGTACCGAACGCAGGCTTTCAGACCAGCGCCGGCCTCGGCCTCACGCTGGACTGGGTTTTTGCCGCCATTCCGGTCGGGTCGGTCATGATCATCGTGCCGATGCTTCGCAACGTCTACTTCGCGCTGAGGGGGCTATGGCGGAAACCCTCCTGATCGCCTTCGTCGTCTGCATCCTGATCGGCATGCCGATCAGCATTTCTATGGGTGTCGGCGCGCTGACGGCGGCAATGTTCTATCCGGCGCTCAATCCGATCATTATCCCTACGCGCTTCGTCGGGCTCCTATCCGACTCCTACCTGCTGCTGTCGGCGCCCCTGTTCATCCTGGCCGGCAACATTGCCGCCCGCGGCGGCGTGGCTCGGGTCCTCATCGATTTCGCAACGGTGCTAGTCGGCCGCTTCCGCGGCGGGCTCGCCTACGTCAACGTGCTCGACAGCATGTTTTTCGGCGGCATCTCGGGCTCGGCCGTGGCCGACGTATCGGCACTCGGCACCTTCCTGATCCCGCAGATGGTACGCAAGGGCTACGATAAGGATTTCGCCACCGCGCTCACCGTCTCGACCGCCGTGGTGGCGCCGATCATTCCGCCATCGATCATTGCAGTCATCTATGCCTGGATGGCCGACGAATCGGTGGCCGCCATGTTCGCTGCCGGCGTCATTCCGGGCCTGCTTGTCGGGCTGGGCATGGCCGTTCCCGTCTTTATCATTGCCCGCAAACGCAACTACCCCAAGGAACCGGCGCCGACCCTGCCGCAATTCTGGACTGCGCTGCGCAACGCCCTGCCGGCGCTGCTGATCCCTGCCATCATCATGGGCGGCATCATTTTCGGCCTGTTCACCCCGACCGAGGCCGCCGCGGTCGCTGTCGTGTATGCGCTGGTCGTGCCGCCGATCTTCTATCGGGAACCGGCGCTTCGGGAACTGCCGAAGATCTTCGCCGACAGCGCGCGCCTGTCCGGCGTGATCGGCCTGATCATCGGCTTCGTCGGCGCCTTCGGCTGGGTGCTTACCTACTCGCAGTTCCCCTACCTGGTGGCGAGCTCGATCGCCGCGATGACGCCGGTCTGGTGGGTGTTCATCCTCATGATCATCCTGCTGTACGTGATCCTCGGCACGTTTCTGACACCGTCGGAGATCATCCTCGTCACCGTGCCGGTGCTTCTGCCCGTGGCGACCGCGGTTGGAGTCCATCCGATCCATTTCGGCATGGTCTGCGTCATCGCCTCGGCGGTCGGCCACATCACGCCACCGGTGGGCCTCTGCCTCTTCGTCGGCATGGCGGTGAGCGGACTGTCCATGGAAAAGCTCATGAAGCCGTTGTTGCCATTCCTGGCATCGATCGTCGTGACGCTTCTGCTGATCGCCTTCATGCCGGACCTTGTGCTCTTCCTGCCACGCCTGCTCGGCTTCACCCAGTAGGCACACTTGAGATGACGGGCGCATGCGGTAGTCTCCCCGCCGCATGCCTCTCAGCCATCCTGCCGCCGACGTCTGGACGCTGCTTGCCGACATCGCCGAGGAAACACCCGGCGCGCCGGCGCTCGTTCACGGCGGACACACGACGTCATTTGCCGAACTGCTCGACGCCGCCAGCCGGGTGGCGCAGGGCCTCGCCGATCTCGGCGTGACACCGGGCGACCGGGTGGCCCTATGGCTGCCCAACGTGCCGGCCTATCCCATCTTCTATTTCGCCTGCGTGCGGCTGAGCGCCATCGCAGTCGCTGTGAACACGCGCTACCGCGCCGTCGAGGTTGCCGACATCGTCGGTCGGTCCGGTGCCAAGGTGCTGGCCTGCGCACCCGGCTTCCGGCGCATCGACTTTCTCTCGATCCTGGCGGAAATCGATCCGGCGGCCCTCGATAAACTCGCGGCGCTCGTCGTCGTCGGCGAGGAGCCGACCTCCGCACCGGCGGCCATCGAGCGCTTGCGGCGAGTGCCGTTCGATCGGCTGCTGTCGCGCCCGCCGCTCGGCGTCAACAACGCGCGGCCCAATGCGCCCTGCAACATCTTCACCACGTCGGGCACGACCAGCGCGCCCAAGTTCGTCCTGCACCGGCAGGGCGCGATCGCGAGCCATGCCCAGCAGGTGGCGCGTACCTTCGGCTTCGCGGCAGCGGACACACTCTCTCTTTCCGTCCTACCTCTGTGTGGCGTGTACGGCTTCAACCAGACTCTGGCGACTCTGGCTGCCGGCAAGCCCTGCGTGCTGGTCGAGTCCTATGAAATCGACGAAATCGCCCGCCTGATCACCCGTCACCGGCCCACAACCCTGTTCGGCAGCGACGACATGTATGCCCGACTGCTCGATGCCGTCCCCGGTGAGCGGCCCTTTCCATCAGTGAAATGGGCTGGCTATGCCGCCTTCAACACCGCGCTCGACGCGCTGCCCGAACAGGCCGAAACGCGCGGGCTGCTCCTGTGCGGTCTCTACGGCATGAGCGAGGTCCAGGCGCTCTATGCCCGCCAGCCGTCCGGTGCCGCCGTGGCACGACGCAAGCGCGGCGGCGGCGTGCCGACCTCTCCCCTCGCTCATGTCCGGGTCCGCGATCCGGAAAGTGGGGCGCTTCTCGGTGCCGGCCAGCCGGGCGCCCTGGAATGCGCGGGGCCATCGTTGATGGTCGGCTACTACGGCAACGATGCAGCGACCTCCGAGACGATCACGCGCGATGGCTACATCCGCACCGGCGACCTGGCCGAACTCGACGGCGAGGGCGGGTTCACGTTCCTCAGCCGCATGGGCGACGTGCTGCGGCTCTCAGGCTTCCTCGTCAATCCGCTCGAAATAGAGACCCACATCCAGTTAGTGTCAGGCATCTCGGCTTGCCAGACGATCGCCGTGTCCCGATCCGAGGGTGTGCGTCCTGTCTCCTTCGTCATCCTCGACGCCGGCGCCGCGCTCGACGAGGCCGCCGTCATCGCCCACTGCCGGCGGGGCCTGGCCAACTACAAGGTGCCGACGCACGTGTTTGCCGTGCGGGAATTTCCGGTCACGCCCTCGCCCAACGGCCCTAAGGTCCAACGTGCCAAGCTGCGGCAGATGGCTGAAGAACTCATGGGAAGCGGAGACTTCGGAAGTTCGCGCTCCTGAAGACTGGAGCGGGATGCCTCAAGGTTCGCCCGTCATCCCTGCCGAAGCCAGCTCTCCGCACGCCGGAGAGCCGTTGTCCTGAGCGGCGCCCACCTGTGACATCGCGGCCAAGGCTTTTTTGCCGACGCCTCGGTGTCGGGAAAATCCTGTCGGAAAATTCAGGGCGTTGATCGGCAAGGCTTTTCGCCGGCCGTTTTCCGACACCCGCGTGTCGAAGAATGCGAACCGTGTCGGAAAACCTCCTCCCGCCGGGCGGGGCATGGCCAAAGAAAAG
>JAUXWB010000295.1 GCA_030684475.1 Reyranella sp. | reverse complement strand
CGCGCTACCTGTCACAGGGTGCGCCGGGCTGGTGACATCTGAAGAAGAAACGACGTCGTAAAAAGCCCGTGATTCCGGGCTCGGCCCGGACTCCGGGCAGATGCGTGTCACAACATTTGTCACAACTTGGTGTGACACATTGGGTTGTGACACGCGGTCAGGACAACGGCTCTCCGGCGTGCGGAGAGCTGGAACCGTGGCGGAAGGGTCTCCGCGAGTCCGGACGGCGGACAAACCTGGAGCCGTTCCGCGCTCGTTCACTCCGCCGCGATAGGGACCGTGTAGCCGCCGGCGATGAACTTCGCCTTGGCGTGCGTGCGCGACAGCTTGCCCGACGAGGTGAGCGGCAGCCCGAACTTGCGCGAGATCAGTTCGATGCGGCAGTCGACGCCGGCGGTTTCCTTGACCGTCTGGCGGATGCTGCCGGTCAGCGCTTCTAGCTCGTCGGCATCGCCGACGTAGCTCTGCACGAGGACCACCACTTCCTCGCCCGACCCCGATTCGACGGAGAAGGCGCAGGCGTCGCCCTGGCGCAGCCGCGGCAGGGCCTCGATGGCCCACTCGATGTCCTGCGGCCAGATGTTGCGGCCGTTGACGATGATCAGGTCCTTGGCGCGTCCGGTCACGACGATTTCGCCGTCGCTCCAGAAACCCAGGTCGCCGGTGTCGAGCCAGCCGTTCTTGAGGACGCGGGCGGTCGCCTCGGGCTCGCCGACATAGCCCGGCATGACGCTCGGTCCCGCGACGAAAAGACGGCCGACCTGTCGCTCCGACACCGCCGCGCCGCTCTCGTTGCGGATCTCGACCTGATGCCCGGCCATGGGCCGTCCGCAGACCACGAAATCGCGCTTGCCGAGCTTGTCGACCTTGTAGCCGCCGAAGCGGCGGCCGAAGCTCAAGCCAACACAAAGCTCGGCCATGCCGTAGCTCGGCAGGAAGGCGCGGGCGTCGAAGCCCACCGCGGCGAATGTGTCGGCGAAGCGCTGCAGCACCGGTGCCTGGATCAGGTCGGCGCCGATGCCGGCCAGCTTCAGGCACGACAGGTCGATGTCGGCGGGCATCTGCGTCGCCGCACGCCGCGCGACGAGGTCGTAGCCGAAGCTCGGGCTGTAGGTGATGGTGGCGCGCCGGCGCGAGATCAGCGACAGCCACTGCGTCGGCCGGCGCGCAAAATCGTGCGGCGCCAGGAGATCGACACTGCGCTGCGCACACATCGGCGCCAGGATGAAGCCGATCAGGCCCATGTCGTGATAGAGCGGCAGCCAGCTCACGCCGGAGTCGTCCTCGTTCAACTCCTGGCGCTCGATCGAGCCGTCGATGTTGGCCATCAGCCGGTCCTGGCGGATGTCGATGCCCATCGGCGCGCGTGTGCTGCCCGACGAGAATTGCACATAGCATTGCTCGGCGGCCGACAGCGGTCGCAGCTCGACCTCGGGAGCGGGCAGGGCTTCGAACGTCGACATTGAACCCGCGAGACGCGCGGTGGTCCCAACTGCCGCGGTCACGGCATAGGCTGCAAGTTCGTCGGGGGCGACGACGCCGACGGCGCCCGCGGCCGCGATCTGCCGGCGGAGATGCTCGATGTAGCTTGCCTTGGCGCCGAGCCCGACCGGGACCGACACCGGTACGGGCAATACGCCGGCATACTGTGCCCCGAAGAAAGCGACGCAGAACCCTGGCCAGGTGTCGGCAATGATCAGCAGGCGCTCGCCGCGGGCGATGTCGGCGCCGATCAGACGGCGTGCGAACGCCTGGGCCTGGGTCCTGAGCGCGCGATAGGGCAGGCTGTGCAGCAGCCGTCCGCGTGCCTCGAAGAAATTGAAACCCGTGTCGCCTTGCGCCGCGTAGTCGAGCGCCTCGCACAGGCTGGCAAAGCCGCCACGACGGAATGGAAGGCTGGAGTTGCGTGTCGGCGTCGGCGCCAATGAGGACTGGCTGCCGCGATGCGCGCTGAGATCGCCGTCCATTAGCTTACCGGTCCAATCGACGTGTCGCGCTCAGGCGGACCTGGCGCAGGTGAATACGTACCGGTGTTGGCGATCAACTATTTAGCCGGCGGAAACAGGGGTGCGGCGGCGATTCGAGCGCCCTTTGTCGGGCGTCCCGAGCAAATGGTACTCGGGAGCAACCATGTCAATATGCTAATCGCAGCGCCGCTGCGGAATAGCCCTGCCATCTGTGTGGTTCGAGTCGTCTCCCATAACCTGTTGAGGTTAATCGGAAATCGCCTTGGCGCGCTCCGCCGCGCGGCGGTCGTGATTCCAAGTGTAGAGACCGCTCGCCACGATGACGGCCGCGCCCGCCAGGGTCCAATGGTCGGGGATGTCGCCGAACACGAGGGCGCCCAGCACGGCGGCCCAGACCAGCAAGGTGTAGCTGTAGGGCTGCACGGCGCCGGCGTCGGCATGGTCGAGCGCCTTGATCAGCGCGTAGTGGGCGAACGCGCCCAGCAGCGCAATGGCGATCAACAGGCCCCAGGCCGTCGCATCCGGCCAGCGCCACTGCCAGGGGCCGACCAGGGTGGTGGCGCCGAAGGCCACGAAGGCCGACCATACGAGCGTCGTATCGGGCGAATCGGTGCGTGAACAGAGCCGGACCAGGACCTGGTAGGCGGCCCACAGCAAAGCGCCGAGCAACGGCAGCAGCATTGGCCAGTCGAGTGTCCTGAGGCCGGGACGCACGATCATCAGCATGCCGGCGAAGGCCACGGCCACGGCCAGCCAGCGGGCGAGGCCGGCGCGCTCGCCAAGGAAGAGCGCGCCCAGCGCGATCACGATCAGCGGTGAAGTGGCCGCGACGGCATGGGTGTCGGCCAGCGGCAGGTAGTTGAAGGCCAGCACGAAGATGGCGCTTTCCACCACTGCCAGCAGCGCGCGGCCTGCCTGCAGCCAGGGACGTTGCGTGCGTGCCGCCGTCAGCAGGCCGCGGCGGCGGACGACGAGCCAGGTGAAGACGCAGAACACGGCGTAGCGGATCCACAGCATCTGGCCGATGGCATAGTCGGCCACCAGCCACTTGGAGATGGCGTCCATGCCGGCGAAGCCCAGCATGGCCAGCATGGTGTAGAGGGCGCCGAGCGAGGTGTTGTTGCGCGCCGCAGCCGATCTCATTCCGCGGCGGCGACGCGGCGCGCCGGCGGACGGAAGGCGGGGATCACGCGTTCGGCGAAGAGTCTCAGGCTCTTCATCGTCTTCTCGCGCCCATAGTAGGGCGGATAGTGCAGCAGCAGCGAGGTCATGCCGGTGCGTGCCTGCATCTCGCGCAAACGGGCGATCACCGTCTCGGCCGAGCCATGCAGCAGTGTGGTGGCCTGCAGGTCGTCGTAGCTGAGCTGGTTGCCCTTCTCCGACACCGAGCCGAGATAGCCGCTGGTGCCGGTGCCGCCGAAATGGGCGATGTGGCGCACGATCGCTTCTTCGGTGTCGGCCCGCGCCTGGGCATCGGTATCGGCGATATAGACCCAGCGCGCGATGTCGATATTGCCGGCCGCCGGATTCCTGACGCGCTCGGCCGTCGCGGTGGCGAGTTCGCGTTTGTAGAGCGCGGTTTGCGCCGCCAGCGTCTCGACCCCGGGCAAGGTCGACAGCATCAGGCCGAACCCGTTGCGGCCGCTGTAGCCGATGGAACGGTCGGTGCCGCCCGCCATGTAGAGCGGCGGATGTGGCATCTGCATGGGATGTGGCAGCATCTCGTAGGGCTCCGCGACGGTGCCGCTGAAATACTTGCCCTTGTGGTCCCAGCGATGGCGATGCCAGGCGTCGAACATCAGTCCGATCGCTTCCTCGACCATGTCGCGGCGGCCTTCGAAATCCTTGCCCAGCCCCTCGAATTCGTAGGGCCGGTAGCCGGAACCCACGCCGAGCCGTATCCGACCGTTGGACAGGATGTCGACGAAGGACGTGTTCTCTACGACACGGATCGGGTCGTAGAGGGGGAGCGTGATGACGGCGGCGCCGATATTGATGCGGCTGGTCTTGGCCGACAGATAAGCCATGTAGGCGAAGCAGTCCGGCATGATGCCGTAGCTGGTCGCGAAATGATGTTCGGCGATCCAGGCGGTGTCGTAACCGAGCCGTTCGGCCTCGAGGATCTCGTCGGTCGTGCGGGCATGCACGTTGCGATGCGGGTAGGGCTCTTCCTTCGGGTTGGGATGCGACGTGAAGAGGATGCCGAATTCCATGGTTTCCTCGCCTTTTCGTTGCCCTCGATCCTAGGCGGGCAGCCATGCGCTGGCCAGCGATTGACGGTCCGGGGGAGGAGCGTACCCTCACGCAAAACGCCGGAGGATCGCCATGGCATTCGACCTCGTCGTC
>JAUXWB010000285.1 GCA_030684475.1 Reyranella sp. | reverse complement strand
GGGGACGGGCTGAAATGCGGACTCGTTACGGCCTGGCGTGACGTACCATCCGTGTGAACTACACCCTCGCCCTCGAGCGTCTGCCCGCGGCGTGCGCGGGAGGGTCATGTTCGAAGCAGAAAGACTGGGGCGGTCCAACCGCCAGCCTGCCAGAAACATAGTCCATTTCCTGCTGAACCTGCAACTTCACTCTGTTCACATTCGCGTGAGCGGATGCTGGCAGTGCCTGCAGGTTTCATGAGCGAGCCAGAGACTCGCGGTCCAAAAGATCACGAGTCTTCCGGACCGCGAGTCTCTGGCTCGCTCATGGTCGCGATTCACTGGCCCCTACACAACCTCCCCCGCCACCCAGCCGCTCGACCAGGCCCACTGGAAATTGTAGCCGCCCAGCCAGCCGGTGACGTCGACCGCCTCACCGATCGCGTAAAGGCCCGGCACTTTCTTCGCCTCCATCGTCTTCGACGAGAGGTCGGCCGTGTCGATGCCGCCCACGGTCACCTCGGCCTTGGCGTAGCCTTCGGTGCCGGTCGGCGTCACGTGCCAGCGCTTGAGCTCCGCGGCCAGCGCCTCGAGGTCCTTGTCACGCCGCTCGCCGATCACGCCCTCAGGCGCCAGGGCCAGCGCCAGGCGGTCGGGCATGAGGTCGCCCACGATATTACGCAGCTCGGCCTTGGGCCGGAGCTGCTTGCGGCCCTTCAGGAAGGTCGCGGCGTCGCGGTCCGGCAGCAGGTCGACCGCGATCTCCTGGCCCGGCCGCCAGTACGAGGAAATCTGCAGGATCGCCGGCCCCGACAGGCCGCGATGGGTGAACAGCATGGCCTCGCGGAAACGCGCGCGGCCGACGCTGGCCACGACATCGAGCGACACGCCGGCGATATCCGGCACCCGTGCGGTGAACGGCACCAGTCCCGGCCGGGTTTCGGTAACGGCGAGACCGAAGCGCCGCGCGATATCGTGCGCGAAGCCGGTCGCGCCCATCTTGGGAATCGAAAGGCCACCGGTCGCCAGCACGACGGCGGCCGCGTCGAAATTGCCATGATCGGTGCGCACGGCGAAGCGGTCGGACTTCTCGATCGCTGTGATCTTATGCGCCACGCGGACATCGACGCCGGCGGCCTCGCATTCGGCCAGCAGCATGGCAACAATCTGGCGTGCCGAGCCGTCACAGAAAAGCTGGCCCAGCGTCTTCTCGTGCCAGGCGATGCCGTGCTTCTCGACCAGCTCGATGAAGTCGCGCTGCGTGTAGCGGGCCAGTGCGGACTTGCAGAAATGCGGGTTGTTCGACAGGAACGCCTCGGGCCGGCTGCCCGTGTTGGTGAAATTGCAGCGCCCGCCGCCCGAGATCAGGATCTTCTTGCCGACCTTGTCGGCATGCTCGAGCAGCAGCACCTTGCGGCCGCGCTGGCCGGCGCGCATGGCGCACATCAGGCCGGCGGCGCCGGCGCCCAGAACGACGACGTCGAACGCCATTGACGTCATGGGGCTCCGGCTCACGCCAGTGCCTTGCCCATGATCCAGAGCGCCACGGCGAGGCCCGCGATCGCGCCCGCCACCGAGCCGCCGACATAGAGCGCCGCCATCAGATACTCGTGCCGCTCCCAGAGCAGCACCGCGTCGAGCGAGAAGGCCGAGAAGGTGGTGAAGCCGCCCAGGATGCCGGTGGCGAGGAACAGGCGCAGATGGCCGGCGGCCCCAAGCCTCTCGGCGAACCAGCCGATGATCGCACCCATCAGGATCGAGCCCAGGATGTTGATCGCGAGCGTGTGCCAGGGGAAGTGCGTGCCCATGAGCCGCGCGACCCAGATGTTCATGCCGTGCCGGGCCGCGCCACCGATGCCGGCGCCAAGGAACACCACGAGGTAGGACATCATGCCTCGAACTCCCGCGACTCGCGCT
>JAUXWB010000275.1 GCA_030684475.1 Reyranella sp. | reverse complement strand
GACAGGTCTGAAGGTGCGCTTCTTCGGTCTCGGTGCCCACGTCATGGAGAAGTTCGGCGTTTCGACCCAGCTCCTGCCGGCCGGTGAAATCCTCCAGGCGCTGCAGTTCGGCACCATCGACGCCACCGAGCATCTCGGCCCGGGCTTCCAGCAGGTGGCGAAGTTCTACTACTTCCCCGGCTGGCAGCGGCAGGCAACGGTCGGCGATCTGATCATCAACAAGAGGAAGTGGGAGTCGCTCTCGCCGACCCAGAAGGCGATCATCGAGGCGTCCTGCGACCAGACCGTGCTGAGAGGGATCAGCTTCGGCGAATCGCTGCAGCCCAGGGCGCTGGCCGAGATTGAGGGCAAGGGCGTCAAGCTCGTGACCTGGGGGCCCGAGTTCCTTGCCGCTTTCCGGAAAGCCTGGGACGAAGTGGCGGCGGAACAGTCCGCCAGGAGCCCCGAGTTCAAGAAGGCTTGGGACTCGCTCAGCAACTTCCGCAAGGAATACGCGATCTGGAAGGATCGCGGCTACCTCGAGTAGTCACGGGAGACAAGGGTGCAGTTTGCCCGCGTCGCCGGTCGCCTAGGGCGCCTTCTTGTAGTGATCGGCGAGGCCGTTCAGCGCCGCCGCCCCGTCGCCCTTGAAGGTCGGGCCATGCATCAGCGCGATGGTCGTGGGCCTGAGCGCCGCCAGCCGCCTGAGCGTCGGCTCGGCCATCGGCGTCGGCGGCATGAAGGGCAGGCGATCGCTGACGGCGATGGCCGGCGCCACGATGTCGCTCTCGGTGGTGGCGTCGGCGGGGCCGACCTGGGTGAAGAGGTCGCTGGAGAACAGCGTGCCGGTCGTCTCCTCGTAGATCAGGCCCGCGTCCCAGTTGTGCGGCACGTGCGGCGTGTCGAGCCAGCGCACGCGCTTGCCGCCGAGGTCGAGCACTTCGTCGTTCCCGAGCGCGTGCGGCGGGCGGTCGGCCATGTCGGTGAGCCAGATGTTGCAGCCGAGCTGGCCGTGCGCCGGCGTGGCATGGGGCGCGGCGTTGAGCCATTCGTTGAGCGCGCCCGATTCGTCGCCCTCGACGTGGCTGCAGGTGGTCCAGCGCAGCTTCGCGAGCGGGATCACGCGCTTCACCGCGTCGGAGACCAGCGGAAACAGCGCGCGCTGGCCGTAGTGGAACAGCAGCGGCTCATCGGCATCGATCAGGAACTGGTTGAAGGTGAAGCCGGTCGGCCCGACCGCCTTCACGAAGGTCGAGAGCCGGTAGATGCCGGCGGCGATTTCGGAGATGTCTGTTTTCATGCGGAGGTCTTCACCGAATTCGAGGAGGCCGCGGGTGCCCTCATGTGGGCGTAGCTGGCAGGAGCCGGTCGATCGCGTCGATCCACACGCCGCAGGCGGCTTCGAACGACAAGCCATGTCGCCCGCGCATCTGTCCCCACGCCTCGAAGTCGGTCAAGGCTTCGAGGGCGATCAACATGCGGGCGCGCTCGGCCTCCGACAGGACGGAAAGCTCCGGCCGATACATCAGTTTCAGCCGCGCCCGAATGGCTTCCCGCACCCAGTGGATGCGAGCCTTCACCGCGTCGCCTTCGTGCTGATGACGCATCAGGACACGCCACATCGGCAACCAGCCTTCGCAGATCCGGGCACGCGTCTCGACCTGGAACCGGAGCCGCGACTGCCGGTCGCCCTCCGCCCTGTCGCCCACGGGCGTCGACAGGCCGAGGCCGATGACATGGTCGATCACGGCGAGGCCGAGCTTATCCAGGTCGGTGAAACGTTCGAAAATGGACCGCAGGGAGCAGCCGGCACGCTCGGCGATCTGGGCGCCCGTCGGCACCTGCGGATTTTCGCGCAACAGGCCGAGGTATGCCTCGATGATGACTTGCCGGGTCCGCAGGCTTCGCCGGCGGCGACCGTCGATGCGGGGAGGCCGCGGGGGTGGCTCCGGCGCGGCGGCCTCTGCTGTCATGATGCCTTGGCCTTGCCCGCCTCATGCTTGCCCGCCTCATGCTTGCCAGCCTCATGCTTGCCCGCCTGCGCCTGTCGCCGGGCCGCACCAGCCGCCGCCAGCGCCGCGCGGTTGTCGTCGCCCACCCACATGAAGCGTTGCCGCCAGCGCGCGTCGGCGTCGCCCTCGGCCCAGGTCTCGGGCCGCTGCACGGTGGTGCGCGGCTGCCACGCCCGGGCGAGGAGCTCCAGCGCGCCGCCCACGATGGCGTATTGCATCTTCGCATCCCACGGCTTGCCGCAGGGATTGCCCAGCGGGAAATCGACGAACAGGAAGCGCGGCACGCCGCACTCCTCGACGATGTCGCGGGCGGAACCGACGATCACCGTCGGAATGCCGGCCGCTTCCAGATGTCGTGCGACCAGACTCACGGTCTGGTGGCAGACGGGTCAAAGCGGAACGAGGAGAGCGATATCGACGCCGTCCTCGCGCATCCAGCGTTCGATCTGCGGCGCGTCCTGCTCGATGGTGAGGCGCTGGCTGTAGTCCGTGGGCACGCCGTAGAAGCGCGGGCTGAGCGAGCCCACGTGCCCGGCCGCAACATGCTCGGCCAGGCGCGCCAGCGGCAGGTAGGTTTCCGGGTCGTCGGTGTGGGTGGCTTCGCGGTCCCACGACTTCTCGGTGAACAGGCCGCCGCCCGCGCTGTTGGGCGCGGTGAACAGCTTGGTGGCGCGCGGCGCCGGGCCGGGCGCCCGGTCGGCCGTCGTCACCACGCCGATGCGGCATTGCGACAGCGGCTTTTCCAGCCGCGCAAAGGGCACGTCGGCGTAGCGCGGCCAGCGGTACGGCCGGTCGTAGCCGGAGGCCGCGTAGTATTCGCGGCTCTTGTCGATGTAGCTGACATAACTCCGGTGGCTGATGGGGTCGGCCGTCATGGCGCTCTCTTTGCAGGTTGAGGATCCGGGCCGAAAGACTGCAGCCTGTGCGTCGTCGCGTAAAGAGCCGGCGTCTTCCGCCCCGCGGCCCCCGGTCACGGCATCCACTGCTCCTCGATCCGGGGATCGATCGCCTTGGCCGCCTTCTTGTCGGCGGCCGCGCCGGCCGCGTCGCCCAGCGCCTGCTTGCACACGTGGCGCGACCAGTAGGCGTCGGAGTCCTTGGGATCGTACTTGATGGCGGCCGTGAAGTCGGGAATGGCGAGTTTGCAGCGGCCGGTCTGGGCGTAGGTCAGGCCGCGATAGAAGTGGGCGGTGTTGAGAACGGCGGCATCGGATGGGGCGGACTTGATGACCTGGGTGCAGGCGCTGATCTGGACGTCGTCCGGCACATTGCCGCGGCCGTCGCACAATTTCAGCTGCAGGGGATCGGCGGTCTGGGCTTGCGCCGGGCCGCCTGAAAACGCGGCGGCGACCGAGACGCCGAGGGCAATCGCCCGAATTGTCGCGAACATTTCATCTCCCGGGTGGCCCGATGCCGCTGGTTAGTCCCTTCGCATGCGGCAGCCCTTGATGCAGGTCAAGCGGCCGGGAGCGCCTTTGCCTTCCGGATCGCCTCCGTGACCGCGGCCGCCGACACATCCGCCCCGGGGGCCACGCCGCCGAACCTCGTGCCCAGCGTGCCGAGGTTTGCTGCACCGTCGTTGCCGTAGCGCGTGGAAGCGCCGGCGAAAAAGGCGAGGTCGCCGTCGCCGCTCGCATTGACGAAGGCCTTGGCCTCGACCTGGTGAACGCCGGCATGGTCGGCGAAGCGGACCCGCGCGACTTCGTTGTCCTTGCGGTCCGCGCCCATGACGAACGCGTGCAGCAGGACCTCGACGCCGGCCTCGGCGCGGACTTCGTCCAGGGCGCGCTTGGCCGCTTCCGGATCGAACACCACGAAGACGCCGCGATGGCGCCGGGGCGGCGT
Source organism: Reyranella sp. (assembly GCA_030684475.1). GTDB lineage: Bacteria > Pseudomonadota > Alphaproteobacteria > Reyranellales > Reyranellaceae > Reyranella. Next base: position 2,209 of record JAUXWB010000275.1, on the reverse strand, counting down.
CACGGCGCCCCAGCGGCGGAGCTTGGCCAGCACGTCGTCGGCAACGCCCGAGACGGCCTGATGCGGCGCGTCGCCCAAGGTGTAGAGGCCGCAATAGGTCAGCACGTTGCGCATCGTGCCGGCGCCGCCCAGGCAGCCGGCGGCCTCGACCAGCCCGACGCGGGCGCCGGTCCTCGCGGCGCCGACGCCGGCGGCGCCGCCATCGACGATGAGGACGTCATAGGTGTCTGTTGTGGTCATCTTTCTCATTCGCTTCGCCTGCGCGGCTGTAGCCGCTCATCGATCGCACGTAATCCGCGGCGGTCAAGCGCAGTTGTTTAGGTCTGCTGGGCAAGCGAGACGGCAAGTAATGCTACTTTGCGCGCAATTGGCGGGACGAGAGAGATGCTGGGCCCGGAGAATACGCTCACCTTTGAGCTCCAACACTACTATAAAGTGCGCAAGCATCAAGAGATGCAATGGGGGGCGTATTGGACAAGAGAATCAATATCGAAATAGATCACAGTACTTGGCCAGAGCCAGGCAAAGGACCGCAGATTCCCCTAAGCTTCTTAACGGGGGGCGCAACGTCGTCTGTCAACGTTCCGGCGATGCTACTGCTGATAGGTTTCCTAACTACGCCACCGACAAGTAGTGGAATCTCGCTTAGTGAGTACTGGGCCTGGGTCAGATACCTAAACGCAATTACAAGTACGGATGATCTAAGAATCTCAGAGGACTTTTTTGCCCTCGATGCTCATCAAAAAACCATTCTCAGCGACGATTTCGGGATGGGCATCCCAATGTTCTGGTTAGCGCAAAAGTTGAAGCTGTCTATGGTTTGTGATGGGCGTTACTTCATCAGGCGGATCGCCTCGTCAATTGGAGCGACGGCGAAGAAAACGGGTAAGCGGGGGCCGAACAAGTCTCCCGATTTTGTAGCTTTGGATACGAATGGCATTTGGCACATCATCGAATGTAAAGGAACGCAAACCAGCACCGATTACCGAGATGTGCAGCTGTTTGGAAGACGAAGAAGTAAACTCAGTGGCGCGAGAGCCCAAAAAAATACGATCATCTTTCCACCAGGTTACTCTGGCCAACGGCTCGCCTGCGGTGTCGTTGTCGCCCACGAATTGAGCGGAGAAAAATCCAGCCTCAAGATAATTGATCCGCCAGCCAAGCGACAAAAGGCGTTCAGTGTTCAGGCCAAAGACATCGAAGAGGCTGAGAATACGATTTCGCGATCTGTATTAGCAACGAGTCTTCGTTTGGCTGGCTATCGAATCTCATCTGAAGCAGTAGCCTCTCCTCTAGGCATCAAGCCGGATACTCGACCAACAGCTGGTAAGCGCGACAATGAACGAAAAGCGTTCGTCGCCAAACGCAAAGAACTTGCAAAGGACGAACTCGAGTCAAGGGCGTCTAGCCAGAGAAGTAAGACTGAAGGAATGTTCTCCGGTAGAGAGACTTTACTCGATCTTCCTCGGCCCATTCAGGTCCGCGGTAGAGAAATCAATGTCGTGCGTGTGTTTCAGGGTGTGAGGAGTAATGTTCTTGCTCAGGTTCGAGCGGAAGATCTCGCCGAAGGGAACGCAGGAGTAGCACCGTCTAAGAGGCTGTCGCGTCAACCCACGGGAGTCAGTCATGACGATTTTTCTGCAGAGCTACGTGTCAGTGATACCTATGTCGCTGACATCGATCTTTTGACATCAAGGCCGCAATAGCGATCGGTCTCGAACCCAAACGGCATTATTTTGGAGAGCGATCACGTACTGGAGGTGTTTGCAACACGTCGGTTAGGAGCTTACTCGTCGACGTCGTTAAAGATTGATCGAACGCCTTTAGCTTCAGAGGGTGTGCCAGCCTGTTCTTCCTTCTGCGATACCGCAAAGACTTCCGCCCAGTCGGTGTCATCATCGTCATTCTCATCGTCGTCTGGCATATCGCGCTCCGCCTTGCGCTCGGCTAGACGTTCGATCGCGCCATCGATTTGTTCTTGTGCAGCTTTGATGAGTTGTTCCGTTTTGTCGTCATCGGTTAGGGCGCCCAGTGTTTCCAATGCACTGACCATTGTCTCGAAATGACTGTACGCGTCCGGTTTAGGCCGCCTTTTCGTCAGCGCCCGCGCGTGAGAACTATGCGCCCGTTGATTGGCGAGTTAGCGGGCACATATGGCGACAGTTACGGTTCTTTCAGGCCCTGAACGGCGTCGGCGTTGGACGTCGTC
>JAUXWB010000269.1 GCA_030684475.1 Reyranella sp. | reverse complement strand
CGTCGAGCCGTACGCCTACCTGGCCGACGTCATCACCCGCATCGTCGACGGTCACCCCAACAGCCGCCTCGACGAACTCCTGCCATGGACCTATCCCGCTACGCCCAATCTCAAGGCCGTGGCCTGAGAACATCGCTTACGAAGAAGCAGCACGGTTAATCGAACTACTGAAAAAGATGAGGAATGAAACTGCTGCTACCTCAATCGATCCTTCAGCGCCTGCGGCTTGATCTCAAGGATGCAAGGCGCCGGGAGATCGGTGGTCTACTTCTTGGGGAGCATGTCGAAGGTGAAACGTTTCGTGTCGTAGAAGCAACGGTGCAGACATCCGGCGGCTCAGCGGTGCACTTCGTACGCGACCCTGCGCAGCATCAAAGGCAGCTCGATGATTTCTTCGCGCGTACCGGAAATGACTATGCGCGCTTCAACTATATGGGCGAGTGGCATTCCCATCCCAGCTTCGAGCCCCTGCCCAGCCGCGAAGACATGGCGACGATGCAGTCCATCGTGGAGGACCCAAATGTCGGCGTCAATTTTCTTGTGCTGGTCATTCCTCGGCTGACACGCTGGAACATGCTCAAGCTCAGCGCGATGTTGTTCCGACCTTACACGACACCGGATTTTGTAGACGTTGAAGTGGAAAATGCACCGGTGACGAAAAGCGGAAACTTTATCGTTCGGCTTGCGCGACGGTTCATCAATCGATGAGCTTGTGAACCCCAAGCCTCTTCACGAGGCCGGCGATCTCGGTGCAGACCGGCGCGAGGCGGAGCGCCAAATCGCCCCCGGTTCCCGGTTGATATGAAATCATATTGAGTCCTTGCAGGTCGGAAGGAAGCCTCAGCCCGGCGACTTTCGGATGAACAAGGATGGTGCGGTAGCGCGTAAGTTTGCCCATGAAAAGGCCAAGCTCGAAAAGAACGTTGTCACGCAAAGTCGGCGCAGTCGTGCCACGCGATTCGACGATGTCATCGGCCTGCGCGATCGCAACCGCGAAATCGGACGTCGCAACCGCGTTCTCCAGAGATTCAAGCGGGTAACCGCCTGCGAAGAATACCCCGTTCGTCCAAACCGTCGCTAGCACATCATGTTTCAGGCCAAGCTGCACCTGGCGGGCGACCTCTAGTGCTTCTGATGACGAGATAATGAATAGCGATGGATTCTCATTGGGCGTCGGGATGAGCTTGTTGCGCGCATACAGCCGACGGGACAACTCACGCGCAAGCGCGAGCCAGATTCTCGGGTGCTTTTCGCAGATCGCGCGAAAACGGGCACTGCTGACTTTCAAGGCTACAACAGTTTCACTGGCGACGACATCGGCAGAACGCTTTTGCGCTGGCTCGACAGCCGCCATTTCGCCAACATGCTCGCGCGCCTTGCGTGTGCCGATGTTGTTGCCATTGACCACGATGGCGACAACGCCAGCAACAAGAAGATAGACGTCGTCGTCTTCTCCTTCTTGGCGGACGATATACTCACCCTGTTTGAATTCGCACAACTCGCCTGCCGCGATCAGCTCATTCGCGATCTCGGCATTGCCATCTACCAATTCCTGGCGCGTGACAGCATCAAGTAGATGCGAGGCACCCTCCCCTTCAAATCGTTCTTTCATTTTTCTTCTCAAGCGTAAGTCGTCAGCTTACTGATGCGGTGCCATCCGCGGTTTACTGGCTACTAGGCATCGATAAGCAACTGATAAAATGGTGCCGGTGGTCGGGGTCGAACCGACACTCCTTTTGGGAACACGATTTTGAGACAGGCCGAGGAGCACAGCTAGCTCATTGCATAGTCTGACATCTTCGACTTTGACGGTCCAATGTTCCAGATCACTTCCTAGCCTGAAGCGGGCCACTACACATCCGACTGGATATATGCCGCCTACGCAGCAAAGACAGATGGAGTCTATTTGGCAGGATATTCAGGCCGGGTCGTATTCGTCAATGACGACGGCGTCGGCGTACGGGTTTATGACATCGGCAGCGTGCCACGCCAGATCGTCGATACCGGCGATTTTCTCTATATTCTTAGCGATATTCGCTCGAGATGGAGTGAAGTTCTTCGATGACTTGCCGCGCTTCGATTGTGTAGCTCAGCGCTTCGAAGTTCTGCCGCAAGCATGTCACGCAGCGAGGCGCTGTTCGTTAGTAGCCGTGGATTGGCGCTGTTCGCCGAACAGTCGGTCAAGCGCCGCCCGCCTGGATAGCCTGTCGAGAGAATAGGAGCTACGCGCGAACACCCTCCCACTGAGGAGGCCATTTATGTAGCTCGAGACCGCATCCGCAGCCATCACAAGAGCCGTATCGATAGTGTGAATGTATCGGCTGGTCACGGTGCCGCGGGAATGGCCAAGAAGAGCGGCGACCGTCGCTTCGGCAAATCCGAGGTCGTTCGCTACGCTTGCAAAGCTATGGCGAAGAACGTGAGGTGTGATGTCGGCGAGCGGAGTGCCAGCAAGAAGCTTCTTCCAGAGCTTCGGAAACCCGGCGAGCGGTTTGCCCTCTTCCGTACCGGGAAAGACAAATGCCGCCTCGTTTTCGGGAAGAAGTGGGTCTAGTAACTCTATAGTCGGTAGCCCAATCGGCCTGATCGACGCGCCCTCCTTGCTGTCCTGGAGCCGGAAGCAACTGCGCTCCACGTCGACTTCAAGTCCCATCAGATTGATGATCTCTCCGCGCCGACTGCCTGTGAGCGCCATGGCGCGAATCATTTTCGTCACCATTTTGAACTGTGCGTCAGTGCTCGCTTCAGTGAGGATCTCGCCGAGCACGCGATACTCTCGGTCAGACAGGCGCCGATCGTGCACGGCATCGGCAACTTTACGAATACCGTGCGCCGGATTCTTCTCGATCACTCCTTCACGGATCGCGTATGTGAAGATGCCGCCGAGCAAGCCGACGCCTCGCGCTCCGGTCCCAATGCCGCCGCGTACGATGGCCCTGCCTCGCCTTCCTGTCTTCACGTCGATCTTGGTCTTTCCCTCTGCAACATCGCGAAGGAAGCGCGTGATGTCACTGGAGGTAAGGTCCTTGACCCTGCGATTCCCGAGCAACGGAATGATGTGCCGGTTGATCCGGCTCCGATCAATTGCCAATGTGGACGGCCGCTTTGGTCGGCCTTTCTTGCCGGGAATGAGGCCCCGTTCGCAATCTGCAAGATAACGCTCGCAGAGCTCTTTGACGGTCATCGACCTTGCATCGAGTCGCTTTTCCTCCGCTGGGTTATCGCCCTGGGCGACGCGCCCAAGGAGTATTCGCGCCTCGCGTCGAGCCGTCTCGGGTGTCCAGATCCCGTGTAGACCAATCGCATATCGGCGGGTGCGGCCACCCGCTCGATACTGCACGAGATAGCTGCACTTGCCGGATGGGAAGACACGAAGGCCAAAGCCAGGAAGAGCATCGTCCCAGATGAAGTACTCGACTGGCCTTGTCTCAGCCGCGTCGATGACCCGTTTAGTGAGACTGACCATGCCAACAACCCAGCTGACGGTTGCTTCCGCGGAAGCGCCACGGAAGCAGTTGGAAGAAAATCGGCGGCATCCTCATCGTATGGACGGCGGCGGCGACGTCAACTTTTTCCTTTGTTCTCAGCACTGTAGCGCGCTATAGCGTAAGATATCGTAGAGCGGCGAAGGTCGTAGATTTTAGCTCCGAAGGCAGAGGTCGTGAGTTCGAATCTCGCCGGGTCCGCCAGCCCTTTTTGATGACCTGGACCTCGGAACAAGCGTGAGCGACCCGCCGATGAAACGACTGGGACCATCCAAGCGGGTCGCAATGGCCGTTCTCGCCCTGTCTTTGACGGCTTGCTCTTTGACAGCCTGCAGCCGCGACTACATCTTTGAAGGCAACGAGTACAGTAATCCGATCAAGGTTGCCCGGATAAAGGAACTCTATCAGGCCAGGGACGCCTGCCTCGCCAAGAATGCCGTCCCGTCCGCGGGCGGCGGTTCGGACGTTGCCAGCATCGCCCGGGCTGTCTCCCTGTCCTGCGCGCCCGAGACCGACCGGCTCATCGCTGCAACCAATGTCGACCGGGACCCGAAGGTCGTCGAAGCGATCCGCAATGACACGGAGCAGCGGGCGACGCTGTATGTGCTCAAGGCTCGTGGCTAGCGCTTGAACCGGAACCAGCAGCCATCGATTGATGGATTGGACGGAGCCGATGGGATAAAGTCGAGAGCGTGGATAATGCACCGATGAATTTCTTGCGACAGTCGACTCAAGCGATCTTCGCAACCCTCGTGTTGTCGCTGGGTGCCTGTAATTCCGCCTCGATGCTCAAGGGTTCTGGATATAGCGATCCCCGGCTGACCGGGCGGATCGAGCGGGCCTATGAGGCGCGGGACGTTTGCCTCGCCAAGAATGCTGCCCCGTCGGTCAGCGGCGAGCCGGATATCAACACCATCGCCAAGGCGGTTTCCCTGTCCTGCATGCCCGAGACAAACCGGCTCATCGCCATGGTCAATCCCTACCAGGATCCCCGGGTGACCACGGCGATGCTGAAGGACAACGATGACAAGGCCATGCGCTACGTCATGCTGGCCCGCGGCGAGGCGCGGAACTAGCGCGCGACATGGCGTCTGCAACGGCGCGCCCGAGCATCCCGTCCACGATAGCCGGAGAATAGGCGGCACCGAGTTGCCGGCGGCACTCGACGGTCAACTGGTTGGTGCGCTGCTCGCCACAGGGCTTCCGGCGCTCGATGTACGCGGCACAGAAATAGAAAGCCAGGCCGCCGACGATCCACAGAAAGACCGAAAGATCGATGGCGCGGTCGAACACTCGATCGACTTCGCGTGATTCCCCATCGGTTGCCGACAGCGAAACGACGAACCGAAGAGCCACGATGCTGAGGGGCAAGGTGGCCGCGCCGCAGGCCAGGTAGACGAGCGTCAGATCGCCCAGGGTCATCCGCCCCCCTCCTCGGGCTCCTCGCTGCGTGCACGCTCGATGGCGTCGAGAATCTCGCTCAACCCGTTCCAGTAGACCACGCCCTGCTTGGCCAATTCGTCACGGACAGTGCGAATCAGGCCCGCCTTCCTGATCAGGAGATTCGCAAGATCCATCTTGGCGGACTGGTTCGGCACGAACTGGTCTCCCGGCTGCTTTCGTCACGCCGCCTACAGTGGGGGAGCGTCGGACGATCGACAAGGGCGGTGCGTCACGTTGGCTCCTAAAGCCTCAGGAGCCAGGCCTCGATGCTGCCTTTGCCCTTGACCTCGATCGACCCGCGCGATTCGAAGGCGAACAGGCCCTGCAGCTTCTCGTAAACCGGGCGCGTGACCTGGATCGAGTCGGGGATGCCGCCCGATTCCATGCGGCTGGCAAGATTTACCGTGTCGCCCCACAGGTCGTAGATGTACTTGCTCTTGCCGATGACGCCGGCCACCACGGGACCGCTGTTGATGCCGACCCGCAGCTTCATCGAGACCTGGTGCTCCAGCGCATGCTCGCGCGTGATGTGAACCATGCGGATTGCCATGCGCACCATGCGCTCGGCGTGGTTGGCCACCGGCACGGGCAGACCGCAGACCGCCATGTAAGCGTCGCCCACGGTCTTGATCTTCTCGATGCCCAATTCGTGGGCCGCAACATCGAAACGCGTGAACAGCCCATTGAGCAGCGTCACGACTTCCTGCGGCGGCATCTCCGAGGACAGCGCGGTGAACCCCACCAGATCGGCGAAAGCAACCGTGACCTCGGCGAAGCCGTCGGCGATACGCTGCTCGCCGCCGCGCAACCGGTTGGCGATCGGTGCCGGCAGGACGTTCAGAAGAAGCTCCTCGTTCTCGCGATTCTTGCCCTCGATCACGACATTCTTCTCGCGCAGCTCGTCGACCATGCCGTTGAAAGCGAGGCAGAGCTGCCCGATCTCGTCGCGCGTGCGGACCGTCACCTTGGCGTCGTAGTCGCCGGCGGCGAAGCGCTTCACGCCGGCGGTAAGCTCGCGCAACGGCCCGAGCAGAGAGCTGGCCAGCCAGGCGCCGATCACGCCGACCACCAGCAGCGCCACCGCGCCCACGATCATGAGGTCGCGCTCCAGCCGGTAGACCGGCGCGAAAGCCTCGGAAGCGTCGACCTTGGACACCAACCCCCACTTGACCCCCGAAATCCGGACCGGGCCCCAGGAAGCGAGCGTCGGGATGCCGCGATATCCGTCGATCTCGCCGGTACCCTCGACGCCGCCGATGGCTGCGCGCGTGGCCCGCGTGTCGGCGTGCTGGTGCAGCACCGGCGTGTCGTAGCGGCGGATGGCCTCGACGTCCTTGTCGGACGCGCCGCTGGCCCTGAGCTCGGCGTAGTACTGGTCGCGGTCCTCGAAGAACATGCGGGAGCTCGAGCGCATGAGAAAGTCGGGGCCGACGAGATAGGTCTCGCCGGTAGCGCCGAACCCCTCGTGCTGCCAGCGCCGGCCGCCGGTCAGGATGTTGTCGATCTCCTCTATTGACAGCTCGGCCACCAGTACGCCGATCACCTGGCCATGTTCGATCACGGGCGCGGACAGGAACGCCGTCGGCGCGCCGTTCGATGGCATGTAGGCGGAGAAATCCTCGAGGCAGGTGGTCGAGGGATCGGGCGCGGCAGCGCAACGCGCGACACCGGCTGCGAGGTTGGATTCGCGATAAGGCCCGGCACGCAGCGACGTAGCGAAATCCGGCTCCTTGTCGACCGAATAGACGATGCGGCCGCTGCGCGTGTCGACCAGCATGAAATCGTAGAGGCTGAGCGTCGTCGCCGCCGTGCGCATCAGCGGATGGAAGGCGGCGTGCACCTTGCTGTAGGCACTACCGTCTCCTGCATCGTCGAGGAGCTTGCGGCTCGCCTCGGGGTGGGGGTTGGCGACGACGTAACGGTCCTGCAGGAAGTAGGGCGCCGATCCGACGGGCAGGAACTCGTCGAGCGGCGTATCCTTGCCCAGCAGGCGGCGCACCATGGGCATGTAGTGGCTGTTGTACCAGTCGACGACGCGCTGGCGGACGTCGGGTGGCACCTCGGTGCGGCCGAGTTCGTCGACGGCGTCGCGAAAGCCGCGCGTGGCATCGACGACCATCTTGGAGGCCGCGAGCAGCCTGAGTTCGGCGCGCAGGCTGCGGAAGTAGATCGCGACCTGGTGCGACTTGGCCTCGCGCGCCGCGGTAAGCTGGTTGAAGATCGTCTGCTCGAGCGCCTCGCGGGCGCGGACATAGCCCAGCACGCCGGTGATCAGGACCGCCACCGCGCCCAGCAGGATCAGGGTCGCGAACAGTTTTGCCGCCAGCCCCCAGCGCACGGGACGGTCGGAGGTCACTATGCCGCCGGGAGACATTCCGTCGTTTTACACGAATTCGCGGCGCTTGCGATCAGCCCTTTTTCGGCGTGTAGGCGCCGCCCGACGAGGCCGCCCGCACCTCGGCCGCCGTTTTCGCCTTGCGCAGGAGCACGAGCCGCGCCGCCTCGTCGTCGAGCATGGCGCGCGCGTTCTTCAGGATCGCAGGTGCGTGCTTCGGCGGAAACTTCACGGCGCCGTTTTCGTCCATGTGGATCAGATCGCCCGGCGCCACATCCATGCCACCGACCGAGACCGGCACATTGACCGACTGCACCGCCATCTCGCCATGGCCGGCCGTGACGCCGCCCAGCAGCAGTTGGAAGTTCAGCTTGCGGATGGCGTCGACATCGCGCGACGGGCCGTTCGAGAGCATGCCGACGCAGCCCACCGCCATCATGGAGCTGATCATCATCTCGCCGGCGAGGCCGGCCTTGTTCATCAGCTCGGGCGGCCATTTCTGCTGGATCACCAGGATGGTCGGCTTGTTCATCGCATCGAGCGCGTCGACCACATCCATGAAGGAGAGCCGGCCGGCATAGTTCGGATCGGGCAGGCCGTAGACGCAGGTCACGGCGTGACCCACGATCGCGCCCATCTCGGGATAGATGCAGCGGATCGAAGTGTCGGTGTACCAGTTCTCCGTCCAGGGGTTGTAGAGCCCGAGGCAGAGCGGGTTCTTGGGATAGGTTGCTACCACGTTGGTGATGGTGGGCGTGTCGATCTTGCGCAGTTCAGCGAAGATCTGATCGTCGAAAGTATCGGTCATGACAGGCATTCCCCCGGTTGGTTCTGCCGTTCTTCGCGCGAATGCCGGCGGCGGGCAAGGGTACTGGCGATCGCACCCGAAATGAGGCCGCCATCACGGGACGAAAATCAGGAAGACAAAGGTCACGAACAGGACAAGATGGACGAAACCCGGCTGGCCTTTGCCGGCCAGTATGATCGCCAGGGATCAGCGCCAACTCGATCACCGTGACGGCGACGGTCAGCACCAGCGTTCCGTAGGGCTCCCCCAGGCGGTGCGCAATGACATCGGCATGATGAACGGAGGAGAACACCGCGGCCCTCAACACAACGAGCCCGAGAACGGACAGCATCGCCGCCAACCCCGACGGCATTGGACCCGCTACGACCAGTCCGACGACGACAGCAAAAAGGCGCCACCTGCCAAACCCAACGCCTGCGCGCGCCCATTGTCGCCCTTCCATCCGCCGTCGAGGCCGTCAGCTCAAATATACCGAAGCGAGCGCCCGGTAGCGCCCCGGGCGCGTGCCTGTCCGACAGCCGGGAGCACGCTCAGTTCACTATTTTCTTGATGCTGGCGATCAGTTCGTCGACCGCCTGCTCGACGGCCACCTTGTCAGTCGCCACGCGGTTCATCGCCTTCGCCCAGACGTTCTCGCTGTTGAGCGTGGTGAACTTGTAGTTCTTCGTGAATTCGAACGGCACCGTGCCCGCCTTGAAGCGGTCATACACCGCCTCGCGGTGCTTGTCGGCTTTCCAGAACGGGCTTTCCTGGCTCGCCTTGGTCACCGGGAACCAGCGCCCGAGGGCGCTCTCGATGTAAGGCCGCAGGTTCTCCTCTTCGAGCACGAACTTCACGAACTCCCGGGCACGCTTCTTGTTCTTCGACTCCAGGAAAATGACGCCCACCTTCACCGAAGTGCGGTAGACCATCGGCGAGCCGTCCGGCTTCGCGGGAAATCCGGCGCTTGCAATCAGCTGGTCGTAGGCCTTGCGGCCGACGGCACGCTGTTCGGCGGTCAACGCCGCATTGTTGGCAACGTCGAGCCACTTGGTGACGATCGACATCGCGAGGTCGTGCGTCAGCACGACCGATCGGCCATCGAAAGCGTCTTTGTTGTCGGAATCCTTCCACGTCGCCGAGGACGGTGGCGTACAGCCCTTCACATAGAGAGCTGTGTAGTCGCGCAACGCCGAGACAAGGCCTGCCTTCACCTTGGGATCGTCGACCAGCAACTTGCCCGAATCATCGACCAGCTTCACGCCATAGGCATCGACCCAGCTCAGAAACGACCAGAACGAGTCGCTCGACTCCACGCCCATCGGCCGGCCGACGGCGACGACGTTGCCCGGGGCGACCTTTCGGTAGCCGGGCTGCACCTTGTCGCACCAGAACGACCAGTAGTCTCTCCAGGTGCCGGGGATATCACTTTCCTTGAAACCGGCGACCCCCAGCATGTCCTTCCAGTACAGAATCTGCAGGGTTTGTTGCCGGAGCGGGAAGGCGTAGTAGGCCTTCTTCCCCGTCTTGCCATTGTTGAGAAGGACCGTCTCGACCGTGTTGGGCGCGAAGCGACTCTTCAAGGGCTCGATAAGGTCGGAAATGTCCTCGAGCTTGCCGTCGAATGCCCACTTGCCGGCGACCTGCATATCGAGCGCGTCGGCATAGGCGACGTCGGGAGGCGAGCCGGTAGCAAGAGCCGCATCCAGCTTTGCGATGATGTCCTGGACGCCGTACTGGGACAGTTCGACCCTAACGCCGGTCTTGGCCTCATACTTCTTGATCGCGACGAGGAGCGCGTCGTCCTCGGCTTTGTAGAATCCCGTCTCCCACCAGACCGTGAGCTTTTCCTGGGCAAAGCCTGTCGACGACGAAAAGACGATCACCAGGGCAGCGACTGCGACCAGCACGCGTCTCATGATTTCCTCTCGAAATGCTCCATCCAAACCCGGACCGATCAGCGAATCGATATCAGCCGGCCTGTCGGGAGTCGAGAAAGGCCCGCAACAGCATCGCACACCGATCGGCGTGAGAATAAGGCAGTCCATGCCGCGAACGCCCGATGACGTTGAGCTCGGCGTCGGGCAGGTGTCGATACAATTCAGCCATGATAGGGACCGGGATGAACGGGCTACCGTCGGGATGCAGCAGCAAGGTCGGACAGTGGATCTCGCGCAGGCGGACCGTTAGGTCAGTGCCGACCAGCACGCCGAGAGCATTGAGAATGGAGTCACGTGGCCATTTTTCCTGCTGTGCCGCGAACCAGGCGCGCCGCCCTGGCGACAGAGCATCGTCGTGGAAGCGGTCGGACATGAAGGCGTCCGACCATGCCTTCACACCGCCCTCGTCGAGCCGGCGCCGCCAGGTCTCGACGCGCTGGATCGAGGCGCCGAGATGCGCACCGTTGGTGACGGTGAGGGTGGCGATCCGCTCCGGCCGCGCCAGGGTCGCCGCCAGCGCCACCGTACCGCCAATTGACTCGCCCACGAGATGGAAGCGCTGCAGACCGGCCGCATCGGCGACCGCGAACAGGTCGTCGACCAGCAGGTCGAGCGACCACTTGAAGTCCGCCGACGGAATGTGAGAACGACCACAGCCCCGCATGTCGAAGGCCACGAGCCGGTAGCGGTCGGCAAGTGCCGGCCACCACCCCGCCCAGAGGCCGGCACTCGCGCCGATACCGTGATGGAACAGGATCGGGTCGCTCTCCGTCTGCCATGGCGCAACCTGCTCGACGACGTCGTAGTGCAACGCCCCGTGCACGGTATCTGCCAATGGCATGCCGCGCTCCGCGCCCGCTCAGTCCGCCCGCATCCCGGCCGACTGAATGACCTCCGCCCACTTCTTGCGATCGGCGACAATGGTCGCCTTCAATTGGGCGGGCGAACCAATCACCGTGTCCATACCACTTTCGAGGAATCGTTTTTGCACCTCGGGCTTGGCAACCGCCGCCCGGAGCGCCTTGTTCCAGAAATCGATCAGATCGGCCGGCAGACCCTTCGGTCCGAAGATGGCGAACCAGTTGACCACCTCGTAGCCTGGCAAGAACTTCGACATCAATGGAAGGTTTGGAAACAGCGGCGAAGGCCTTGGCGAGCCGAAGGCGATCGGGATCAGGTTGCCTCCAGCAATCTGACCGAGAAACTCCGGCATGTTACCGAACATGATCTGGACGTTACCCGCGACGATGTCCTGGATCGCCGGCGCGCCCCCGCGATAGGGCACGTGTACGATATTGACGCCGGCCATCTTCTTGAACAGTTCGCCAGCCAGGTGCTGTGACGTGCCGTTGCCCGCCGAGGCATAGGTGAGCTTACCGGGGTTCGCCTTGGCGTAGGCGATCAATTCCGGCACCGTGCGGAATGGCACCTGCTTGCCGAACACCAGCATATTGTAGACACCGGCGATGTTGGCAATCGGCGTCAGATCGGCATCCACGTTGATGGGCAGCTTCTGGCCCGGCATCACCGGCGAGACGCACATCGCGGCCATGGCGGCCAGCCCGACAGTCCGCCCGTCGGGGGCGGCCTTGGCGACGTTCTCGTTGGCGATGAAGCCGCTGGCGCCGGTCTTCGTGTCGACGATCACGTTCTGGCCGATCTCCGCCTTGGTCGCATCGGCCAGGATCCGGCACAGGAGATCTGCAGTCCCGCCTGGTGGGAAACCGCAGAGGATGCGTGCGTCGCCGCCGATCTTCTGAGCCCATGCCGGCAAGCCGGCCAACGATCCGAGAGCGGCGACCGCTCCTGTATTCACGAATGTTCTACGCTGCACTTACTTCCTCCCTGGATGGGAGAAGCGTAACACAAATCCCCGAGCGCAAGCTTCCGGTCGGAGCCGCCAGGCGGCTGATCGGATCGAACCTCTGCCGATCACTTCACCGACGAGAAGGCCGTCGGCGCCAGGAACTGGTTCGAGACGTTGGCGACGATGGCGCCGTCCTTCTCGGTTTCGGCGCGCTTGGCGTGCCATTCCGGATCCGCAGCGAAGGCATTCCACTTCTTCTCGCGGTCGGCGAGCGACTCCCATGCGAGCAGATAATAGAGCTCCTGGTTCGATTCACCAACCAGCGTCGTCCAAAACCCGGCCTGCTTGATGCCGTGCTTGTCCCACAGCTTGAGCGTGATGGTGGCAAAACGGTTGAGCAGCGCCGGCAGGCGGCCGGGCACGCATTTGTAGACTCGCAATTCGTAGATCATCTGCTTCCCCTTCTAGAAGTTGTCCTGGAAGCGCGGCACGAACCCGCTTCCCTTGTGATCGATGTGGCAGGTGAACGGCGCGCCGAAATGGCACGGTATCAGCCGGGCACCGGTACCGGCGCAATGCTCCAGCGCCTCACGCCGGCTCTTGCGCGCGCCGACCGGTTCGGCACAGGCGAAGCTGTTCCATTCCGGATGATAGACCTGCAGCGCGTGGTGCAGGATGTCGCCGCAGAACAGCGCCTTCTCGCCCTTCGATTCGAACTTTATGGCGATGGTGCCGGGCGTGTGGCCAGGCGCCGGCGTCACACTCATGTTTTCGTCGAGTTGGGCGGCGCCGTCGACCATCTGCATCAGGCCGGCTTCGGCCACCGGCAATACCGAGTCGCGGAACGAGCCGGCGTTGGCCGGGCCGGTCTTCGGATCACTGTCAATCTTCAGGTAGTGCTCGTAGTCGGCGCGGCTCCACACATACTTGGCGTTCTTGAAGGTCGGCACCCACTTGCCGTTCTCGAGTTGCGTGTTCCAGCCGACATGATCGACATGCAGATGGGTGCACATCACCATGTCGACCTCGTCGGGCTTCACGCCGGCCGCCGCCAGCCGCTCGAGGTATTTGGTCTCCATGAGATGCCACTTGGGCCGGTGCGGCCTGGGTTTGTGATTGCCGACGCAGGTGTCGATCAGGATGCGTTTGCTGCCGACCGTGAGCAGCCAGCTATGGACGCTGAGCTTCAGGAAGCCTGAGTCCTTGTCGTAGTGGGCGGGCATCAGCCAGCCCGCATGCCGGTCCACGACGACGGGGTCCCAATCGGGGAAAAAGACCTTGGCGTCGAAATTGGGCTCGTAAGTCTCCTCAATGCGCCGCACCGTCGCGGCGCCGAGCTTCACTTCGGTCATGCCATCTCCCCGATTACCGGGGAGCTTAGCGTCGCCGGGCAGTCTTCGGGAAGGGCGGCGTTTCGCTCTAGAAGCGCATCCTGGCCATGGCGTGACGGTGAGCGAGGGCGCCAATCGCCGCGGCACCGAGCGGCGCCAGCACCAGCAGCCGGGCGAAATTGACGCCGAGCGTCCGGGCATCGAAGGTTCCCGGCAGCATGATCGCGACTGCGACCGTCACTGCGAAGAAAACAACTGCGAAGCCGATGCCGCTTACCGCGCCCAAGATCAGTGCAATGAACGTGGAAGGTGCCCGGTCATAGCCGAAATAGTAGCTGAGGGCGAAAGCAGCGCCACAGGCGACGAAGGCCGTGATGCTTTCCATGATGGACTCCTTCAATACGCTCTCGACTTGTGAGATGTCAGAGTCGACACTGTCTCGTTACGAACAGTCTGATACAAATCGGCGAATTGGAAACCTACGAAAAGCGCATGTCTGAGTTCCCTCTGACCTGGATTTCCGCATCCGAACTCACAGCACTTTACGCTCGAGGAACCCTTTCTCCCGTCGATGCAGTCGGCGCGATGCTGCAACGTGCATCAAAGCTGCAACCACATCTCAATGCTTTCGTTGTGATCGATGCCGATGGCGCGCGCGTTGCGGCAAGAGCCTCGGAGACGCGCTGGAAGACGGGGACGCCGCTGTCGCCGCTCGACGGCGTGCCGACGTCGATCAAGGATACGACGCCCGTCAAGGGCTGGCCGACACGCTACGGCTCGCACGCCACCGACGAAACGCCCGCGGCCGAGGACGCGCCCGTCGTCGGACGCCTGCGCGCCGCTGGCCTCGTCATTCTCGGCAAAAGCACGACACCGGAGTTCGGCTGGAAGGCGCTAACCGATTCGCCGCTGCAAGGCACGACGCGCAGCCCCTGGAACCTGAAGCACTCGCCCGGCGGCTCCTCGGGCGGCGCCTCGTCACTCACCGCCGCCGGCATCAATCCCTTCAATCATGGCAACGATGGCGGCGGCTCGATCCGCATCCCGGCCGCCCATACCGGTCTGGTCGGTCTCAAGCCCAGCTACGGCCGCATCGCACAACATCCCGCCGATTCACCCTTCGCCGACGTCATCAGCCAAGGCGTGCTGTCGCGGACGGTGCGTGATACGGCACTGGCGCTGAACGTCTTGGCCGGACCCGATCCGCGCGACTGGCGGTCGTTGCCGGCCGATCCGCGCGACTACACGATCGGTCTCGAGGACGGCGTGCGCGGTCTCAGAATCGGTCTCAGCCTCGGCTTCGGACACGTGACGGCCGACGCGGAAGTCCGCGCGCTGGTCGCCGCTGCCGCGAAACGCTTCGAAGAGCTCGGCGCCCACGTCGAGGATGTCGGCCCGCTGATCGAGCCGCTCCAGAATTCCTTCGAGCCACTGTGGATCGGCAGCTTCGCCACACGCTTCCGCCAGATTCCGACGCAGCTTCATAGCAAGCTCGACCCCGGATTTCGTGCTGCCGCCGAGAAGGGCCTTGCCATCACGCTTGCCGACTACGCCAGGGCCTACGAAGCGAAGTCCAAGCTCGCGCGCGACCTGGCTCTCTGGCACGAGAAATTCGACCTCCTGCTCGCGCCCGTGACGCCGACGGCCGCGCCGCCGGTCGAGACACTCTACAACTCGGACGCCTTCCCGCGCTGGACCAAGGGGGCACCCTACACGCTGCCCTGCAATCTCACCGGCCAGCCGGCCGCCTCGATGCCCGCCGGCCTCACGCCGGCCGGACTGCCGGTCGGACTGCAGATCATCGGCCCGCCGCGTGCCGATCATCTCGTGCTGCGCGCCATGCGCGCCTTCGAGAGCGCCTCGGGCTGGACTTGGCCCCAGGCCAAGGTCGTGGAGACACTGGCAAAGCTCTGAACTTCACTCCAACGTGAGGCGCCTCCTGGTTGGCCGTCCCAAACTACGAGATCATCTCGATGTCGACACCCGACCGCGGGCCGCGTCTCAGCGCCAACAAGAGCACAGGCCGCTTTACACCCTGCCCTCCCAGACGAAGAGACGGCGAAACTTCTCCCAGAACTCGCCGCCCATGATGAAGAAGCTGAAGATGAAGGCAAGGTCGGCCGCCGCCAGGAGGACGATCCGGCCATTGTCCGTCGGCATCCATGACGGCACGTAGCCCGCGACATAGAGCGGAATGAAGCTCAGGAGGCAGATCGCCAGCCCGGCGTAATATCTCCCCCGGGACACCGGCGTGGAGAAGAAGGTCGTGAACAGAAACTTCTTCGCAGTCCCGACGATGCGGTCGAAGTTCTGCCGGCCGAGCAGGGCCACCGCCAGCAGCATGAGAACCTCGGGCGCCCCGGCGACGAGGGCGCCCGCGATCAACGCCGATTGCGCCACCGGCAGGTCGAGCAACGGAATCAGCAGCGCGCAGAGCGGCAGCACCATGGCAAGGCCAAGGATGGAGATGCCGGCAACGAACCGCCAGTTGGCCGTGAAGTCCGGTGGTGCCATAGGATCGATGCCGATGCTGCGGGTAGGCGGGGCGATCGAGCCTACCTGCCCACCCACGCCGAGAACAGACCCACGGCCCCCGCTTACACCCTCCAGGCGTCTATTACGCTGCGGCGGTCCCACTTGGTCATTCTCTGAGTACGCCTGTTGATGATCAATCTAGGTCGAGGCCGTTCATGCCCGCGTTCTTGCGCGCCTTCTTCGCCAGTTCGGTCAGGATCTTGCCGGCCTGGCGCGGGTCGAGGATCGGCTTCGCCTCCGGTCCCTTGTGCCAGCCCTCGGCGACGGCGAACTGGCCGTTGCCGGCCTGGAAGACGCGTCCGGTGATCTCGCGGCTCTCTTCGCTCACCAGCCAGGTCGCGACCGGCGCGATCCATTTCGGGCTGCGCGTCTCCTTGTCCTCCTCGGTGTACTCGCGCAGGTCTTCGGTCATGCGCGTGAAAGCCGAGGGTGAGATCGAATTCACGGTGACACCGTAGCGGGCGAGTTCACGCGCCGCGATGACGGTGAACGAGGCGATGCCGGCCTTGGCGGCTCCGTAATTGGTCTGGCCGATGTTGCCGTAGATGCCCGACACCGAGGTGGTGGTGATGATGCGGGCATCGACCGGGCCACCCTTGGCCTTGGCTTGATCGCGCCAGTAGGCGGCGGCATGGCGGGCCGGGGCGAAGGTGCCCTTGAGGTGGACCTTTATGACGGCGTCCCACTCCTGCTCGCTCATGTTGACCAGCATGCGGTCGCGCAGGATGCCGGCGTTCAGCACCACGGCGTCGAGCTTGCCGAAGGCCGATATCGCCTGGTCGATCATGCGCTTGGCGCCGTTCCAGTCGGAGACGTCGTCGCCGTTGGCCACCGCTTCGCCGCCCTTGGCCTTGATCTCGTTCACCACCTGCTGGGCGGCCGAGATGTCCTGGCCGGCGCCGGCGCGGTCGCCGCCCAGGTCGTTGACCACGACCTTGGCGCCGTGCTCGGCCAGCATCAGGCAATGCTCGCGGCCGACACCGCGGGCGCCGCCGGTCACGATCGCCACCCGTCCTTCGCACAATCTCGCCATTGCTCCCTCCCGTTTCCGGCGTGTCCGCTCCCGCCGTCCTGCGCTAGTCTAGCGGCCTATCGAGGAGGATCGCCATGGACACGCTGCCGCTCGTAACCCCCGAACAGGTCGGTCTTTCCGCAGCGCGGCTCGACCGCGTACGCAAGTGGATGCATGGCTGGGTCGACAGCGGAAAACTCGCCGGCATGGTCACCTGTGTCCTGCGCAAGGGCGAACTCGCCTTCGCCGAGGTCTATGGCAAGGCCGACCTGGCGCGCGACAAGCCGATGCGGCCCGACACGATCTTTCGCATCTATTCGATGACCAAGCCGCTCACCTCGACGGCGATCATGATGCTCTACGAAGAGGGCCGCTTTCAGCTCGACGACCCGATCTCCAAGTTCATCCCCGCCTTCGCCAACCCGCGCGTCATGGTCGGCGGCAGCCGCGGCAAGATCGAGACCGTGCCGGCCGAGCGCGAGATCAACTTCCGTGACCTGCTCACCCACACCTCGGGCCTGACCTACGGCTTCATGGAGAGCAATCCCGTCGATGCGGCTTACCGCGCCAAGGAAGGCGGCGTCGATTTCCAGACCGCCGACACCAGCCTCAAGCAGCTGGTCGAGCGGCTGGCGCAGCTGCCGCTGATCGCCCAGCCCGGCAAGGCGTGGAACTACTCCGTCTCGACCGACGTGCTGGGCTACCTCGTCGAGGTGATCTCCGGCCAGCCCTTCGAGAAGTACCTGAAGGAGAAAGTGATCGACCCGCTCGGCATGGTCGATACCGACTTCCACGTGCCGAAGGAGAAGCACGAGCGCTTCGCCGCCAACTATTCGGCAGGCGCCGGCGGCAAGCTCGACCTGATCGACGACCCGGCCAAGAGCCGCTACCTGGCGCCCCGCAAGGTCAACTCGGGCGGCGGCGGCCTCGTCTCGACCGCGGCGGACTATCTCCGCTTCTGCAAATTCATGCTCAACAAGGGCGAGCTCGACGGCGTGCGCCTGCTCGGCCGCAAGACGGTCGAGCTCATGACCATGAACCACCTCAAGGGCGACATGGCCGATATGGGCACGCCGCGCTTCTCGGAGTCCACTTATACCGGCATCGGCTTCGGGCTGGGCTTCTCGGTGATGATCGACCCGGCCAAGGCCTTCATCGCCGGCACGCCCGGCGAGTTCGCCTGGGGAGGTGCCGCCTCGACCGCTTTCTGGATCGACCCCAAGGAGGATATGGCCGTGGTGCTGCTGACTCAGCTCATGCCGTCCTCGACCTATCCGATCCGCCGCGAGCTGCGCGTGCTGACGTATCAGGCGATTGTCGACTGATGCGCAACACCGGCCCCATCACCGTCCGCAAGCTCCATCCGCTGTTCGGTGCGGAGATCTCGGGCATCGACATCACCCGGCCGCTCTCGGCCCGCGAGTTCGGGCCGATCCGGGCGGCGTTCGAGGAGCACTCGGTGCTGCTGTTCCGCGACCAGCCGATGGACGACGAGAAGCAGATCGCCTTCAGCGAGAATTTCGGCCCGCTCGAGACCACGGGTAGTTCCAATCCTGCGGCCGGCACCAAGTTCCAGCGCCAGTCCAACCTCGACATCGAGACCGGCCTGCCGATCCCCAACGACGACATGCGCATGATCTACCAGAAGGCCAACTACTTCTGGCACTCCGACTCCTCGTTCAAGCGCATCCCCTCGCTGTGCTCGATGCTGACGGCCCGCATCTGCCCGCCCGAGGGCGGCAACACCGAGTTCCTGTGCATGCGCGCGGCCTGGGAGTCGCTGCCGCCGGCGATCCAGGCGACGGTCGAGCCGCTGGTCGCCGAGCATGCGCTGGCCTACTCGCGCGACCGCGTGCAACCCGGCATCCTGAGC
>JAUXWB010000265.1 GCA_030684475.1 Reyranella sp. | reverse complement strand
GCTCAGGCGCAGACTCCGAGCCCGGGCTTCTACATCGGCGCGGAAGGCGGCCTGAACTGGCTGCTGAACTTCAACGCCAGCCCCAACAACCCGGCGCTTCCGCCGGTTGTCAGCGTGCAGCCGCAGACCGGCTGGATGGCTGGCGGCGTGATCGGTTACGACTTCGTCGGCCCGCGCGTCGAACTCGAAGGCATCTATCGCCAGAACCCGACCAACGTCGGCATTCCGGGCACGGCGCTGAACAACCAGGTCGGCCAGCTCGGCATCATGGCGAACCTGCTGTACGACTTCATGCCCGCCTCGGTGATCACGCCGTACATCGGCGCCGGCGCCGGCGTCGGCTTCGTCGACAGCAACAGCTCGCTGGGCAGCACGGTGTTTGCCTACCAGGGCATCGTCGGTCTGGCGTGGAACGTTGACACCAACTTCCGCGTCGCCCTCGACGGCCGCTACTACGGCACGTCGAACCCGTCGATCAACGGCGCCAACTGGACCAACAACAACTTCAGCGTCATGCTCGGCCTGCAGCTGAAGTTCGGTGAGGTTGCGGCGCCGCCGCCGCCGCCGCCGCCGATGGTTGCGCCGCCGTCGTTCATGGTGTTCTTCGATTGGGACCGCTCGAACCTGTCGGCCCAGGCCCTGAACACGATCAAGCAGGCGGCTGCCGCCTACAAGACCAAGGGCAACGCGCGCATCACGGCGACCGGCCACACCGACACGTCGGGCCCGGAAGCCTACAACATGGCGCTGTCGCTGCGTCGCGCCAACACGGTCAAGGACGCCCTGGTGCGCGAAGGCGTGCCGGCGACGGCGATTGCGGTGATCGGCCGTGGCGAAGCGGGCCTGCTGGTCAAGACCGGCGACAACGTCCGCGAGCCGCAGAACCGCCGCGTCGAGATCGTCATCCAGTAAGACGGTCTGAAACCTAATCTTTCGAGGGGCGGCCGGGTAAATCCCGGCCGTTTCCTTTTTTAGGCCCCATATCAATTGTCGGGGCAGGCGCTTTTCGGGTTGGCGGGGGCGGAAGCGGCCTCTATATCCGGGCGCAGGAGAATGCATTCATGTCGCAAGTGTTGATGCCCAAGGCGACCGCCGTCTGGCTGGTCGAGAACACGACCCTGACGTTCGACCAGATTTCGGCCTTCACCGGCCTGCATCCGCTCGAGGTCCAGGCGATCGCCGACGGCGAGGTGGCGGGCGGCATGACGGGCTTCGACCCGACGACCAACGGCCAGCTCACCAAGGAAGAGATCAAGCGTGCCGAGGCCGACAAGGATGCGCAGCTGAAGCTCACGCCGCGCGACGTGCCCATGCCAGTCGCGCGCTCGAAGGGGCCGCGCTACACACCGGTGGCCAAGCGCCAGGATCGTCCCGACGCCATTGCCTGGCTGCTCAAGATTCATCCCGAATTGCAGGACTCGCAGGTCGCCAAGCTGGTCGGCTCGACCAAGAGCACCGTCCAGTCGGTACGCGATCGCTCACACTGGAACATGCAGAACGTGCGGCCGCGCGACCCCGTCACCTTGGGCCTTTGCGCGCTGAAAGACCTCAACGACGCCGTCGACAAGGCGCGCCGCAAGGCCGCCCGAGAGGACGCTGCCAAGAAGAAGGCCCAGGCCAAGGCCGGGGTGGCGGCCGAAGCGGCAAAAGCAGCGGCGGTCGATCCGGCCGAAGCCGACCAGCCCGACACCGGCGAGACGTCACAAAGCTGACGCTGCCGCCAACTTCGCGCTCGCCATCGCGCGCGAAGATCGGCAGACTGCGCACGGGGAAAAACGGCGCCGCAAGCGCGCCGGCCTGTGTGCAGGAGGAGGAGACGTCGACATGACCCGACTGACTGGAGCGCTCGCTACCGTGGGCGCCACGCTGATAGTTGCACTCGCCGGTGCTGCGCTCGCGCAGGACAAGCCCGTCGAGCTCCGTTACACGACCGGCGCGCCGCCCAACACGCCGTGGGTGATGCAGCTCGATCGCTTCGTCAAGGACGTCGAAGAGGAGAGCAAGGGCAAGATGAAGATCAACCCCTTCATCAACGCCCAGCTCGGCAACGAGCAGGACACGATGCAGCAGACCGCGCGCGGCCGCATCGACCTGGGCGGCTTCTCGGTCGCCGCCGCGGCCGCCCTGGTGCCGGAGCTGTCGTTGACCAGCCTGCCGTTCTACTTCAGCAGTGCCCGGCAGCAGGACTGCGTCTACGACAATTATCTCATTCCCTATACGACGAACGCGCTGGCGCAGAAGGGCGTGGTATTTCTCGGCTGGACGCATGTCGGCTCGGGCAACATCGTGGGTAAGAAGCCGTTCAAGTCGCCGGCCGACGTCAAGGGCCTGAAGGCGCGCTCGGCGCCGACCAATACGGCGGCGGCATTCTGGGTGGCGCTCGGCGCCAATCCCAATCCGCTGGGAATCACCGAATGGGCCTCGGCGCACCAGACCGGCCTGGTCGATGTGTCCGATGCGCCGGTCACCTATTACGTGCCGTCGGGCCTGGGCAAGATCGCGCCGGTCTACACGCGCACCAATCACGTCGATTCCGGTGGCATCGTCGTGATGTCCAAGGCGGTCTACGATAAGCTCAGCGCCGACCAGCGCAACGCCCTGCAGGCGGCGATGACGAAGCGCACGGCCGCCCAGCTGCGCGCCGAGATCCGCGGCTTCGAGGAGAAGATCCTCGAGCTGCACCTCAAGAACGGCGGCCAGATCGTCGCCCTGACGCCCGAGGAACGGGCGAAATGGCAGAAGGCGCTCGAGCCGGCATGGCCGCAGATGGTCAAGGCCGTGGGTGGCAATGCCGAGGCCTTCTTCAAGCTGATGGAAGACGCCAAGAAGAAGTGCGGCGCCTGATCACCAGCGCGTCCTCGATCGAGCCCGAACAAACTGCCGGCGCACCTTGGGTGCGCCGGCCTCGCATCTCCCTAGATCTCCTGCATCCATGAACCAAGCGCCTGCAGCCGGAGCTGAACCCGGGCCATCGACCGTGCCGCCATGGCTTCCCCGCCTGCTGACGGCGTGGCACAGGATCGAATGCTGGGTGGCGGTCGTCTGCTTCGCCTTCATCGCCCTGATCATGGTGGTCGACGTGTTCGGGCGCGAGGTCCTCGGCCCGGCGCTGGCGGCGCTCGGCATCGACGTCGGCCCGACCGGCATCTTCGCTGCCCAGCGCCTCGCCATGATCGCGCTGATCATCGGCAGCTTCATGGGGGTGGGTATCGCCACGGCGACCGGCAGCCATCTGGTTCCGCGCGTGGCGTACAGCTGGGTGCCGTCGCATTGGGGGCCGGCTCTCGACCGCGTCGCCGATGTGATCACCGGCCTGTTCCTGCTGGGATTCACCTGGTTTGGCGTCGTCTTTGTGATCTCGACGGCGGAAACCCAGCTTCGCATGCCGGTGCTCAATTGGCTGGTGTGGCCGCTGCAGTCGGCCATCCCGTTCGGCTTCCTGTCGGCCGCGCTGCGCTACTTCGTTTACGCCGCCTGGCCCACGATCCGGCCGCGCCCGCCAGAGTTCAAGGAATGAACGGCCTGCTGCTCGCGGGGCTGATCGTCCTGCTGCTCGTCCTGCGCCAGCCGCTGATCGTCGTGCTGCTGGCGGTCGCCGCCTACATCCATATGGTGTGGGGGCGCGGCCAGCTCGATTACATCGTCGAGGACATGTGGGTCGGCATCGACAAGGAAGTCATCCTGTCGATCCCGCTCTTCATCCTGTGTGGCAACGTCATGACACGCGGCTCGATCGCTCAGCGCCTCGTCGACATGTTGCAGGCCATCACCCGGCCGCTGCCCGGCGGCCTCGCCGTGGCCTGCGTGCTGTCCTGCGCGGTGTTCGCCGCCATCTCGGGCTCGTCGATCGTCACCATGCTGGCGGTCGGCTCGGTGCTCTATCCGGCGATGCTCCGTGCCGGCTACGACAACAAGTTCACGCTGGGCGCCATCATGTCGGGCGGCACGCTCGGTATCATCATCCCGCCGTCGATCCCGATGATCATCTACGGCCTCGTCACCGAGACCTCGATCGTCGACCTGTTCCTCGCGGGCTTTGGCCCCGGTATCCTTCTGATCGCGCTCCTCTCGGTCTACGCGGTGTGGATGAACCGCCACCGGCCGCGGGAGGCGCTGGACATCGCCGAGTGCAAGACCTCCTTCGGCCGCGGCATCTGGGCGGCACTGATGCCCATCATCTTGCTGGGCGGCATCTACAGCGGCTGGTTCACCGCGACCGAAGCGGCCGCCGTGGCGCTCGCCTACGCTATGGTGATCGAAATCTTCGTGCACAAGGAACTGAAGCTGCGCGACTTCTACGCCGTCGTGCTCGATGCCTCCAAGCTCGGTGGCTCGTTGTTTCCGGTCCTGGCGGTGGCGCTCAGCCTCAACATCATCATGATCGAACACCGCATCCCGCAAGGCATGGTCGCCCTCATGCAGGGCTACATCGACAGTCCGCTGGTCTTCATCTTGCTGATCAACGTCCTGCTGCTGATCGTTGGTTGCTTGATGACCACGGGCGAGGCGATCCTGGTGCTCGGACCATTGCTGGCGCCGGTCGCGGCCGCCTACGGTTTCGACAAGGTGCTGTTCGGCGTCATCATGATTCTGAACCTGGAGATCGGCTACCTGACACCGCCGGTCGGCTTGAACCTCGTCGTCGCCATGAGCGCCTTCAAGCAGAAGTTCGGCGTGCTGTGCCAGGCCGCACTGCCGTTCATCCTGCTGATGCTGGTCGGCCTCGGCTTGGTGCTCTGGCAGCCCTGGATCGCGATGTACTTCGTGACGGGCAAGTTCTGAAGGCGGAAGTCCGAGCTGCCTCAGACCGTCAGCATCACCTTGCCGACATGGTCGGCGCGCTCCAGCTCGGCGTGCGCCGCCGCCGCTTCGCGGAGCGGGAAGGTCTTGTAGATGATCGGCTTCACCTTGCCGCTTTCGAGGAGCGGCCAGACCTTTTCCTTGAGCCCGCGCGCCATCCGGCCCTTGTTGGCGATGCTCTGCGGCCGCATTGTCGATCCGGTGAGGGTGAGTCGGTTGACCATGATGATGCCCGCGCTGATCGTGGCCACCGGCCCGAGCTGCACGGCAATGATGACGCAACGGCCGTCCTGCTTCAGCAGCAGAAGGTTCTTGGGCAGATAGTCGCCGGCCACCATGTCAAGCACGACGTCGACGCCGCCCGACAGCTTCTTCACCTCGGCCGCCCAGTCGTTGTCCTTGTAGAGAATGGCGTGGTCGGCGCCGAGTGCCTTCACTGCTGCCGCCTTCTCGGCCGTCCGCACGGTCGTGTAGACGGTCGCACCGAAGGCCTTGGCGAGCTGGATCGCCGTCGTGCCGATGCCGCTTGCGCCGCCGTGGATCAGGACCGATTCACCTGACGTCAGCAAGCCGCGCTCGAAGAGATTGTGCCAGACAGTGAAATAGTTTTCGGGCAGCGCGCCTGCCTGCAGCATATCGAAACCCTTGGGGATCGGCAGGCACTGCGGTGCGGCGACCGTGCAATACTCGGCGTAGGAGCCGCCCGGCGTTAGCGCGCAGACCGTGTCGCCGACCTTCCAGCCCGTGACGTCGGCCGCCACCGCCGCCACCGTGCCGGCGGCTTCCAGGCCCGGCAGGTCGGAGGCGCCGGGCGGCGGCGCATAGGTTCCCTGCCGCTGCGCGATGTCGGGCCGGTTGATGCCTGTGGTCGCGACCTTGATCAAGATCTCGCCGGCCTTCGGCACCGGCACCGGCCGGGACGTCGGGACGAGGACTTCTGGCCCGCCGGCCTTGGTGATTCCGACGCAGGTCATCGTGGCGGGAAATGCGCTCATGGTCGGCCTTTCGAAGCGATGGGAGCAATGGTAGGTGTCCTTAGCCGCTTCCGTGGAGCCGCGCCATGGCCTTCGAAACAGACGATCTCGAACCCCTCAAGAAGAAATCGCAACCGAGAAATCTCGATCCGATGTCAGTCGAGGAGCTCCGGGAATACATCACGGTCCTCAAGGCCGAGATCGCCCGCGTCGAGGAGAAGATCAAGGCCAAGCAGAGCCACGCCTCGGCGGCGGCATCGTTTTTCAAGAAGTGAGGGCCTCGTGGCCGACGCCAAGTTCCTGAAGCCCGACACGCTGGCGCTGCACGCCGGCCAGCATCCCGACCCCGTCACCGGCGCGCGGGCGGTGCCGATCTACCAAACGACCTCGTTCGTCTTCCGCGATGTCGATCACGCCGCGAGCCTGTTCAACCTGGAAGTCGGCGGCCATATCTACAGCCGTATCTCAAATCCCACCGTCGCCGTGTTCGAGGAGCGGGTGGCCGCGCTGGAGGAAGGCTCGGGCGCGCTTGCGACCTCGAGCGGGCAGGCGGCTCTGCACATCGCCATTGCCACGCTGATGGACGCCGGCAGCCACATCGTGGCCTCGACCTCGCTTTATGGTGGCACGCGCAACATGCTGGCGCTTACCATGCCGCGCTTCGGCATCGAGACCACCTTCGTCAATCCGCGGGACCATGCGGGCTTCGCCAAGGCCATTCAGCCGAACACGCGGCTGGTGCTGGGCGAAACCATCGGCAACCCCGGCGGCGAGGTGCTGGACATCCCGGCGATCGCGGCCATCGCCCATGCCGCCAAGATTCCCCTGATGATCGACAACACCTTCGCTTCGCCGGTGCTGTGCCGGCCGCTGACCTTGGGAGCCGACATCATCTTTCACTCTGCCACCAAGTTCATCGGTGGCCATGGCGTGGCGATCGGTGGCGTGATCGTGGAGTCCGGCCGCTTCGACTGGGAGGCTTCGGGCAAGTTCCCGACGCTGACCGAGCCCTACGCCGGCTATCACGGCATCGATTTCGCCGAGGAGTTCGGCCCGCACGCCTTCGTCATGCGCGCCCGCACCGAGGGTGTGCGCGATTTCGGCTGCTGCATGGCGCCGCAGACGGCGTTCTACCTGCTGCAGGGGCTGGAGACGCTGCCGCTGCGCATCACCCGTCACGGCGAGAACGCGCGCAAGGTAATCGCCTTCCTGAAGACCAATTCCGCCGTCGAGCGCATCGCCTCGCCGGAGCTGCCGGAGCATCCCGACCACGCGCTGGCTCAGCGCCTGCTGCCCAAGGGCACGGGCTCGATCTTCAGCTTCGACATCAAGGGCGGCCGCGAGGCCGGTCGCCGCTTCATCGAACGGCTGAAGCTCTTCTCGCACCTCGCCAACGTGGGCGACGCCAAGTCGCTGGTGATCCATCCCGCCTCGACGACGCACGCCCAGCTCGACGCCGCAGGCCTCGCCTCGGCCGGCATCGGCGAGGGAATGATCCGGCTGTCGGTCGGCCTGGAAGATCCCGAGGACATCCTCGACGATCTCGGGCAGGCGCTGCGCGCCTCGCAAAAGGCCTGAGCCATGCGGATCAACGTCGACGGCCGCGCCGTCTTTGCGACGACGGGCGGTGCTCCTTTCGATCCGGCGAAGCCCGTCGTGGTCTTCCTTCACGGCGCCGGATTCGATCGCACTGCCTGGCGGCTGCAGACGCGCTTCTTCGCCCATCATGGCCGCTCGGTGCTGGCGGTCGACTTCCCCGGCCACGGCTGGTCTGACGGGCCGGCCTTGTCCAGCATCGCCGTGCTGGCGGATTGGACCGCGAAACTGATCGAGGCGGCGGGACTGAAGACCGCGGCGCTGGTCGGCCATTCCATGGGCGCGCTGGTGGCTCTCGATTGCGCAGCCCGCCATCCCGGCAGGGTTCGTGCTCTCGGTCTCTGCGGCGTGGCGACCGAAATGCCGGTGCATCCGGAGATGCTGGAGTCGGCCAAGGCCGACACGCTGAAAGTCCAGGAGTTGATGACCTTCTGGGGCATGGGCAATGCGCTGCACAAGGGCGGCATGGTCTCGCCCGGCCTGTGGCTGCGCGCCGAGTCGCTGTCCGTCCTGTCAGCCAACAAGCCCGGTGTCATCCACGCCGACCTCGCGGCCTGCAATGTCTACAAGGACGCGCTTGCCCGTGCACAGGCCGTGAAATGCCCGGCCGTCCTGGTGCTGGGCGACGGCGACCTGATGACACCCGCCGCCAAGGCCAAGCCGCTGGCCGCCGCCATCGCCGGCTCGAAGACCGTCGTGATCCCCAACTGCGGGCACTTCATGATGGTCGAACGGCCCGACGAAACCCTCGAGGCTTTGAAAGCCTGTGTCTGATCGCGTCGCCCCAGCGAGAGTGGCACTCGTCACCGGCTCGACCTCGGGCATTGGAGCTGCCACGGCACGTCGCCTCGCGCGCGACGGCTATCGCGTGGCGCTGCATTCACGCCGCTCGGCCGAGGTCGGCAAGCGCATGGCGGCGGAGCTGCCGGGTGCCAGCTATCATCAGGCTGATCTCGGCAACGAGGCAGCGATGAGAGGCCTGGTGGCGGAGGTCGTGAAGCATCACGGCCGGCTCGACGTGCTGGTCAACAACGCCGGCGAATCGATCCGCATCCCGCATGCTGACCTCAAGGCGGCGACGCCTGAAGTCTGGCGGCGCATGCTCGATATCAATCTGATCGTGCCGTTCGTCCTGCTCGCCGAGGCAGAGCCGGCCTTGCGTAAATCGGCGGAGGATGGCCGGCCGGCGTGTGTCGTCAATATCGGCACGCATTCCGGTGTGCGGCCCAAAGGGGCATCCATCCCTTACGCGACCGCCAAGGCAGGCCTGCATCACACCACTCGCCTCCTGGCGCTGGCCCTCGGGCCCGCGATCCGCGTCAATTGCGTGGCGCCGGGCCTGGTCGAGACCCCGATGAGCGCGGGCTGGCCCGAGGCGGCCGAATTGTGGAACACCAAGTCGCCCATGAAACGCGCCGCGCAGCCCGAGGACATCGCCGATCTGGTGGCAGCCCTCATCGCCAACGACTACGTTACCGGAGAGATCGTCATCGCCGATGGTGGCCTAAACCTGACATAGGCTTCACCTAGCCAGACACGGAGGAAACAATGAACGTCCAGATTTTGCCGCCGGGCTACAAGACCGCGCCATGGACGCCACCGGAGAAGATCACCGGCGCCATGCTCGCCGAGGCGTCGGCCAAGCTGATCGAGCTGCTGCGCATCCGCACCAATCCGATCGGCATGCGCCTGTTCGAGAACCCGAAGGACATGGAGAAGATCCAGGGCGTGCGCAAGCCGACCGAGGGCTTCAAGTTCACCATGTGCCAGATGGTGACGCAGTCGCGCTGGTACGGCTTCACGCTCGGCATCACGGTCGACAATACGCGTGGCGGCAACTGCGGCGGCGTGGTCGGGCTCAATCATCCCGGCGAGGGCTTCCTGTCGGGCGACCACATGAACGGCGTTTGGTTCGGCAACAAGGAGGCCTCGGCCGCGCACCAGGCGCAGATGCCGCGGGTGCCCGACGGCAAGTACAACGGTCTGGTCGTCTCGCCACTGCGCTCGGCGCGGCTCGATCCGCCCGACATCTGCATGTTCTACGGCACGCCCGGCCAGATGATCTATTTCATCAATGGCCTGCAGTATCATCGCTATCGCCGCTACGACTTCACGGTGACGGGCGAGAGCGCCTGCGCGGACTCCTGGGGCCGCGCTCTTGCCACGCGCCAGACCTCGCTGTCGCTGCCGTGCTTCGCCGAGCGTCGCTACGGCGGCGTGGCCGACGACGAGCTGCTGATGGCTTGCCCGCCGGACGAGTTCCTGCGTGCCATCGAAGGCATGGGACATCTCGGCAAGAACGGGCTGCGCTATCCGTTCCCACCCTATGGCGCCGTCATGGATCCGGCTCTGGGCATGGCCAAGAGCTACAGCTGACATGCTCTATGTCGTCGCCTGGCCAGTCCTGGCGGAGGCCGACGACACCGCCTTGAGACGCCTGCGCGCACAGTATCATCCGCGCGAGGCCAGCCTGGTCGGACCGCACTTCACCCTGGTGTTCGGGGCCGCGCCCGACCGCGAGGCTGTGTTGCGCGCCGCGCTCGGCAGCATCGGCCGACGGCCATTCTGGTTCATGATCGACCGCATCGTGCGGTCCGATCTCTATCTCTATGCCGAACCGTCCGATGGCGCTGCCGAATTGACCGGCCTCTATGAGACACTGAATCCGGCGTCCGGCGGCGAGCCGTTCGAGCCCCATATCACGCTCGGCCTTTTTCAGCGGGCAGCCGAAGCCGAGCAGGTGGCGCGCATCGTCGAGCGACAGCACTTGCCCATGCATGGCCGCGTCGAGGAATTGGCGCTGCTGCGGCGCGAAGGCGACCAGCTCGAGACGCTGGCAAGCGTCCGCCTCGCCGCATGAGGGCGGTACGCCGGCTGGCGATCGGATTGGCGGCGGTCGTCGTGCTGCTCTTCCTCTTCGGCCGGCCCGTAGCCTGGGTACAGGCAGCACTGGTCATGTGGGATCTCGCGGCCGGTGGAGCGCGCACTCTATGGCAAGAGGCGACCGCCGCACCGAACGTGTATCCGATGCGCTGGGACAGGGGGGAAGGCGATCTCTATCTGCCTGCCGGCAAGGTCCGGGCGGCGATGGTCCTGGTGCCAGGTGCCGCGGTGCTGGGCCGCGATGAGCCGCGCCTTAAGGCGCTGGCGCGGACCTTCGCGCGGGCCGGCTTCGCCGTGCTCGTTCCCGAGCTGCCCGAGGTGCGGAATCTGGCGCTCTCGCGGACCGACGGGACGAGGGTGGCAAGCGCGTTGCGGCAACTGGGCAAGTGGCAGCCCGATGCTCCGCTCGGCGTGGCGGCCATCTCCTACGCCGTCGGGCCGGCAGTCATAGCCATGCTGGAGAACGACCTGACATCGCGGGTCGCGTTCCTGGTCAGCATCGGCGGTTACCATGACATCACGGCGGCCATCCGCTTCATCACGACCGGCGCCTTTCGGCCGATGGGCGACAGTCGCGAATTCCGGCGAGAGCCCAACGGCTATGGACGATGGGCCTTCCTCCACGCCAACGCCGGTCGCCTCGACAGTGCCGCGGACGCCCACCTGCTGCAGGAGATCGCGCGGCGACGCTTCCATGACGCCGACGCCGACATCGCGTCGCTGATGGCGTCGCTGGGGCCGCAGGGCCGGGCCGTACTGGCCGTGGTCGACAATCGCGATCCCGATGCCGTGGCCGCCCTGATCGCCGCCCTGCCGGCACGTGTCCGCCAGGAGATCGACGGGCTCAATCTCGCGCTCTACGACCTCTCCAGACTGCGCGGCCACCTCATCCTGGTGCATAGCCAGACCGACCCGCTGGTCCCTTACAGCGAGAGCCAGAGCCTGGCGGCATCGGCGTCAGGCGCGCGCGTCTCGCTCTTCCTGATCGACGACATCGGCCACGTCGAGTTCGACACCGTCAGCCTGGGCAATGCCTGGACGATGTGGCAGGCCATCGTCGCCTTGCTCAACGAACGGGTCTAGTCGACCTTTTCGTCCTTCAGCAGACCGAGCATCGGATTCGGCGCAGGGGACGCGATTCGCCGCAAGGTGTTGGTGTCGTTGTGGTTGAAGGCCGGCTCCTTGCCCCGGACTGCCAGATCTGTGCGCGTCACGTAGGTCCAGCTGCCGTCATCGTTG
This sequence comes from Reyranella sp., assembly GCA_030684475.1. Classification (GTDB taxonomy): domain Bacteria; phylum Pseudomonadota; class Alphaproteobacteria; order Reyranellales; family Reyranellaceae; genus Reyranella. The sequence goes on along the minus strand of JAUXWB010000265.1, from coordinate 9,032 downwards.
AAGGTGATGTCGATGCGGTAGTAGTCGGTGCGGAACGCTTCCTCGAGAAAGGTCGTTGAGCAGATTCCGAAGCGCGTATCGCCGCGCCGCGCTTCCACCGAAAAGCGCTTGTCGTCCGCCGCCGCCTTTCCGCCTGCCAGCACCACCTGGCCGCGCGGAATCGCGATGCTCTGCATGATCAGCCCGGTGGCCGGTTCCCACAGCCAGTAACCGACCTGATCGTGGAAGGTAATGGATTCCTCGGCCGTATTGATATGGATGTGGTAGCGCAGCCCATAGAGGATCTGCGGGCCGTTGGGCTGCGGATCGATCGGCTCCATCCGGATATGTTCACGGAAGACGCGCCGTTCGGGGCCTTCCGCCTTGGGGCTGACATCCACCCCCTGATCGGACTGCCAGACGCCGGCCAAGCGCCGCAGCGGGCCAAGATTGGCCAGCGTGTCCGGTGAGAAATCCTCGGGTTCGGTGAAGATGTCGTCGGGGATATTCGACATGAGGTCCCTTGCTTGACGTAAAGAGTGGCCGGAGCTAGCGCCAGAGCGGCGGCAAGGGCGGCAGACGCACATTGCCGGGATGTGCCACGACGCCCATCCGGGCAAGGGCGTCGCGGACTTCGCGCGGGGCACGCACCGCCTGGCCGGCATTGACGCTCACCAGCTGGAAGGCACGATCGAAGAGGCGCTGCCAGCGATCGTCCTTGCTGGGATAACGACGGATCTCGACCTGGCGGGTTTCGTCGATTCCGGCCTTGGCCTTGGCGATGCTCAGTGCAAGCTGCAGTCCGCCCAATTCGTCGACCAGGTCGGCGCGCTTGGCGTCGACGCCGCTGAAGACGCGACCACGCGCGGCGGCGTCGAGCCGGCCGCCTTCGAGTTGGCGCGCCTCGCCGACCTGTCGCGTGAACTCCCGATAGACCACGTCCAGTTCGCGGGCGACGATCGCGCGCTGCGCCGTCGTCGGCGGCTGGAAGGAGGAATACATGCCGGCGTTGGCGCCGACCGAGATCCGCTCGACCTTGATGCCAAGGGATGACAGGAGTTCGGAGGCGACGGGCCAGATCGTGAACACGCCGATCGAGGCGGTGATGGTGGTCGGTTGCGCCACGATCACGTCGGCGCGAACCGCGGCGAGGTAGCCACCCGATGCCGCTACATCGCTCATCGAGGCGATGACCGGCTTGCCCGCGGCGCGGGCACGGCCGACGGCATCGGCGATGGCGTCGGCGGCAGGATAGGTGCCGCCTGGCGAATCGATGCGCAGCACGATGGCGCGCACATCCTTTGCGCGCGCCGCCTGATCGAGGGCTTCGACGACGACTTCGGCATTGGCGGTGATGTCGTCTTCGAGGAGTCCGCCATCTCTGCTCGGGCCGGAGACGATCGGACCGCTCACCCGGACCAGGGCGATGACGTCACCGCTCGGTTTCGGCCTCATGTCGTCGCCAGCGTAGTCCGACAGCGAGACCAGGTCGCGCGTCGACCCAGCCCGCTGCCAGACTTCCTCCAGCGCATCGCCGCGATAGCCGATCCGGTCGATCAGGCCCTCCTGCTGCGCCCGTTCCGCATCGAAGGGCGCCGAATCGATGAGGCGCCGGACCCGCTGAGGTTCGAGCCGGCGACCGTGCGCCACGTCGGTGACGACCTGGCCGAGGAGGCTGTCGAGAAGCTGCTGCAGGTTCTCGCGGGCCGGGCCGGTGTAGCCTGTTTCCAGGAAGCTGTCGGGGGCGCTCTTGTACTCGTAGCGCTTACCGCCCTCGACCTGCACGCCGAGCTTGTCCAACGCATCCTTGAGGAAGGGAGTCTCGACGGCGATCCCGGTCACGGCGAAGCCGCCGCTGGGCTGCAGCCAAATCTGCTCGAGGGCGGAGGCGAGGTAGTAGTCACCGAGATGGCTTCCGCTGCCGCCCAGAGATTCGGCGAAACCGACGGCGAACTTGCCCTTGCCGCGGAAGTTGGCGATCGCCTGCCGCAGTTCCTGGACGCGGGCCAGTCCGGCCTGATCGTCGCCGATCTCGACGTACAGCCCGACGACGCGGGGATCGTCGGCCGCCTGCCAGAGGAGCTGGACGACGTCGACGAGGTCGCGCGAGCTGCCGAACAGGCTGCCGAGCAGCAGGTCGGAGGACGCCGTTTCGGGCGGGACGTTGCGCAGGTCGAGCGACAGCACCATGGATCGCGGCAGCGGCGCCGGCGAAAAGGGGCCTGAGGCAATCAGGGCAATGCTGCCGCCGACGACAATCAAGGTGAGGACGCCCACGGTCGCGAGCAGGCGAACGATAAATCGCCACATGGCCAGTCTCCGTTCAGCTCTCAGGCTTTGATCAGATTCGGCTGAAATGCCTTCACGGCGTCAAGCATCGCCGAAGCCGAGATGTCGAGTCCGTTGTCGCGCACCATGACGGCGGCCGGCGCGCCGCGGATAGAGCGCAGGTTGTCGTCGAGGTTCCAATTCGATAGCTTGAGATCGGCGGCCAGGAAGGTCTCGGGCGCGATGCCGATCTGAAGCTGCGGCCGGATCGCGAGGCGACGTATGCCTACCCAAGGGATGTCGCTCCAGGGAATGCGCCGGTTACGACCGAAACCCAGCGTGATGCCATCTTGGTCGATGACGAGCTGCGGCGTGCGGTCGAGGCAACGCTTGAGGCCGATGAACACGTAGTAGGCCATCGCCAGCACAAGTATGGAGAACATCACGAAACGCGAGTCGTTGAGCGAGATCGTGGGTGTGGTGCCCGGATCCGTCACGACACGGAAGATGACGAAGCCGATCATGCCAACCGAAGCGGCGACCATGCTGATGTTGTGCAGCAATCCATAACGCACTTCCACGGGCTTGGGTGCGGCCATCTCCGGGTTCAGCCGCACTGGGCGCGGTGGCGCAGCAGATGGTCGGCCAGAACGCAGGCGACCATCGCCTCGGCCACCGGCGTGGCCCGGATCCCGACGCAGGGGTCGTGGCGGCCTTTGGTCCGCAGCTCGACCTCGTTGCCGAACCGGTCGATGCTGCGCACGGTCGAGAGGATGGAACTGGTCGGTTTGACGGCCAACCGGCAGACGACGTCCTGACCGGTGGAAATGCCCCCCAGGACGCCGCCGGCATGGTTGCCTAGGAATGCGGGGACGCCGTCCGTCATGCGCATCTCGTCGGCATTTTCTTCTCCGCTCATGGCCGCGGTGGCGAAGCCGTCGCCGACCTCGACCCCCTTCACTGCGTTGATGCTCATCAGGGCCTTGGCGAGATCGGCGTCGAGCTTGTCGTAGACGGGGTCGCCCAGGCCCACCGGCACGCCCGATGCAACGACTTCGATCACTGCGCCACACGAGCTGCCGCGCTTGCGCACGTCGTCGAGGTAACCTTCCCAACCCTGGGCGGCCTGCCGGTCGGGGCACCAGAAGGGGTTGTCCCCGGTGGCGGTCCAGTCCCATTTGGCCCGGTCGATCTTCTGTGTGCCGATCTGGATCACCGCACCGCGGATGGAGACCGGGTCCCCAAGGATTTTACGGGCAATCGCGCCGGCGGCTACTCGCACTGCCGTCTCGCGCGCCGACTGCCGGCCACCGCCGCGATAGTCGCGCACGCCGTACTTTTTCAAATAGGTGAAGTCGGCGTGAGACGGCCGGAACTGGTCCTTGATCTCGCCGTAGTCGCGGCTGCGCTGGTCGACGTTGTCGATATGCAACGCGATCGGGGTGCCGGTGGTGACGCCCTCGAACACGCCGGACAGGATTTTTACCGTATCGGGTTCCTGGCGCTGGGTGACGAAGCGCGACTGGCCGGGCCGGCGTTTGTCCATCCAGACCTGGATGTCGGCCTCGGCGAGGGCGATGCGCGGCGGCGTGCCGTCGACCACGCAGCCGATCGCCGGTCCGTGACTTTCGCCCCAGCTCGTGAACCGGAAAAGAGTGCCGAAGCTGTTGCCGGCCATGGCCGCCGGCCTACTCGCCCTCGAAATTGCCGAGCAGCTCGGCAATCTGTTTGGCCGACGAGGTATTGATCATGCCGACGACGTGGTACCCCGCGTCGACATGCATCACTTCGCCCGTCACCGCGGTGCCGAGATCGGACAGCAGGTAGAGGGCGGCGTTGCCGACTTCTTCCTGGGTGATGTTGCGCTTAAGCGGCGAGTTGAGCTCGTTCCACTTCAGTATATAGCGGCCGTCGTTGATGCCGGCGAAGGCCAGGGTCTTGATCGGACCGGCCGAGATGGCGTTGACGCGAATCTTCTGCTCGCCGAGGTCGGCCGCCAGATAGCGCACGCTCGCCTCGAGGGCTGCTTTGGCCACGCCCATGACGTTGTAGTGCGGGATGACGCGCTCGGCGCCGTAGTAGGTGAGGGTGAGCAGGCTGCCGCCGTTCTTCATCAACGGCACGGCGCGCTGCGCCACCGAGGTGAAGGAGTAGCAGCTCACGTTCATGGTGAGCTGGAAGTTCTCGGGGCTGGTGTCGAGGTAGCGGCCCTTCAACTCGTCCTTGTTGGAAAAGGCTATGGCGTGGACCACGAAGTCCAGCTCGCCCCAGCGCTTGCCGATCTCGGCGAAGGTGGCGTCGATGCTGGCGGTGTTGGTGACGTCGCAGGGCAGGATGATGTCGCTGCCGATCGAGCTGGCCAGCGGCCGGACCCGCTTTTCCAAGGCCTCGCCCTGGAAGGTGAAGGCCACCTTGGCGCCGTGCTCGTGGCAGGCCTTGGCGATGCCCCAAGCGATCGAGCGCTCGTTGGCGACGCCCATGATCAGGCCCTTTTTTCCGGCCATCAATTGTGCAGCAACGGTCATCCCTTGTTCTTAGCGGGGGATGGTCATTGGGACAAGATGCCGGTGGTGGAAGGCTTCGGCGGCCCCCTATATTGTGGGTCATGATCCAGGAGAAATCCGACCCCTTGGCGCTGTTCGGCGACTGGTACGCCGAGGCCGCCAAAAGCGAGCCCAACGACCCCAACGCCGTGGCCCTGGCCACCGTCGGGCCCGACGGCACGCCCTCGGTGCGCATGGTCCTGCTCAAGGACTACGATTCGGCCGGTTTCGTGTTCTACACCAACTACGAGAGCCGCAAGGGCCAGCATTTGCTGGCTCATACCAAGGGGGCGTTGCTGTTCCATTGGAAGTCGCTCCGCCGTCAGGTCCGCCTGGAAGGCCCGGTGTCGCAGACGAGGCCGGAAGAGGCCGATGCCTATTTCGCGACCCGCGACCGTGGCAGCCAGATCGGCGCCTGGGCCTCCGAGCAGTCCCGCCCGCTCGACAGTCGATTTGCCCTGGAAAAGCGCGTGGCCGAGTATGCCGCCAGACATGTGATCGGCACCGTGCCACGGCCACCTCATTGGTCCGGATTCCGCCTGCAGCCCGTGCTGATCGAGTTCTGGCAGGACGGGGCATTTCGGCTGCACGACCGGCTCGAATACCGCCGTCGGACGCCGGAGGAGCCATGGGCCGCCCGGACGCTCTTCCCCTGAGGCCGACGATGGCGGCCGATGTTCCGCGTCTGATGCGGGCCGCGACAGTCGTCTCCATGTCGGTGGCGTTGATCCTGATCGGCGCCAAGACCGCGGCCTGGCTGGCCACCGAGTCGGTCAGCATGCTGTCGTCGCTGGTCGACTCGTCGCTCGACTTCCTCGCCTCCCTGGTCACCTTTCTGGCCGTCCGCCAGGCCCTGACGCCGGCCGACGCCGACCACCGCTTCGGCCATGGCAAGGCGGAGGCGCTGGCCGGGCTCACCCAGGCGGGCTTCATCGCCGCATCGGGCGGCGGCCTGTTGCTGACGGTCGGCGATCGCCTCCTGCATCCGCACGAGGTTCAGCACGAGGCGGTTGGCGTCGCAGTCAGCTTGCTCGCCATCGTGCTCACGCTCGGCCTGGTGATCTTCCAGAATTACGTCGTGCGACGCACCGGCTCGATCGCCATCGGCGCCGACAGGGCGCACTACAAGACCGACCTGGTGAGCAACATCGCGGTCGGCGCCGCGTTGTTCCTCTCGGCCCGCTTCGACCAGCCGCTGATCGACGCCTGTATGGCGGGCTTAGTGGCGCTCTATCTGCTGCGCGGCGCCTGGCAGGTCGGGCGCGGTTCGCTCGACGTGCTGATGGACCGCGAGCTGCCGGATGCCGATCGGCTGCGTATCGTCGATATCGCCAAGCGCCATCCCGAGGTGCAGGACATCCACGACCTGCGCACCCGGTCGTCGGGTCTTACCAGGTTCATCCAGCTCCATATCGAACTCGATCCCCTGCTGTCGCTGACGCGCGCCCACGAGATCGGCGATCAGGTCGAGGCCGACATCCAGGCAGCGTTCCCGGACGCCGAGATCATCCTCCACGTCGATCCCTTCGGCGTCGAGGAACGGCGCGTCGGATTCGCCTGAAGCCGTGAGCGCCCGGCCTTCCTTCGTCGTCGAGGACCAGTCGGAGGTCATCGATTTTCTCGGCGCCCGGCTGGCGCCGGCGCGTCGCGTCGACACCCACGGCGCCGTCGTGTTCCTGTCGGGCGAGCGCGCCTACAAGCTGAAACGCGCGGTGAAGTTCCCCTACATGGACTTCTCGACGGCGGCCCGACGGGCCGCCATGTGCGCTGCTGAGATCGACATCAACCGCCAGCTCGCACCCGAGGTCTATCTGGGGGTTGCCCCGGTCCGGCGCGGTCGCGACGGCGGGCTCGTGCTGGGCGAACCGGGCGAACAGGGTGCCGATGCCGTCGATTGGCTGGTGGTCATGCACCGCTTCGACGAGGACGGGCTGCTCGACCGCATGGCCGCCCGTGGCGCGCTGACGCCGGAGCTGATGGCGGCGTTGGGTGGGCGCGTCGCCCGCTTCCACGGCGGACTGCCGGCGATCACGACAGGCTTCAGCGGGCCCGACGACTACCGGCACTCGGTCGCGGCCGACGTGCGGCAGATGCGCGAGGCGGGCGAGCGCCTCGATCCGCCGATCAGCGAGGCGCTGGCCGAGGCGATGCCGCGCGCGCTCGAGCCGTTCGTGGATCTGGTGGCGCGGCGCCAGGCAGCGGGAGCGGTGCGGCGCTGCCACGGCGATCTCCATCTGCGCAACATCGTGCTGCTGGCCGGCGAGCCGGTACCGTTCGACGCCATAGAATTCTCCGACAAGATCGCCAATATCGACGTGCTCTATGATCTGGCTTTCACCCTGATGGACCTCTCGCGCCAGGGCCTAAGAGCGCTCGCCAACCGGCTGCTGAACGAATGGCTGTGGCGGATCGCCGACCTGCCGGCGGCACCGCACGATGAAGCCCTGGCATTGCTGCCGCTCTTCCTGTCGCGGCGCGCCTCGATCCGCGCCTATGTCGATTCGGCGGCGACCGCCGTCAGCGGTGCCGACAACGCTCCCGCGCGGGCCTACCAGCGGGCGGCACTCGCCTTCCTGCAGCCGGCGCCGCCACGCCTGCTGGCCGTCGGCGGCCTGTCGGGCAGCGGCAAGACGACCCTGGCGCTGAAGCTCGCGCCCGGGATCGGGCGTGCCCCCGGCGCCGTGGTCGTGCGCAGCGACGTCGAACGGAAGCGGGAGGCCGGTGTCGCGCTGGAGGAACCCATGCCTGCCGGCAGCTACACACCCGAGGCGTCCGCCAAGGTCTATCCGGCCTTCATGGCGCGCGCCGAGCGCGTGCTGCGCGCTGGCCACAGCGTCGTGCTCGACGCGGTCTTCGCCAAGCCGGCCGAGCGCGCCGCCGCCGAGGCGCTGGCACGGAAGGTCGGCGTGCCGTTCCAGGGCATCTGGCTCGATGTGCCCAAGCAGGTCGCGCAGGAGAGGGTGGCGGCCCGTAAGGGCGATGCCTCGGACGCCACGCCCGAGGTCGTCGAGCGGCAGTTCGGCTACGATCTGGGCTCCATCGGTTGGGAGCGGCGCCCGGCTTGACATTCGAACCATAAGTGAGTAATCACTCACTTATGGTTCCTGTCGTGCCCCTTGTCGATGCCTCGGGTGTGGCTCCCGTCACGAGCCGGGAGCGGGCGCTCGCGGTGCGCGAGGCCTGCCTGGGCTGGCTGCCCCTGGGTGGCCTGCTGGCCCGCCTGGCCGATCCTGTGGTCCGCCGCTGGATGCGCTGCTCGGGTACGCCGTACCTGGGCGAGATCAACGCCGTCGCGCGTGCGCTCGGCCGGCCCGGGATCTGGCTGCTCCATGGCGCCTACCTGTTCGGCTGCACGGCGCTCGCCGACGAGGGACGTGAAGGGCCGCGGCTGCGGCGCACGCTCGACTGGCCGTTCCCCGGGCTCGGCCGGCTGGTCGAGGTGGTCCGCCGACGCGGGACCGCAGGCGGCTATCTCAACGTCACGTGGCCGGGTTTCGTCGGCGTGCTGACCGCCGTCGCACCGGGGCGGTTCGCCGCCTCGATCAACCAGGCGCCGATGCGCCGGCGCACGAGCCTCACCGCCTTCCTGTGGCTCGACTATGCGCTGAACGCGCTCGACGGCCTGCGCGGCACCGGACGCCTGCCGCCGGAACATCTGCTGCGTCATGTCTTCGAAATCTGCACGAGCTTCGACGAGGCGCGGCGCACGCTGGAAACGACGCCGGTCGCGCGCCCGGTGCTGTTCGTCCTCGTCGGATGCCATCAGGGCGAGCGTGTGGTGATCGAGCGCGAGAGCACCTGCGCGCGTGTCTATCTGGAGGACACGGTGATCGCCAATGCGTGGCGACAGCTCTCGGACGGCTGGCGGCCGCGCGTCTGTGGCGAAGGCACGCCGGCTGAGAACAACCGTCGTCGGACGACGGCGATGAGGGTCTGGACGGGATGCGATAGCGATGATTTCGGCTGGGCGACCGCACCCGTGCTCAATTCCAAGACGCGCCTGACCGTCGAGATGTGTCCGGCTGCCGGGACGTTGAAGGTGGCAGGTTGGGAAGCCGACGGGCGCGGCAGTGCCACGCCCGCGACTGCCTTCACCGACGTCTAGAGCATCGAGCGTTTAATCAGGCGCATAGCCAGCGTCTTTAAGGTAGTTCCAGCATTCGTGCTGGGAGTAGAGGGCGCAGATGTCGCCGATGGCCCGCCAGAGGGCGTCGATTGTTCGTGCGCCGATCCGCCTGAGAT
>JAUXWB010000262.1 GCA_030684475.1 Reyranella sp. | reverse complement strand
CCGGCGTTGCTGACCAGGATGTCGATCTTGCCGTACTTGGCGATGGTGTCGGCCACGCCCTTCTCGACCTCGGCCTCGTCGGTCACGTTCATGGCGACGGCGAAGGCGTCGCCTCCCTTGGCCTTGATCTCGGCCGCGGTCTTGCCGGCGGCGTCGAGGTTGAGGTCGGCGATCACCGGGATGCCGCCTTCGGCCGCCAGGCGAAGTGCTATTTCCTTGCCGATGCCGCTCGCGGCGCCGGTGACGATGGCAACTCTTCCTGTGAAACGTGACATGACGTGATCCTTTTTGCGCGGGTTACTTTGCCAGATAGTCGAACACCACTTCACCAAGACCCAGCGTCAGGTCGGTGACGAAATGGCTGGCCGACACGACTTCGCGCACCGGCAGGCGGGCGACGTCGCACTGGGCATGGTCGAAGAGCTGCAGGGCGGCCGGGCCGGACCACGCGCCCTTCACGGTGACGTCCTCGCAGTAGTAGCGCACCAGCTCGCAGATGCGCGGCGTGCAGTCGACGTGCGGGATGATCTTGATCATGAAGGCGGGCCTGGCCAGGCTCTTGAGCAGCGGCGCGGGATCGATCTCGCGGTGCTTGTAGCCCATGGTGGCGTTGACGCAGAGCACCGAGCCGTAGTGCAGCGTGCAGAGCAGCGTCTCGCTCTCGTGGCTGATGCGCGGCGTGGCGAGCTTCTTGGGAAAGCCCCAGATCTCGCGGCCGCCGGCGATCGGCGAGTTGTCGTCGAGGTACATGGCGTGGACGTAGCCGCCTTCCTGCACCTTGCCGTCCTTGTCCTTGAAGCGGACCGGGATCACCTGGCCGGTCTCGGTATAGTCGCCGAAGCCGGTCGAATCGGGCATGCGGATGAACTCGTAGTTCACCGTGTCGCCCACCGGCTCGAGCGGCTCCGGCACGACGGCGCGCAGCAGTTCCGGATCGGTGCGGTAGGTGATGATGACGAATTCGCGATTGTAGAATTTGTAGGGTCCGCGCGGATAGGCCGGGTTGTTGAGCGGCATCGCGAAGGCGTTCTTGCGGACGTCGGCTATTTTCATCGTTTGATTTCCTCACGGCCCTGGCGGGCGAGATCGAAGGTGAACACGCCGTCGGCGCTTTCGGGACGCTGCAGCACCTCGGGGTGGTGCAGCGTGCGGACCATGTCGTCGTAGCCGGACTTCCAGTGCTCTTCCATCGTCCGGCGCGAGAACTCGAAGTCCTTCGAGGACCCTTCATACTTTCGCGCGTGATAGATCATCTGGATGATGTTGAAGACCTTGCTGCACGCCTCGCTCCCGAGCATTGCCGCCTCCGGCGTCTGGCGGAGTTCCTCGGGCATCTGGGCGAGCAGCTTGCCGACTGCCCGGCGCAGTGCCTGTGCCTTGCGGAACTGGTCGGTGCCGGCGCGGGTGCGGCTCGAGTAGCGGATGTCCTTCAGGCGCACGTCGGCCTCGATCATGTCGCGCGGCAGCTCGCCGCTGGCGCTCCACAGGTCGATCTGGAAGGCGAGCGTGTCGTGGCGCGGCCGGGCGTCGAGCACCCATTGCAGCGGCGTGTTGGAAACGATGCCGCCGTCCCAGTAGAACTCGCCGTCGACCTCGGTGGCGGGGAAGCCCGGTGGCAGCGAGCCGCTGGCCATGACGTGGGCGGCGCCGATCCGGTGGGTCGTGCTGTCGAAATAGGCGAAGTTGCCGGTCTTGACGTTGGTGGCGCCGACGCTGAAGCGCATTTCACCCGCATTGATCCGGTCGAAATCGATCAGGCTCTCCAGCAGGTCCTTGAGCGGCATGATGTCGTAGTAGCCGAGCGTCGCGGGGCTGGCCGCCTGGCCGAAGATCGGCGGTGGCACACGCGGCTTGAAGAAGCTTGGGGCCCCCCACAGCAGGGTGCCCATGGCGCGCCATTGGTTGACCATCATGCGCGTCATGTCGTTCGGGATTTCGACCCCGGCGAGATGTGGCACCCCGAGCGGCGGCTCTGTCACGGTCTCCCAGAAGGCGCGCAGCCGCTCGACCCGCCGTTCCGTCGGATTGCCGGCGATCAACGCCGCGTTGATGGCGCCGATCGAGATGCCGGCGACCCAGTCGGGATGGAGATCGGCCTCGGCCAGCGCCTGGTAGACGCCGCCCTGGTAGGATCCCAGCGCGCCGCCACCCTGCAGGAGCAGCGCGATCCGCTCGAACGCCGGGCGAGGCCGCGGCCCGGTCGGCCCGGAACCCGGTGCTGGCATGGAACTCATGGCGCTTCCCCCTCGCGGCTGGATCGCCGCGGCGACGACTTCTGACGTGCCGTCTACACGACGGCAATGACGATTCCGCGGCCGGCAGGGCGCGATCCGCGTTGGGGGTCTTCTTGCCAAAAGCGGACCATGTCATCGGCATCGTCGATTCCGCGGGGTCGACCCTGCGACGGTGGCGCCCAAGGCCGTTTCTCGGCCTTTCCGACGCTCGGACCGTCGAAATCGCCGCAAAATAGCCATTGTGTCTCCCGAATTTCACAAGGTGTGCAATTTTGGCGTATCGCAGCCACGGTGAGTTTCTGAAAGAGACCTGTTGGTGACTTAGTTCAACCAACAATAAGGCAGGGAGGCCACGCCGGATGGATCGGGAACCCATCGAACAAACGCCGACGCCACGTCCATCGTCCGAGGCCAAAAAGCCCTACCGGGCACCCACACTGGTGCATTGGGGAACGCTGCGCGACCTCACCGAAGCGGTCGGTAACCGGGGCGGCAGGGACGGCGGCAAACAAAAGCAAAACAAGAAGACAAGGTGGTAACCGCTGCCGTATCAGGCGATCGCCAGCGCCCGTAGAGTTGGCAGCGTCTGTTCGGCGAAGGTTCGGGCTCGCTTGGCCAGATCGACAGCGGGTTCCTCGACGACTCCCCCTGCGGCAATGACCTTCGACGCTGCACGTACCCAGTCGTCCGGCTGCGTTGCGCCTTGCCGAAGCGCCGCCAGAAAGAGTTGTTCGGGGCGCTCGACGCGGACGCCGCCGCCGGTGACGGGGCTGGCGAGATCGCCGATGTCGCCGCTGAGGCGCGCCTGTTCGATCAGATGTGCGTTGAGTTTGTTGGTGCGCGGTCGGGCGCCGGCTGTCGCGCCTTCGTCCTGCGCCGCGACGATGAGGTCGCAACTGGCGAACAGCATCACCGCGTCCAGGACCTGCATCAGGGAGATGCCCTTGTGCATCACGGCCTGCTCGAGTTCACCGAGGGAAACCGCCTTGCGGTCGGCCAACCGTTCGAGAATAGGGGCATAGACCGCCTCGCCGGGGCCGGCCTTGTTCAAGGCCAGGGCGGCCCGCACCTTGAGCGGCAGTTCCAGCCGCGGCACCACCGAGATTACGCGTTCCCGGCGCAGGGCCTCGGCCCGCTCGCTCTCCGACAGCGTCCGTGCCTCCCTGATCCAGTAATCGCGGCGAAAGGCGCGGTTGATGATGAAGTCGCGGACCGATTCGCGAAACCCGGCATCGCCGATCTCACCGAGCAGCGTCCGCTGTCGGCCGGTCAGATTCAGAAAGTCGACGTGATCGTTGACCGCCGCCGAACAGGCGTAGCGCACGGCCGCCGGTTCCAGCCATCGTGCGACGGTGTCGAAATGCATGGGGACCCAGTCCCGATTGAAGTACTCGTGCGCGAGGTAGCGGCGGTCCTCTTTCAGCAGCACTTCGAAGCGCTCGAGAACCTGCGGATTGCGCCTGGCGTATTCCGGATCGGTGGCCAGCAGCTTCTCGGCAAACCGGATGGCATCGTCGATCCGCGCGGCCGTCCCGCGACCTTCTGTGCCGGCCCGGTTGGCATGCTCGACCATCAAGTGGCGGACGGGCGAAAAAGCCCCCCAGCCGGGCAGCGCGTTGTAGCTGACGTAGAGGACGCCACCGGCCTTCAGCCTGCGTCGGACGAAGTCGACGATCAGCGCGCGGTTGCGGTCCGATATCCAGCTCCAGACACCGTGCAAGGCAATGAAATCGAACTCGGGCAGGTCGCGGCGGCGCGCGAAGTCCTCGAAGGAATCGTCGAACAGTCCGACGTCGGCGCCGGAAGCCATGGCCAGCTGCCGCGCGAAGCCGGCGTGGGCCGCGTTGAAATCCGTGCCATACCAGTGCACGGGCGACGCGGCGGCGTGGATGTTGATGCTGAGGCCCTGGCCGAAGCCCAGCTCGCAGGCCGTCGCGACGTCGGGACCCTTACTGCGGCATGCAGGAGGGCGAGCCTCATCCGGAGGGGATTGAGTGCCTGACAATAGTCAGGCGTATAGTCGACGTCGGTCACATAGCCGTCTGCCCGGTCGGTCATCGGCGACTCAGGACTCGGCGGCGAGCGACGGATCGATGTGCGCGAACAGCTTGCGGCGATCGTCCGTCAGGTTCTCGAAGAACGCTGGGCCGAAGGCGAGGCGCCGCTGGGTTGCCTTCACGAAGTTGACGGGGTCCTGATACCAGCGCCGCGCATAGGTGGCGTAGAGCAGGGGGCGGGGCATGTCCGAGCGGTTGGGCGTGCCGCGGTGGAAGAGCCTGAAGTCCCATATGACGCAGGATCCGATGGGAACGACCGGAAACTGCGGCGAAGCCTGCTGGTCGAGCACCTTCCAGCGATGGCTCTTCGGGAAGATTGCCGTCGTTCCATGCAGTTCGTTCATCTCGACCAACGGGATGCCGAAAGTCAGCGCATGGGCCGGCAGGAGTGGCGCGATGTCGTTGCTGAAGAGCACGGGACTGTCGCGATGGATGTGCTGCTCCGGCGACCCGGAGAGAGAGATGATCGCGCCATAGGCTTCGAGAATGGCGTCCGGCTCGAGGGTTTCACGGACCAGCGCCACGACCAGTGGGTTTGCGTACAGGGAGGGATCGCCGAAGCCACCGGACAGGTCGATCGGCACCAGGAAGCGCCGGTCGCCGACCCACAGGGTGTCGTCGAGTTCGCGATCCTGCCGGTATCTGGCGTACTGATCGTCGAATTCGCGGTTCAGCGCCCGAATTTTGTCTTCCGGGAACAGGTGGTCGAGGATTGCGTAGCCGTTCCTGACAAGGCAATCATGGGCAAGCCGGACCTGCTCCGACGTGCCGGGGTCGCCGGAGATGTTCCGGCAGTCGATTCGCATCATGACGATATCGTGTGTTCTTGCGCGATCCCGATGATGTCATCCCGACGGCGAGAGGTCACCTGCCCATTGGAACTCGCGAAGGGAAGTGCAACGTGACGATGGGAAGCGGAATTGGACATTATTGCCAAGTCTCCTGAGGACGTGAACCAGCCGGTGGCGGGCCACTACCGGCATGTCGTCTATGGCGTCGTCGTCGACAGCGAGTTCCGGCTGGCGTCGATCGACGAGGCACCCGATCGCGACGCCGATGCCGCGATCAGGCTCGTGCTTGGCTCGCCGGCGTATTTCCAGATGAAGACGGCGGGCCTGACGCGCGATCCCGGCGAATGGTTTCATCATGCCGTCCTGCCCGATGGCGACGTCTACATAAGGGTCGACGAGATCTTCGAGACGGTCGTGTCGTCGGACGGACGCCACGTCGTCTGCGCCCGACTGGCTGGCGTCGACGACAGTTCGTTCGAGGCGAACCTGTTGAATTTCGTGCTCAGCACGTCGCTCACGCTGGGCGGCGAGGAACCGCTGCATGCCACGGTCGTCGATCTCGGCGGCCATGCGGTCGGGCTGCTTGGGCCCAGCGGCGCGGGAAAGTCGACCCTGGCGGCATTCCTGATCGGGCAGGGCGCGAAGCTGATCACCGACGACATGCTCCGGCTGACGTTCTCTGACGGCCGCGCCTTCGCGCATTCCGGTCCACGCCGGCTGAAGCTGTTCGACGAGACGGCCAGGCGATTTCTGCCCGATGCCATCAGCGACGGCAACTGGAACACCATGAGCGGCAAGATCATGGTTCGACCGCACGCGCCGGCGGCCGGCCCCCGAGCGTCGTGGCCGCTGTCCGCCCTGTTCTGGCTCGACGAGCCCGAGCCGGCATCGCCGCCGGTCGAGGTGTCGTCGATGCGGCTGGCCGGCATCGACCTGGCGCGTGCAATCACCGTGTCGGCAATGGAAATACGCTACTACGCGCCCGACCGGCTCACCCGACAGCTGCGCTTCGCCGAGCGCCTGGGCAATGTGCTGCCGGTGTACGCGTTGCGCTACGCGAGAAGCTATCCGCTGTTGGAACGGGTCGCCGCCGAGATTCGCCGGAGAGTCTCCTCGTGAGACGCCTGGCCGCCTTCGTCGCGCTGCCGCCGGGCGACAGGCTGCTGCTGCTCGAAGCGCTCTCGGCGCTGGCGGCGGTGCGGGTCGCCCTCCGGTTCGTCGCCGTCGAGCGGGTGCGCGCCTGGGCTGCCCGCGTCACACCGGGAACGAGGCCGGTCGACAGGATCGTATGGGCCGTCGGCGCGGTGTCGCGCCGGCTGTCCGGCACGACCTGCCTGAGGTCGGCGCTCGCGCTGCAGCGGCTGCTGTCGCGGCATGGTCATGCCTCCGAGCTTCACATCGGGGTAGCGAGGCAGGACGAGAAGTTTTCCGCCCACGCCTGGCTCACCTGCGAAGGGAGGGTTCTGGTGGGCGAACTCGAGCACGACCATTTCACACGGTTGGTCGCCTGGAAGGCCGTCGGACTGCCCGGCGCCGCGGTCACCGCCAAGTCCGATCCCGTCTGAAAATTGTTCGCCGTCGTCCTCGCCACCGACGGTGGCCCCGTCGTTCCCCGGCTGGAAGGCATTGCCGACCACCATGTCGAGGTCGTGGGCGTCGCGGGCCGCGTCGCCTTCATCTGCTCGAAGCCTGGTCCCGCGTCGGCCGAAGCGGGGGCAACCGGCATCCAGAGCCTGGGGGGACGATACTGGATCGCCGGCCGGCTCCGGCTCGACGCGCGCGGTGAACTGCGCTCGCTACTGTCGGATCGCATGGGAAGCTGGTCCGCGGAGGCCTCCGATGCACAACTCTGCCTGCACGCCTACGCGGTGTGGGGCGATGGCTTCGTCGATCGTCTCCGGGGAGACTTCTGCTTCGTCTTGTGGGACAGCGAGCGCAATCGCCTGGTCTGTGTCCGCGATCAGCTCGGCGCGCGCGCGCTCTTCCATGCCGAGGCGGGCGGTACGTGGTTCGCCAGCGATTCGCTCGACTGGATCGCTGCGCAGCCGCCGGTCGATCGCGATCTCGACGACACCTGGATCGCCGATTTTCTCGGCGTCGGCCACGGTCTCGAGTTCGAACGGACGGTGTACCGGCACATCCGGCGACTGGCGCCGGCGCATGTCCTCGCGGTCTCCGACGCCGGCGCGACCGAGCGCCGGTACTGGCGACTGGATATCGCCGAGCCGCTCTACTTTCGCGACCGGCGGCTCTACGCCGAGCGTTTCCTCGACTTGCTGTCGCAGGCGATAGCCGACCGGCTGCCGGCCGGCCGGGTCGGCATCTCGATGAGCGGCGGCCTCGACTCGACGGCACTTGCGGCCTGCGCCGTGCAGGCGACCGGAAATCCGTCGCGTGTCGCCGCAGAATGCACCTACTTCGAGCGTCTGATGCCCGACGAGGAGCCGCATTTCAGTACGCTCGCCGCGCGCCATCTGGGAATCGAGCTGCGGCTGCGGGCGATCGACGATCTCACCTACGATCCGCAGTGGCGGTCGCGGTCGATCCGGACCGCCGAGCCGCAGGCCTCCATCGTCTCGGCTCATCCGGACCAGGTGGTCTGCCGCGAGCAGGCGGCCGTGGCCACGGTCTGGTTCCAGGGCGAAGGGCCCGACAACGCGCTCGTCTTCGAGCGCGATGCCTATCTTTCGTGGCTGATTGGACGACGGGACTGGCGGCACCTTGCAGAGGCGGTCGTGCTTTATGTCCGAACCAAGGGGATGAGCGGCTGGATGGCCACCTTCCGTCGCTACGCCGGCCGGCGCCGCGCAATCGAAGGCCCGCTCGCGGTGCCGCCGTGGCTTGATCGGGCACTCGTCAGGCGCGTCGATCTGGAAGAACGTCTCCGCGGCGTTGGCGCCGCTAGGGAGCCCCGCCATCCCTGGCATCCCCAGGCGGTCGCCTCGTTCAACGATCCGATCTGGTCCGCGGTGTTCGCCGACCTCGACCACGAGGAAACGTTGGCGCCGCTCGTCTGGCGCCATCCCTTTCTCGACCTGCGCGTGCTCGAGTTCATGCTGTCGATGCCGCCGGTGCCGTGGGCACGCGAGAAATTGCTGCTGCGGCAGGCCATGCGGGGCCGGCTTCCGGATCAGGTTCTGGACCGCCGGAAGTCGCCCTTGCCGGCATCGCCTATGGCCCAACCGATTCGAACCCACGGTCTGCCGGCTTTGTCGGCAAGCCATCGACTGGATGCTTATGTCGATGTCGGGGCCTTGCCGGCTGGCATTCCCGCCGAAGGCGATCTCGATCGCATCGTGGCCGTCCACGCGCTCGACTATTGGCTGGCGGAGCGGACGCCGTAGGCGGGCGTCCTGAGTTCGGTTGCCCCCGCTGGATCACAGTTGTAGTAAAATCAGCTGCCGGATTCCGGCTGCCAAAACGGGGAAACGCCGCAGATGCTCGAGCTTTCGACGGTCGTGAAGAGATCCTCGCAGCAGGTTGCCTGCAACCTCAACGACGAGGTGGCGTTGCTTCATCTCGACAGCGCGCTTTACTTCGGCCTGCAGGGAGTAGGGGCGCAGATCTGGAGCGGCCTCGAGGAGCCCCGGTCGGTTGCCGATATCTGCGATGATATCGTGAAGGATTTCGACGTGGCGCCGGCCGAATGCCGGACCGATGTGATCAAGTTCCTGGCGAGCCTGCAGGAGGCCGGCCTCATCGAGGCGGTGGTGTAGCAGGTTGAGTTGACGGCCGGCACCGACAAGGTTAGTTTGCATCTTTAGTGCAATATTTTAATCAGGCCGGTGACTCTGCCGCAGGCGGCGCGGGACTGTTGTTCCCGGCGGTCTGTGGTAAGGTTTCCATCCCAGTGCAAAGAGGCGCCCAGCCATGGATGCTCACCCCCCCAACGATGCAAATCCCGCGGTCGAGCCGTCGCCGGGCAAAAAGGCCTATGCGGCACCCGAACTCGTGCGGTGGGGAACCCTTCGCGACCTGACGCTGGCGGTTGGAAATCGCGGCGGCAGTGACGGTGGTGGCGGCAGCTTGAAGAGAACTCGCGCCTGAATTCGGTTTTCTTTTCGTGACGGCGTGCCCGGCGCGGCACGATGCGGGTTTCTGGTCGGAAGAGGCGGTATTCTTCGATCTTCCCAATATTTGAATCGGGATGTCGGTTTCGGCCAAATTTCCAGCAGGCAGGCCAGCGGGCAGCGTTGAATTCGACCTGCTTTGTCTGATTGCGCGGCCGAGGCCCGACCTGGCGCGAGCACAGGAAATGTTGCGCGCCGGCGTCGACTTTTCGGAGCTGATACGGCTGGCTGCCGTGCACGGCGTTCGTCCGCAGCTCATGGCAAGCCTCCACAGGCTACCGCACGAGGCGGTGCCCGCAGCGACGAGAGAGTCGCTCGAATTCTATCACCGATTCCATTGCGCGCGGGCGCTGTCGCTTGCCGAAGAACTCTGCCGCGTGGCGGTGGCGTTCGCGGAAAAAGGGATCCGGTTCGCGGCGTTCAAGGGGCCGGCCCTGGCGGCTGCGCTCTATGGCGACGTGTCCTGCCGGGACTACACCGATCTCGACATCCTCGTGCCCGAGGACCAGATCGACGACGCCGAGCGGCTGCTCGGCTTGCTCGGCTATCGCGGCGACGCCGGCGACCGCGCCTTCCGGCGCGCGTTCCTAGGTTACCTGCGGCAGTGCGCCTTCGTCCATCCCGGCATCGACGCCGCGATCGACCTGCACTGGGATTTCACCGGCGCCTACATGCCGTTTCCCCTGACGCCCGCCGAGGTCTGGCGCGACCTTGCGCATGTGTCGATCGGCGACCGCGAGATTCCCACGGTGTCGGGCGTGAACCTCGCCCTGCTGCTGGCCGGGCACGGGACGAAGGAGGCCTGGAGATGTCTGGGTTGGGTCTGCGATTTCGCCATGCTGCTCGACCGGTACCCCGAACTCGACTGGCGCGAGATTCACCGACGCGCCAGGGCGCAGGGATGCGGCGACGCCGTCCTGCTTGCCTGCGTGATGGCGCGTGAGCTGCTCGACATGCCCGTGCCGAGCGCCCTTCGCGGTCCGATCGACGAAAGCGCCCGCGTCGGCGCTCTCGCCGCGCTGCTCGTGCGGCAGTTGCGGGAAGGTCTGCTGGAGTCCGCCAAGGAGCAGAATTTCTCGGACTTCCATCTTTGCGAGAGCAGGTTCGACAAGCTTAAGGCGGTGACGAGGCTGGCCGTCACCCGGACCACGAGCGACTACGAGGCCATGAAGCTGCCGCCCGCCCTGTGGCCCGTCTACTACGCCACGCGGCCGTTCCGTCTCGCCGCCAAGGCGGTGGCGGCGATGCGCTAGAGCATCGAGCGTTTAATCAGGCGCATAGCCAGCGTCTTTAAGGTAGTTCCAGCATTCGTGCTGGGAGTAGAGGGCGCAGATGTCGCCGATGGCCCGCCAGAGGGCGTCGATTGTTCGTGCGCCGATCCGCCTGAGA
>JAUXWB010000261.1 GCA_030684475.1 Reyranella sp. | reverse complement strand
TCGGCCAGCATGTTGGCATAGGAGATCTTGGTGGTGACGTAGGTGTTCACCGAGATCTTGGTCAGCTCGGCGTTCACGAAGTTCATGCGTTGCACAGGTGGCTTCTTCTCGCACATCTGCAGATAGATGGTCTGCAGCATGTCGCCGGCCTTGGCATCGCTCTCGCCGATCAGGATCGAGTCGGGAAACAGCATGTCGCGCACGACGCTGCCCAGCGCGATGAATTCGGGATTGTAACAGAGGCCGAGGTCGGGTCCGACCTTGCGGCCCGAGGCCTTCTCCAGCGCCGCCCTGATTTCGGTGTCGGTCGTCCCGGGCATCACCGTGCTGGTGATGACCACCATGTGGTAGCCCTTCTTGGCCTTCAGCGCCTTGCCCAGCGTCGCCATGGCCTGGAGCACGAAACGGTTGGAGAAAAAGCCGGTGCTGTCCGAGGGCGTCGGCACGATCACGAAGCTGGCGTCGCTCTTCTGGATCGCCTCGTTGGCATCCATGGTGGCCGACAGGCGCTCGCGGTTGGCGGCGATCAGCTCGTTGAGCTGTGGCTCGACGATCGGCATCTTGCCGGCGTTCATGGCGTCCACGAACGTCTTGTTCACATCGAGGCCGATGACACTGAAACCGCGGCTGGCGAGCACCGCCGCGAGGGGGGCTCCGAGCTTGCCGAGGCCGACGACCGAAACGCGAGGCAGAGTTGCTGAGGTCATTTCCATTCCCGTTTTGAGGGCCGGTACTGATACTGTCGGGCGCGACGGGACGCCACCCCGAATTTGCCATTGGCTGGGCGCAATTCGCTGCTTGCGCCGTACCGCCGCAGGGGCGAAGAATCGCCGTCAGATAGCGAGGGAACTGAATGAAAGTTGAATTTTCGGCCTTTCCAAAGGCCTTCTCGGGCAATGTCGCGGTGTTCGTGGGCGCCGACAAGCAGCCGCTCGCCACGGCCCAGGTTATCGACAAGGAGGTCGGCGGGACGGTGGTGCGGGCAATGAACGCCAGCCGCTTTACCGGGGCCAAGGCGCAGACTCTGACGCTGCTCGGCCAATCCGGTAGCCTGGCCCGCCTGACCCTCCTGGGGGTCGGAAAAGCCCGGGAACTCGATGCCCGCACTGCGGAAGGATTGGGCGGGCTGATTGCGGCCGAGGCCAATGCGTCCGGCCAAAAGACGGTGACAGTGGTGGTCGACCCGGTGAAGGGGACTCGGCTGTCGCCGGGCCAAATCGCTGCCCACGTCGCCTTGGGAGCGCGCCTGCGCAATTACCGCTTCGGCAGGTACAAGACCAAAGACAAGCCCGAGCAGAAGCCCACTCTGGAGCAGATCACGGTGGTATTGGCAGGGCCGGCCGAGGCCCGTCGGGCCTATGCCCTGCTCGAGCCCACGATCGATGCCGTCTTCTTTGCCCGAGACCTGGTGAGCGAGCCCCCCAACGTCCTCTATCCCGTCTCGTTCGCGCAGCGCGCGAAGGAACTCACCAAGCTCGGCGTCAAGGTCGAAATCCTGGGCGAGGCCGAGATGAAGAAGCTCGGCATGGGCTCACTGCTGGGCGTCGGCCAAGGCAGCGAGCGCGAATCGCAGCTTCTCGTGATGCGCTGGATGAACGGGCCGAAGTCACAGAAGCCGGTCGCACTGATCGGCAAGGGCGTGACCTTTGACACCGGTGGCATCTCGCTGAAGCCGGCCGGCGGCATGGAAGACATGAAATGGGACATGGGCGGCGCCGGTGCCGTCACCGGCGCCATGCGCCTGCTGGCCGGCCGCAAGGCCAAGGCCAACGTCATCGCAATCTGCGCCTTGGTCGAGAACATGCCCGACGGCAAGGCTCAGCGGCCAGGCGACGTGGTCAAGTCCATGTCTGGACAGACGATCGAGGTCATCAACACCGATGCCGAGGGCCGGCTGATCCTGTGCGATGCCATGTGGTACGCGCAGGAGAAATTCGAGCCCCAGGCGATGGTCGAACTGTCGACCCTCACTGGTGCCATCATCGTGGCGCTGGGCCACGAGCGGGCCGGGTTGTTCTCCAACAACACGCCGCTCTCCAACAAGTTGCGGGCGGCAGGTTCGCTGATCGGCGAGAAACTGTGGCGCATGCCGCTCGGGCCGAGCTACGACAAGCTGATCGACTCCGAGATCGCCGACATGAAGAACGTCAGCAACGGCCGCGACGGCGGGTCGATCACGGCGGCGCAGTTCCTCCAACGCTTCGTCAAGGAAGGTGTCGCCTGGGCCCATCTCGACATCGCGGGTGTCGCCTGGTCGGCCAAGGGCGACAACACCACGCCGAAGGGCGCCACGGCTTTTGGCGTGCGCCTGCTCGACCGGCTGATTGCCGACAACTACGAGCGCTGATCGGCCCATGACAACCGAGCGGATGGCGACCGAGGTCAATTTCTACCATCTGACCCGATCGTCACTGGAGGACACCTTGCCCCGCCTGCTCACCAAGACCCTGCAGGCGGGTGAGCGGGCAGTGGTGATGTTGGGTTCGCCGGAGCGAGTCGATGCTCTCAACACCCATCTCTGGACCTTCGATCCCAACGGCTTCCTGCCGCATGGTGCCGCCCGCGACGGCGATGCCGACCGCCAGCCGGTGTGGCTGACCCACCTCGACGAGAACCCCAATGGGGCTGGTTATCTATTCGTGGCCGATCACGCCCGATCCGAGCGTGTGGCCGACTACAAGCGGTGCTTCGAGTTGTTCGACGGCCGCGACGACGCGGCGGTGGCCGATGCCCGCGAGCGTTGGAGGATCTACAAGGCTGCCGGTCACGTCATGGCGTACTGGCAGCAGACGGATAGTGGCGGATGGGAGAAGAAAGCCTAGCGCTGCAGGCGGGGCTTCCAGAAGCCGCTCCAGGCAGCCTTCCATCGCTCGCGCATCGGGATGTCGCCCTCGGGCCGGTAGAAATCCGGCGAGTCGGCTTCGAATTTGGCCATGTACTCTCGATAGCTGAGTGGTCGCTTCGTTCCGACTTGGGTTTGCGCTGCCAACAGGTCGAGGCCGGCGTCGATGTCGATAACGGTCGAGAGCCTGCCGCGAAGGCCGAGCAGCAGTTCGGCGGCGGCATCGGGGATGTTCCAAGCAGAGAACACGGCCGCCAGCTTGGCCAGTTTCTCTTCACTGAGCTGCTTGGCCCATTCGGCACCTTTGGGTCCTAGAATGTCGCGGGCGTAGTAGGCCTCGCCCTGGAACGGCCGTCCCGACAGGGTCTCTGCCGGTGTCGGCCAGACGTAACGGGCCGGCAGCGCGCGCGTCGAATAGGTGCGCACGTCGAGTCGGAACAGGTCGAAGCCCTGGCGGCGCATGAAGCGGTCGGTGTTGTGAAACGTGTGCTCGTCGGTTGCGCCCGAGCCGATGAAATTGACTTCGAGCTGGACCGCCAGCAGGCCCAAAGGTTCGAAGCGCCCGTCGAACGAGCGAAGAATCTCGTAGTCGACGCCGTCGATGTCGATCTTGAGATAATCGACATCGGTCAGGCCGCGCGCTGCGAGCAGGCCTGGAACGACGACCGGCTTCGCCGGATCCGCCAAACCCGTCATTTCCCAGGCATTGTTGCGGAACTGCTCCTCGGCAGACGCTCCCTTGAGACGCGCCTCGCGGATCTCCCGCGTACGCATGAAGCTCAGACGGTCGCGCATCCGCATGATCAGGGGTGCAGCCGGACCGGCGGAAAGATCGACGATCTTGTCTGCCCGTCGGCCGACGAAGGCGGCCAGATACTCGATATCGGCGTTCGCCTCGCACGCGGCCAGCCTACGGCACTCGGCCTCGCTGGCGTCGATGCCGAGCGCGCGCAACTGCGGCTCGAAGACCCGCCAGCGTTGTTCGATGCCGCCGGAGCAGCCGACATCCAGCAGGGTAAATCGCTCCGTTCGCAGGCCTTCGGCGACAAGTGCCGGGAATGTGCCGCCCATGCCGAGAGTCACACTGTCGCCACCGGCGTCGCGGGCGACCCGACGGCGCCGGGCAGGCGCAGGGGCGGGGCTGTCAGGAGAAAGCGGGAGCGCTTCTTGTCGCGGAGCCATAGTGCCAAATCCTGCAACCACCAGATCTCTCCCAGATTCAGGCCAAGTTTGAACAGACAGTGATTGTGAAGCGGCAGCGAGGGATGCTCGGCATCCTCGGGCCCGGGCTTCGCGGGCAGGGCCTCGACGCCATAGTTGTCGGCGACGAGCGCGGAAATCTGGCTGTCGGTGATCCACTGCAAAAGCCGCCTGTCGCGACCATCCAGGACACAGCACATGGCGTGGGCGCGGTCTGGATCGACCTTCTTGTCCATTTTCATGATTTCATCGGTGAAGCCGGTATAGAGCAGCAACATGTCGCCCGGCTCGATTACCACCTTGTCGGTCTCCAGGACACGACGCAAATCGTCGTAATTCACATACTTGTGGCCACGGCCGTAGTGCTTCTCGAGGTCGACCATCACGGCCCGGCCCTGGATCGCCTTGGCAGCCATGTTCTCGACCCCAAGCTTGTGGGCGTAGCTGAGGTGTCCGCAACCGTTGCGACCGGCGTCGGGCAGGGGGCCGACGACATCCGACCCCGCCTTGAAGCCGTTGTAGTAGAGCGGCTCGGCGACACCATCATCGTCGGCATCGAACATGCCGCCGATATGGGCGAGGGCATCCCATTGCGTGGAGTATTGCAGGGTCAGGATGACGCGGTCATCGCTGGCCACGTCTATGAACAACGGGTTGATGGTCCTGGTATGAAAGTTGAAGCGCCAGCCGTTCTCGTCACCGGTCGGCGACAGTACCGGCGGCAGCCGTCGGGGATTGAGCACGTTGCCGCCGGGGAAATCGAGCGACAGGCTGAGGCAGAACGACAGGCCCTCCTTCACCTCGGCGATGCCCTCGAGGACCTTGTTTGGGGTGATGAGGTTGAGGCGTCCGAGTTGGTCGTCGTCCCCCCAGTCCCCCCAGGTCGAACCTTCTGGGCGACGCTTCCAGCGTTTCATGACGTTTCTCCCCTTTTCGACAGCGACAGTAGCGCGCGACCCCATCGCGCGTCATCACGCACGCATGGCTCCTGCGCTCAATTCTGTAAACGACCGCGCTGCGGATCGTCTATCATTGAGCGGCAAACGAGGGTCATAATGCCCGCACTCGCCGTAGCCCCCCTGGAGCGTGACGTCCGGGTCATCAGCCTGATCGGCGTCGCCCACGGCGCCAGCCATTACTATCAGCTGGCCTTCGTCACGATGCTGCTGATCGTCCGCGAAAAAGCTGGGCTTTCGTTCACCGACGTGGGGTTGCTGGGGGCGATTTATTACACCGTTTCCGGCATCTGCCAGACGGCGGCGGGGTTTGCCGTCGACCGATTCGGCGCCCGCCCGATCCTGGCCGGCGGACTGGCGCTTGCGGCCATCGGGCTTGCACTCACCGCCTTGGCCGACTCGTTCCTCACCTTCGCGGCCATTTCAGTCGTTGGCGCCATCGGCAACTGCGTCTTCCACCCCGCCGATTTCGCCGTCCTGAACTCGTCGGTGAACCAGCGCCGGCTCGGAAGGGCCTACAGCATCCATGGTCTGGGTGGCTCGCTGGGTTGGGCAGCGGCGCCAGTCATTTACTTCCTCGACGATATGGTCGGGCGGACAGGGGCAGCTCTCATCGGCGCCACGCCGGGCCTGGTGTTGGCGGTTCTGGTGTGGAGTCAGCGCCGCTACCTTGTCGATCACCGCGCCGAAGTCCGCGCCGCCGCCGTCGAAGGGGCCAAGACCGGTACGGGTCTCTTCCTGCAGACCTCGATCCTGCTTTGTTTTGCCTACTTCGTACTGATTGCGGTCAACACGGTGGGAATCCAGCAGATGGCGGTGCCCGCCTGGGTGGAGATGTTCGGGGTGACAGAGCGCTACGCCGCGCTCTGCCTGATCGTGTTCATGGTCGGCTCGGCTGCCGGCATGCTCGCGGGGGGCTTCTTCGCCGACAGCGTGAAGCGCCACGATCTGGTGGCGTCAGGTGGCCTCCTTGCCGCGGCAGCTCTCACGGTGCCGATCGCCACCCTGGCCGTCACGCCGGCCTTCCTGCTGCCCTTGCTGGCGCTGGCAGGCTTCGCCGGCGGCGCGACCAACCCCTCGCGCGACATGATCGTCCGCAACGCCACGCCACCCGGGGCCTCGGGCAAGGTGTTCGGCTTCGTCTATTCCGGCCTCGACGTCGGCTCCCTCGTCGGGCCGCCGCTGTTCGGCTACCTGATGGACCTGCACTTACCGGCGGCGATCTTCTGGATCGCGGTGGCGCTCTATGTGATCAACGCCGGGATGGTCCTGACCATCCGCCAGGCGACTGTGCCCCGCACCGTCGCCGCCGAGTAACCGGCTAGGCCGCCTTCTCGAAGGCTTCCTGCGCCGTCAGCCAGCGCTGCTCGGCATTGGCGACCTCGCGCTCGAGGCGGGCCTTCTCGCGCCGCAGGTCGGTGACGACCGTCGCCGGCCCGCCGTAGATCGTGGGATCGGATAGTTTGGCCACGACGCCATCGAGCTGGGCGGTGAGGCGGGCCAGCATCTTCTCCGCGCTGTCGACCGCCTTCTTGAGCGGCGCCTTCTGGGCGCGATTGTCGGCCGTTGCCCTACGCTGGTCCTTCTTGGAGCTGGCGTCGGCCGGCCGCTCGTCGCGCTTGGCCGGCTTGGCGCCACGCTCCTTCAGGAGCTTGGCCTGGTACTCGTCGATGTCGCCGTCGAACGGCTTCACCGTGCCGCCGGCAACCAGCCACAGCGTGTCGGCCACCATCTTCACCAGATGCGTATCGTGGCTCACCAGCACGACGGCACCCTCGAAATCGTTGATGGCATCGACCAGCGAGGCGCGGGCGTCCATATCGAGGTGGTTGGTCGGCTCGTCGAGCAGCAGCATGTGCGGTGCGTTGCGGGTGGCGAGCGCCAGCAGCAAGCGGGTCTTTTCGCCACCCGACAGCACGCCCACCTTGAGGTTGGCGCGGTCGCGCGAGAAGCCGAAGCGGCCAAGCTGGGCGCGCACCTTGGCCTCGCCGGCGCCGGGACCGAGCGCGCGGTTCATGTGGTCGAACGGCGTCGCCTCGTAGTCGAGCCCCTCTTCCTGATCCTGCGAGAAATAGCCGACGCGCAGCTTGGGCGTCTTCTTCAGCCTGCCCTCGCGCGGTTCCAGGCGCTGCGAGATCAGGCGGATGAAAGTCGACTTGCCGTTGCCGTTCTGGCCGAGCAGGGCGATGCGGTCTTCCATGTCGATGCGCAGGTCGAGGCCTCGCAGCACCAGCGGTCCGTCGGGGTAGCCGACGGAAACCTCGTCGAGCGTCTCGATTGGCGAGGCAAGAATCTCGGGCGAGGGGAAATTGAACGAGACCCGCTCCTCGATCGGCACGCTGGCGATAGGACCGAGCTTCTCGATCATCTTCATGCGTGACTGCGCCTGGCGCGCCTTGCTGGCCTTGGCCTTGAAGCGGTCGACGAAGGCCTGCATGTGCTTGCGCTGGGCCGCGACCTTCGCCTGCTGGGCGGCATCGTTGGCCAGACGCTCGGCGCGCGTGCGCTCGAAGAAGTCGTAGTTGCCAGTGTAGGGTACCAGCTTCTGGTTATCGATGTGCACGATGTGGTCGCACACGTCGTTCAGCAGGTCGCGGTCGTGGCTGACCATGAGCACGGTGTTGCGGAATCGCTTGAGATGCTCGGTCAGCCACAGCATCGCCTCGAGGTCGAGATGGTTCGACGGCTCGTCGAGGATCAGGAGGTCTGGATCGCTGAACAGCGTACCGGCCAGTGCCACGCGCATGCGCCAGCCGCCGGAGAACTCGCCGCAGGGCCGCCCCTGCTTTTCGTTGTCGAAACCCAGCCCGTGCAGGATTGAGGCGGCGCGGGACGGCGCCGAGGCGGCCCCGATCTCGTCGAGGCGGGCATGGATCTCGGCCAGGCGGAGGCCATCGTGGCAGGCCGCATCTTCGGCCATCAGGGCACTGCGCTCGACATCGGCCGCTAGCACGGCGTCCAGGACGCTGATATCGCCGCCCGGCGGGTCCTGCGGCACCGAACCCACGCGGGTGCGGCCCATCAGGTTGATTTCGCCGCTGTCGGTCTCCATCTGGCCCTGAATCAGGCGCAGCAGCGTCGATTTGCCCGCGCCGTTGCGGCCGACGAGGCCCACCTTCCAGCCGTCGGAAAAGGCCGCCGAGGCGCGGTCGAATAGCACGCGCTCGCCGTGGCGAAAGGAGATGTCGTTGATGTGGAGCATGGGGCGGCGGCCTTTAGCACGCAGGACGGGGCCATTCCAAGGCGGATTGGCCGACTTGCCGGGTTGAAACCTCGCGTCTATAAGGCGCGCCCATTCGCCGACAGTTTGTCTTCAAGAGGATTCCATGGCCGTCGAACGCACTTTTTCGATCATCAAGCCGGACGCGACACGCCGGAACCTGACCGGCAAGATCAACGCCCGCTTCGAGGAAAAGGGTCTGCGGATCGTGGCCCAGAAGCGCATCTGGATGACAGCCACGCAGGCCGAGCATTTCTACGGCGTGCACAAGGCGCGTCCCTTCTTCGCCGACCTCTGCAAGTTCATGATGTCAGGCCCGGTCGTGGTGCAGGTGCTCGAGGGCGAGAACGCCATCGCCGCGAACCGCGAGATCATGGGCGCGACCAACCCCGCCAATGCCGCTGTCGGCACGATCCGCAAGGACTTCGCCGAGTCGATCGAAGCCAATTCCGTGCATGGCTCGGACTCGCCCGAGAACGCCGCGATCGAGATCGCTTACTTCTTTGCCGGCTCCGAAATCGTCGGCTGAGGCGGCCCGGCGCGAAGACAAAAAAAGCGGCCCACCCGGGCCGCTTTTCTTTTGGGGGCCTGGCTGCTGCGTCAGCCCAGGACGGCGAAGGCCACGAGCAGGGCCACGGTGCCGCCGATGCCCAGGAGCAGTGAAAAGACCGGCAGGCTGCCGACCAGGCCCAGCGCCATGCAAACCAGCAGCAGCACGATCCAGAGGATCGTGAACAGCACGAGCTTGTTGAAAGACGTGTAGGTTTCCATGTGGGCGCGGTAGTCGTCCTGCACTTCGGCCATGTCGGATCCTCGTTGAGATTTCTCGGTGATCTTATAGCGAACTAGGTTTCAGGGGAAAAGAGGAGGGTGGCACCGGGCGGAATGTCGCGGACCGTGACCCGACCCTCGGCGACCACGACGCGGCCTTCGCCAAACCAGCGCACGACTTGCGGATAGAGTCGGTGCTCCTGACGCAGGATGCGGGCCGACAGTGTTTCGTCGGTGTCGTCGGCCAGGACCGGCACGGCGGCCTGGGCGATGATCGGCCCGGCATCGAGATCGGACGTGACGAAATGGACGGTACAGCCGCTCAGCCGGACGCCGGCATCGAGAGCCTGGCGCTGGACGTGCAGGCCCGTGAAGCAAGGCAGCAGGGACGGGTGGACGTTGATCACCCGGTCGGCCCAGCGCACCGGGAACCAGGGGCTGAATATCCGCATGAAGCCCGCGAGGACGACCAGTTCCACGCCGTGCCGTTCCAACTCGGCCGATAAGGCGCGATCGAAGGTCTCGCGATCCGCGTGGCCGCGATGGGATATCACCGCCGTTGCGACGCCAGCGGCCGCCGCGATCGCGAGGCCGGGCGCTTCGGCCCGATTGCTGACGACACAGGCGATCTCGGCCGGATAGTCGGCGGCCTGGGCGGCCCGGACCAGCGCCGCCATGTTGCTGCCGCGGCCCGAGATCAGGATTCCGACCTTCAGCTTCGCCATAGGCTGTCGGCATGATCGACGACGCAGTCGGCTTCGTTGCCGGGCGCACGCTCCACGATGCCGATCTCGCGCACGGTCTCGCCGGTTTCGGTCAGTGCCTTGGCAACCCGCGCGGCATCGTCCTTGGCCACCACCGCAATCATGCCAAGCCCGCAGTTGAAGGTCCGCAGCATGTCGTCGGTCGGCACGCAGCCCACGTCGTGAAGCCAGCGGAAGACCGGCGGTGCCGACCACTGCCGGGCATCGAGACGCACGCGCACTCCCGCGGGCAGGCAGCGTGGGACGTTGCCGGGCAGGCCGCCGCCGGTGATATGGGCAAGCCCCTTGATGGCACGGGTCGCGCGCACCACGGAGAGAACCTGCTTCACGTAGATCCGGGTCGGTTCGAGCAGGGCCACACCCAGAGATGTCTTGGCAAAGGGCGCGGCGGCATCGTAGGTGAGACCGCTTCGCTTCACGACGCTGCGGACCAGCGAATAGCCGTTCGAATGGGGCCCGCTGGAAGCAATCCCCAGCACCGTGTCGCCTGCCGCGATATCGGGTCGGGGCAGCAAGTCGTCGCGCTCGGCGGCGCCGACGGTGAAGCCGGCCAGGTCGTAGTCGCCGTCGCCATACATGCCGGGCATTTCCGCTGTCTCGCCGCCGATCAGGGCGCAGCCCGCGCGCCGGCAACCCTCGGCGATGCCAGCTACTACGCGCCGCCCGACGTCGACGTCGAGACGGCCGCTCGCATAGTAGTCGAGAAAAAACAGCGGCTCGGCGCCCTGGACCACGATGTCGTTGACGCACATCGCCACCAGGTCGATTCCCACCGTATCTGGGATACCAGCCTCGATCGCCACCTTGAGCTTGGTACCGACGCCGTCCGTGCCCGATACGAGGATGGGATCGCGAAAACCCGCTGCCTTGAGATCGAACAGGCCGCCAAAGCCGCCCAAGCCACCCATGACGCCCGGCCTGTCGGTAGCACGGGCCAGCGGCTTGATATGCTCGACCAGCGCGTCGCCGGCATCGATATCGACGCCGGCGTCCTTGTAGGTCAGGGGCGGCCGGTTGTGGCCGGGGGTGTCGGGCTTCAAGCCATGCTCATTCGTGCTAGACAGGTGGCGTGCTAGATAGTTGGCGCGAACATAGCCAAAAACCGGACCCCCGCAATGCCGATAGGCCGATGGTTTTCCACGATCGTCTCCGTTCTGCTGGCGACCCTTGCCGTTTGCGGCGGCAGTGCCGCGCAGGTGGCGGGCGGCAACTCCTATGCCATCACCGGCATTGACGTCGATGTGAATGCCGCTGATGCGGTCAAGGCACGTGAGCAGGGCATCCGTGAAGCCAAGCGCCGGGCCTCGCGCATGCTGGTGGATCGCCTCGTGGCGGCCGAAGACCGTGGCCGCGTGCTGCCGCTGGATGATGCCCGGCTCGACAACATGGTTCGCGGCGTCGAATTCGTCCGCGAGCGGTCCGCACCCAGCCGCTACATCGCCACCTTGAACGTTGTGTTTGCCGCCGACCAGGCGAAGGCCTGGCTGAGAGACAGCGGCGTGAAGGTGGTCGAGACGGTCGCGCGCCCGGCTCTGGTTGTCCCGCTGTGGAAAGGCAAGGCCGGCGTCGAGCCGCTGGATGACCTCAATACCTGGCGCGAGGCGTGGAGCGCCCTCGACACGTCGGGCAGCACGGTACCAGTGACCGTGGTCCGCGCGGATCCGATCGACCAGAACGCGCTGTCGGGAGAGCAAGCCTACGTCGGCGATGTTGCCGCCTTGTCACGGCTGAATGAGCGCTACCGCGCACCGACGATCATCGTGGCCATCGTCGAGGGCGACAAGGAAACGGGCGCGCTCAGCGTCGGCGGCATGCGCTACGATACGCAGACTGGTGCTCGAAGCGAGATCGCCAGGGTTCCGGTCGAGGGCGCGGCGCAACTCGGTGAAGCCGCGAAGAAGATGCATGCGAGGGTTGATGAGGACTGGCGCAGCATCGCCGTCGTCCATCGCGATTCGCAGGACGCCCTCGATGTGGTCGTGCCGATCCAGGCCCTCGGCGACTGGGTCCAGGTCCGCCAGCGGCTGGGGGGCGTGCCGGCGGTAAAGAGCGTGATCGTGCGCTCATTGGAGTCGGATCGTGCCGAGCTGCGGCTCGAATATTACGGAACCTCCGATGAACTGCAACGCACTCTGGCCCAGGCCGGTCTGAGGCTGGAAAGGGACGCCGATCAGTGGCGACTACAGCCGCG
Organism: Reyranella sp.; assembly: GCA_030684475.1. Lineage (GTDB taxonomy): Bacteria > Pseudomonadota > Alphaproteobacteria > Reyranellales > Reyranellaceae > Reyranella. Next base: position 3,207 of record JAUXWB010000261.1, on the reverse strand, counting down.
GTGACGGCGGAAAGCGGGACACCGGCCATGGCTCCGACGACCAATGGCAGCCGTTGGCGCTTTTGGTTGGCGGCCGCCGCGGCCTTCCTGCTTGTGCTCTGGCTCCTGAACGACATCCTGCTGCCATTCGTCGTCGGCATGGTCGTCGCGTATTTCCTGGATCCCGTCGTCGCGCGCCTGCAGCGGCTCGGGCTCTCGCGCACGATGGCGACAACCGCCGTGACGGTCGTGGCCGTCCTGCTAGCCATCGGCATCGCCACGGCCATCCTGCCGCCGCTGTTCGGACAGCTGCAGGGGCTGATCACCAAGGCGCCCGAATACGTCGTAAAAGCGGCGATGCGTATCCAGCCATTGATCGAGCCGCTCCTCGAGAGGTTCGGGTTGCAGCCGCTCAGCGTCCACGATCTGCAGGCGGAGGCTGGCCAGTGGGCCGGCAAAGCGCTTGCTGTGGCGGGTGGCGTCGCGGGCCAGGTCGCGCAACGCGGCGTGGCGATCATCAATCTTCTCGGCCTGCTGTTCATCACGCCTGTGGTGACGTTCTACATGCTGCGCGATTGGGAGAAGGTTCTGGCCGCGATCGACAGCGCGCTGCCGCTCGATCATGCCGACACCATCCGCAAGCTCGCCCGCGAGTCGAATGCCGCCATCGCGGGCTACGTGCGCGGCCAGGCGCTGGTCTGCCTCTGCCTCGGCTCGATCTACGCCATCGGGCTTTCGCTTGCGGGCCTGCAGTTCGGCCTGGTCATTGGCCTGATCGCTGGCGCCATATCGTTCATCCCGTTCGTCGGGACCTTTGTCGGCGCGGTGATGGCGATCGGCATGGCGCTGGTGCAGTTTCCACCGGAGTGGATGGGCGTGGTGAAGGTCGCGGCCGTGTTTCTTTTCGGCCAGACCCTGGAAGGCAACGTGCTGTCGCCCAAGCTGGTCGGCGACAGGGTCGGGTTGCATCCGGTCTGGATCATGTTCGCCCTGCTGGCGGGCGGCTCGCTGTTCGGATTCGTTGGCATCCTGATCGCGGTGCCGACGGCGGCCGTGGTTGGCGTGATCGTGCGCCACCTGCTCGGCCGCTACCGGGAGAGCGGGATCTATCGCGGCAGCACCCCGGGCTGATCGGCGATGCCCAATCAGCTCACGCTCGAACTTGCGTTGCCGCCGCCGACCTACACCCGCGAGGACTTCGTCGTATCAGGCGGCAATCGCGAAGCGCTTGCCTGGATCGACCGCTGGCCCGACTGGCCAGCGCCTGCGCTGGCGCTGAGCGGTCCGGCCGGCTGTGGCAAGACCCATCTCGCCCACATTTGGGCGGCGCGCGCCGGCGCCGTCGTCGTCGATGGCACCGATCTCGAGGGCAAGAGCGTGGCCGACTTGTCGGACATGGCCGCGGCCACTCCCACGATCGTTCTAGAAGGCGCCGATCGCGCCCCGGAGCGGGCGCTGTTCCATCTCTACAATCTGTTGCGCGAACGCGGCGGTTACCTGTTGCTGACTTCCGCTTTGCCGCCGGCCCATTGGTCGATCGCGCTGCCCGACCTGGCGTCCCGGTTGCGGGCAGCACCCGCCATGGCCGTGGCGCCTCCCGATGACGAATTGCTGGGATCGATCATCCTGAAGCAGCTCGGCGACAGGCAATTGCATGTCGGCGCCGGGGTCGTGCAGTATCTGGTGTCGCACATGGAGCGGTCGGCCGAAGCTGCACGGCGGGTCGTGGCGGCGCTCGATCGTCGCGGCTTGATCGAGCAGCGGGAGATCGATCGGCGATTGGCCGCCGATGTCCTGGGAGAGTTGTCCGGCGCATCGCCGACGACGTAGGGAGGATGAATGAGAAAGCTATTCCTGGCCGTTCTGCTCGCAGTTTGCGCGCCGGCGATCTCGGCCCACGCCCAGTCGGCCATGGGCACCTGGCTGACCGCTTCGGGGAAGGCACAGGTCAAAATCGACCCGTGTCCAGATCCGGCAAGCGGTCCGATCTGCGGCTTTATTGTCGGCTTGATCAATCCGACGGGACCAAACGGCGTCGTTGTCGCGCCCGAGGTCGCGAACGACTTTCGCAACGAGAATCCGGCGCTGCGAAGCCGCAAGGTGCTGGGCATGCCACTGATCTGGGGGTTCAAGAAGACATCGGATCCCAACGCTTATGACGGCGGACAAATCTACAACGGCGAGAACGGCAAGACCTACTCGGCCAACATCAGCCTGCAGCCGGATGGCACGCTTCGTTTGCGTGGCTACGTCGGCTCGCCAATGTTCGGCGAGACGCAGGTTTGGACACGCGTGAAATAGGGAGCAGAAAATGGATATGGGAATCAAGGGCCGCAAGGCGATCGTCTGCGCGGCGAGCAAGGGATTGGGCAAGGGCTGCGCCATGGCGCTGGCGCACGAGGGTGTCGACCTCGTCATCAACGCCCGCACCAAGTCCGAACTGGAGGCGACGGCGGAGGAAATCCGCAAGGCAACCGGCGTCAAGGTGACGGCCATCGCAGTCGACGTCACGACCGAGGCGGGGCGAAACGCCGTCCTCGCGGCCTGTCCGGAGCCCGACATCATCGTCAATAACGCCGGCGGACCGCCGCCGGGCGACTTCCGTGACTGGAAGCGCGACGACTGGATCAAGGCGATCGACGCCAACATGCTGACGCCGATCGAATTCATCAAGGCGTCGGTCGACGGCATGATGAAGCGCGGCTTCGGGCGCATCGTGAACATCACTTCGAGCTCGGTGAAGGCGCCGATCGACATTCTTGGCCTCAGCAACGGCGCGCGCAGCGGCCTCACCGGCTTCGTCGCCGGCGTGTCGCGCACGACGATCCGGCACGGCGTCACTATCAACGGTTTGCTGCCCGGTCCGTTCGACACCGACCGCCTGCGTGGCACGACGAAGGCGCGTGCGGCCAAGGCGGGGCGTAGCTTCGAGGAGGAGTACGCGGCGAACGCCAAGGCTCATCCAGCCGGACGCTTCGGCACGGCGGAGGAGTTCGGCATGATGTGCGCGTTCCTGTGCAGCGTGCACGCGGGCTACATGACCGGCCAGAACATCCTGATGGACGGCGGCCAGTATCCGGGCACTTACTAGAGCATCGAGCGTTTAATCAGGCGCATAGCCAGCGTCTTTAAGGTAGTTCCAGCATTCGTGCTGGGAGTAGAGGGCGCAGATGTCGCCGATGGCCCGCCAGAGGGCGTCGATTGTTCGTGCGCCGATCCGCCTGAGAT
>JAUXWB010000278.1 GCA_030684475.1 Reyranella sp. | reverse complement strand
CTCTCCACGATCCTCTGCTTCGTCCAGATGCTGGTGGCGGCCACGGGCGCCAACCAGGCGGTCGGATTGCCGACACTCGCCGGCAACCGCGAAGGCCTGCCGGAGATCAAGGGCTGGGCCGGACGCGCCAAGCGCGCCCATCTCAACATGGTTGAGAACCTGGTGCTGTTCGCGGCGCTGGTGCTGATCGCGGTGGCGGCGGGCAAAGCCAACGCCATGACCGCGATGGGCGCCATGATCTTCTTCTGGGGCCGTGTCGCCTATGCCGTGATCTACGTCGCGGGCATTTCCTGGCTGCGCACGGCGGCGTGGTTCGTGTCGGTGATCGGCCTGGCCCTCATCGCCATCGAGCTTTTGAAGGCGATGTAGGCGGCTTCAGTGCTTCGGCGCTGATGCACCCAGGGCCTCGACGTCGAGCTGGATGTCGAGGCTGCCGGCCTTCTCGAACACCAGCGTCACCGGCACCTTGGCGTCCTTGGCGAGCGGCGCCTTGAGACCCATGAACATGATGTGAAAGCCGCCAGGCTTCAGCATCACCGTGGCGCCGGCGGGAATCTCGAGACCCTTCTCGAGTTCGCGCATGCGCATGATGTTGCCGTCCATCTTCATTTCGTGGATTTCGACCCGGTCCGAGACGCCGCTGCGCGCGGCGATCAGGCGGTCGGGGGAGGTGCCTTTGTTGGTGATGGTGAGGAAGCCGCCGCCGGCCTGCGCCGTGGGTGGCGTGGCGCGCGTCCAGGGATGGCTGATCTCGAGCGTGCCCAGCCTGTAGTCGTGGGCAAAGGCGAGCGCGGGCACGAGCAGCAGCACCGCGATGGCGACGAGAGAGGAGAGGGCAACGGAAGCGCGGATCGACGACATGGAAAAATCCTTCGACTGACGTGACGGACCACGCGCGAGGCGCGCGGCGCTTGTTCGACGGTCAGACCAAGGCGGGCGGGGCGCGGGGCTGGCTCGGTCCGTCGCGGATGCCGACGGGCGAGAGGGCGTCGACTTCCGCCACGACACGGATCGCGGTGGCGGCAGGTTCGGCGAGGGTGAAAGCGGTGGAAGGCGCGAGCAACGCCGGCGCGTGCGCGAGGCCGAGACAGCATTCGTGACTCTTGCCGGCCGATGGCAGCGGCGCGTCCGCATCGTCCTGGCCCGCGGCGGGCAGGCAGAAGACGCCCCACATTTTCGCCGCGGCTTGCGACGTGTTCATTGGGCCACCGTCGCGCATCAGCGCGGCGTGGGCGAGCGGCTGCAGGAAATTGACGGTGATCGCAAACAGCGCCGCGGCAAGAGAGGCCGTGCGCCAGCCCGACTCGGAGCGTTTGCGGATCATGGCCGACTTTAGGCCGCTCGCGAGAACGGCCACAAGGCGCGTCTTTCCCACAAAGTGTCACATTGCGTCTTTGGTGCGGAGGTAACGCTGGCCGGCGGCCTCTCGCTCAGCCGCAGGCTGTCATCGATTGATTGCGCGAAGGATCGTTACCCGAAGGGCGAAGACGCCCTGCTTGGGGCGGCTTCGTGAGGCCCACCACCAAGCGGGCCGAGTCGAGCTCGGTCCAGCGCAGCTGAAGAAGCAGATGCAAGCACTGCCAGCAGCCCGGCGAAACACGCACGGCAGGAATGCAATAGGAGATTTGCAAGTTCCGCCGGATTCGTCCTATATTTTTGATATCATCGCACGAGGCCTGACTTCAAAGGCCGAGCCGCCCGTTCACTTGCCCGGGACGGCTCCCTGTCGTGACCGGGTGCCGTCCCGCTCTCCACAGGCGGGTGATGCAAGGGGCCAAGTCCTGCGTGACCACCGGCCTCCTTCGTCCCCACCCGTCTTCGGACGCAGAGGGGGATTGCCGGTCTTCAGGGGACTCTAGAACCGCGTGGAGCGGACAACGCCGAACAACTTCTGACACAAACGCCGTTGTCGTTCTTGGTGTCACAAGTTGTTCGGCGGATAGCGCCGACAACGCTTGCTGTCGTCTCGATCGCAGTGAGCAACGTCGATCCGAATCTTTGACCATGCCCCGCCCGGCGCGCCCGCCGGGTACGATCCCTGGAGGATGAGGGGCCGTCCCGCGGTCTTGCCCTGACCGGGTACTGAGCCGTGAGTAGCAAGCACAAGGCTGCCCCCGCCGAGGACCGTCCGGCAGCGGGGTGGACCGAGGCGCGAAAAACGCGTCCGAGGACTGCCGTTTGACGGTCGTCTGCGGCCGCCCGAGGTGGGGCCGCAGGGGCAGATTCCCTTCGGTGTCACAGGTGGGCGATTGGCCTGTGTCACAACATTTGTCTCAACTTGGTGTGACACCTTGGGTGTGACATCGACGGCGGCTTGCGCGAAATGCGTTGCGTAGCGGGCGAGGCGCGGCGAGGGCCGAAGCTGATCAGGAGAGCAGTGCTGCGAGCCTGGGGTCGCCGCTCTTGCGGGCATGGGCATGCAGCAGCCACATCGCGCCGCCCTGGAAGCCGTGGAACGTGCGGCGCCCGTCGCGCAGATCGGTCAGGAAGGCGGCGAAGGGCACCTCGTGGGTGATCAGCACCTCGCCATCGTCGAGCCTGGGGTCGGCCACTTTGCGGGCATCGAGCGCCACGTAGCAGTGGACGCGGTTGTCGAGGCGCGGCGCATTGGTGAAGAAACTGCCGAGCGGATGCCATTCCTCGCTGGCGAAGCCGGTCTCCTCGAGGAGCTCGCGCTTCATCGCCGCCAGCGGCTCCTCGGGCTTGTCGTGGATGCCGCTCGGCAGCTCGATCACGGTCTGCCGCGCGCCGTGGCGATATTCCTCGACCAGCAGGATGTTGCCGTCGTGCGTCAGCGCGATGGCGGTCACCCAGTCGGGCTGCTCGATGACATGGAAAGGCGACAGAATACGCCCGTTGGGAAGCTCCACGGTGTCGGAGCGCAGCGCCAGCCAACGGTCTCGATAGGCGTACTTGGACTCGAGAACCTTCCAGGGCGTGATGGTCTTGCCGCCACCCGTCACGTCAAACGGCCGTCCAGCCGCCGTCGACCACCAGCTCCGCACCGGTGACGTAGGAGGACTCGTCGGAGGCCAGGAACAGGATGGCGCGGGCCACCTCGTCGACCTCGCCGGCGCGGCCCATCGGCACACCCTTCAATGTCTTGGCCCGCATCACCGGATCGGCGGTACGGCCCGAGGTGCGCATCGGTGGCATCAGGCCGGGATGCACGGAATTGACCCGGATGCCGTGCTTGCCGTGTTGGGCTGCGCCGGCCTTGGTGATCAGCCGGACCGCGCCCTTGGAGGCATTGTAGCCGACATGGATATAGCCCTGGCCGACGATGCCGGAGATCGACGACAGGTTGACGATCGAGCCGCCGCCTGCCTTCTGCATGGCCGCGGTGGCGTATTTCATGCCGAGGAACACGCCGGTGGCATTGATGCCCATCAGGCGGTTCCAGGCGGCGGTGTCGTAAAGGTCGGTTTCTGCCGAGCCCGAAATGCCAGCATTGTTGACCAGTACGTCGAGCCGGCCGTGCGCCGCCACGGCGCCCTCGACCGCGGCCTTCCACTGGGCCTCGTCGGTGACGTCGAGATGGACATAGGAGGCGTGGCCGCCGGCCTTGGCGATCTCGGCCACCACGGCCTTGCCTTCCTGGTCGAGGATGTCGGCCACGATCACCGCCTTGGCGCCCTCGGCGGCGAACAGGCGTGCCGTGGCGGCCCCCATGCCGCCGGCGGCGCCACTGACCAGTGCCACTTTGCCCGTCATCCGCATTCCGCTTCCTCCCCATTGAGGCCGCGCCGTCGTTGACGGCGGCGTCGCAGCCTGTTCTGATTGAGACTTGCATGCATCTTGCAAGATAGCGAGGGCAGCTAGGGGAAGCCTGGGAATTGATAGGGGTATGTGATGAACGAACATGACTTGCGCGGTCTCATCAAGAAGGTGAAGGCCGGGAAATTGTCGCGACGCGGCTTCGTGCAGCGGATGATGGCGGTGGGCATTGCCGCACCGTTCGCCACCCAACTGTTGGTCCATTCGGGCGTGGCCATGGCGCAGGCCACGGATACCTATAAGCCGACCAAGCGGGGCGGCGGCGGCCCGCTCAAGGTCCTGTGGTGGCAGGGGCCGACGCTCCTCAATCCGCACTTCGCGGTCGGCACCAAGGACCAGGACGGTTCGCGCCTGTTCTACGAGCCGCTGGCGGCGTGGGATCCCGAGGGCAACCTCAAGCCCAAGCTGGCGGCCGAAATCCCGACCCGCGAGAACGGCGGCCTGGCTGCCGACGGCAAGTCGGTGACCTGGAAGCTGAAGCAGGGCGTGACCTGGCATGATGGCAAGCCGTTCACGGCCGACGACGTCGTGTTCAACTGGGAATATGCCAAGGATCCGGCGACCGCCTCGGTCACCATCGGCTCCTACAGGGACGTCGTGGTCGAGAAGGTCGACCAGTACACGGTGGTCGTGAAGTTCCAGAAGCCGACGCCGTTCTGGGCCTATGCCCTGGTCGGCACTCGCGGCATGATGATCCCCAAGCACCTGTTCGCCGAGTATATCGGCGCCAAGTCGCGCGATGCACCGACCAACCTCAAGCCGGTCGGCACCGGCCCCTACCTGTTCAAGGACTTCAAGCCTGGCGACATGGTCATGGGTGTCATCAACCCGAACTACCACCAGGCCAACAAGCCCTATTTCGACTCGATCGAAATGAAGGGCGGCGGCGATGCCATTTCGGCGGCGCGTGCCGTGCTGCAGACCGGCGAGTTCGACTTCGCCTGGAACATGCAGGTCGAGGACGAGATCCTGTCGCGCCTCGAGAAGGGCGGCAAGGGCCGCGTCCAGGTCACGCCGGGCGGCAATATCGAGCACATGCAGCTCAACACCACCGATCCGTGGACCGAGGTCGACGGCGAGCGCTCGAGCATCAAGACCAAGCACCCGACGCTCAGCGATCCTGCCGTGCGCCAGGCGATTGCGCTCCTGATCGACAGCAAGTCGGTCGAGCAGCACATCTACGGCCGTACCGGCCCGGCGACGCGCGACTTCCTGAACAACCCGCCGCGCTTCCGCTCGAAAGCCAACCCGATCGAGTTCAACGTCGACAAGGCGGCCGACATCCTGGAGAAGGCCGGCTGTTAGAAGGGCTCCGACGGCATCCGCGCCAAGGACGGCAAGAAGCTGAAGTTCGTCTACCAGACGTCGATCAACCAGCCGCGCCAGAAGACCCAGGCGATCATCAAGCAGGCCGCCCAGAAGGCCGGCATCGACATGGAGCTGAAGTCGGTGACGGCGTCGGTGTTCTTCTCCTCCGATGTCGCCAATCCCGACACCTACACCAAGTTCTACTGCGACCTGCAGATGTACACGACGACCATGTCGCAGCCGGATCCGCAGCTTTTCATGAACCAGTTCACGTCGTGGGAGGTCTCCACCAAGGACAACAAGTGGCAGGGCCGCAACATCACGCGGTACCGGAACGACGAGTACGACAAGATCTTCCGCGCCTCGGAGTCGGAACTCGACCCGGTCAAGCGGGCCGCGATGTTCATCAGGATGAACGACATCGTGGTCCAGAACGGAGTCGTTCTGGGTATCGTGCAGCGGCCCGGCGTGGCGGCGTTGGGGGCCAAGCTCAACGCCAACATCAGCGGCTGGGACAACAACACCTGGGACCTGTCCGACTGGTATAAGGAAGCATAGGCAGCTGGCAGCTGAATGTGTGTCATCCCGGGCGCTCGGCCCGGGATGACTCGATCTTCGCAGTAGGCATCGATTGTCCCGTCAGTACGTCATCCGCAAGATCCTGATCATGATCCCGAGTCTGCTTGGGATCAGCCTCGTGCTGTTCGGGGTTCTGGCGATGGCGCCGGGCGATCCGTTCGAGGAGCTGGCGACCAATCCGGCGATACCGCCCGAGGTGCGCGCGGCACTCCGCGCCAAATTCGGCCTCGATGACCCGGTGTGGACCCGCTACCTGCACTGGCTTGTCGCCATGATACAGGGCGACTGGGGTTTTTCGTTCGTCAGCCGCATGGACGTCGACCAGCTGATCCTGCAGCGCCTACCGGTGACGCTGGTCGTGATCGGCTCCTCGCAGATCATCGCCATCCTGGTGGCGCTGCCGGTCGGCGTGCTGGCAGCGACGCGGCCCTATTCGCTGTTCGATCAGGTCGCCAACACGCTGGCCTTCGTCGGTTTCTCGCTGCCGACCTTCTTCACCGGCCTGCTGTTCATCCTGGTATTCTCGATCCAGCTCGACTGGCTGCCCTTCGTCTATCGTGCCAACATCGACGCCACGGGCTGGCAGTTCTACTGGGAGCACATCAAGCAGTCGATCATGCCGGTCATGGTGCTGGGCCTGTTTCAGGGCGCGTCGCTGGTG
>JAUXWB010000246.1 GCA_030684475.1 Reyranella sp. | reverse complement strand
ACCGTGTAGCCCTGTTCGGTCGCCCACTTGATGAACGAATTCTCGGGCTTGAGATCGAGGATGTAGAACTTGTTGATCCACGGCGGCACGATCAGCAGCGGCATCGTGTAGACCTCGGCGGTCGCCGGCGCGTACTGGATGAGCTGCATCAGGTCGTTCTGGTAGACGACTTTGCCGGGCGAGGTGGCGACGTTCTCGCCGACCCTGAAGGCCTTCATGTCGGTCTGGCGGATCGCGAGCTTGCCCTTGCCGCGCTCGAGGTCGGTCAGCAGGTTCTGCAGGCCCTTTAGCAGGTTCTCGCCCTTGGATTCGACCGTCGCCTTGACGACCTGCGGATTGGTCAGCGCGAAGTTGGACGGCGAGACCGCGTCGATGAACTGCCGCGTGTAGAAGTCGACCTTCTTCGCCGTCCTGTCGTCGATGCCCTCGACTTCCTTGATGGTGCCCTGCAGCCAGCGCGCGGTGAGAAGGTAGGATTGCTTCAGGTAGTCGAAGACGACTTCGTCCTTCCAGGCCGGATCGTTGAACCGCTTGTCGCCCTTGGCAGGCTCGGCCACCGGCTCGACCTTCTGGCCCATCATGCGCTGGGCGGTGAACTGCCACAGCTTCATGTACTGCTGCCAGAGCTCCATCTGGGCCTGAACCAGCCGATTGGGGTCGGCCAGCATCTTGGCCGTGAAATCCATGAAGGTCTGGGTGAGGCCCAGCGGATCGGCCGGCTGGGGGCCATCGGCCTTGTAGCGTTCGGCAAAACCCTCGAGCAGCTTCTGGCTGCGCTCGGCGATATCCTTCAAGGCGGCCTGCATCTTCTGCGATTCGGCCGGCGACACTCCTGGAAAGGCAGTTGGGGCGGGCGTCTCCGACATGCGTTTCCCCTTCTGAATCATTGCCTTTGAGGCGTTTCTTGCGGTATTTTCAACGTCCCGGTACCATACGTTGTGCTTGTCTGCCCGGATCGCCGAACACCCTGTTATAGGTAGGCTGCGACAACAGACGGGTCAAACTTCCTCTCGGCCTCCACTAAAGACAGTGGGCAAGCCGGGCTTCAAGCGGGTGACGACGATGCAGCGACGACAGGACACGATGGGCAGCCGACGCCTTTGGCCTGGCCTGCTTGGCGTGTCCACGCTGGCACTCATGGCGGGCTGCGGAATGTTCGACAGCAGCACCCCGGCGCAAAGCGCGAAAGTCCGGCCGGGTGCCGACCGGCAGGTCGCGGCAGCCGGCAGTCTGCCGCCCGCCAGTTCCGGGCGTCAGTACGATTCCAGCATCGCCGCCGTCGACGAGACGCGCTCCGGTCCTCAGGTGGGGTCGATCGTTGCCGGCCGCGGCGGTCAGAAGGCCCAGAAGGAAGCAATCGAGAAGGAAGCCGCCGAGCGCGACGCCAAGGCGCGCGAGCAGCGTCAGGCGCGTGCAACGGCCGACCGCGAAGCGAAGGCACGGGCACCGACGGATGCACCCGCGGGTCCGACGCCGGCCGCTTCTTCAACCGCCGCGCCGTCACCCGAGCCGGTATCTTCCGCGCCCCCCCCAGCGCCGGTTGCTTCGGCGCCAATTCCGCCGCCAGCGGCAGAGCCGGCGCCCGCTGCTCAGGCGGCTGCGCCGATGCCTGCGCCCACGCCAGAACCCGTGGTAGTGGCCGCTGCGCCGACGCGACCGGCCGATCCCAACAAGGCCTTCGAGCCGCCACCGGGTTGGGTGCCGCCGGGCCAGACTGCGGCACCCGTCGTCGCGCCGGACGCGCAACCTGTGCCGGCCATCACAACTGTTACGCCACCCCCGGCAACCGTCGTCATGGCGGCGGCCGCGCCACCGGCTCCCGTTGCCGTCGCGGCAGTGCCCGCGCGCCCAGCAGATCCCAACAAGGCCTTTGTCCCACCGCCGGGCTGGACACCGCCCGGGCAGGCCGCGGCGCCGGTCGTCGCGTCGGCTGCGGAACCGGCGGCACCGCCGATCTCCGCGACACCAGCCCCGGCTCCTGTTCCAGCACCGGCGCCGGCACGGGCACCGGCACCTGTCGTCATGGCGGCGGCCGAGCCACCGGCCCCGGCCTCCGTTGCCGTCGCGGCAGCGCCCGTGCGCCCAACCGATCCCAACAAGGCCTTTGTGCCGCCGCCAGGCTGGGTACCGCCCGGGCAGACCACGGCACCGGTCGTCGCGTCGGCTACAGAAGCTGCCGCATCACCGATCGCCGCGGCTCCAGCACCGCCGCCTGTCGCCATGGCGGCAGCCGAGCCATCGACCCCGCCCCCCGTTGCGGTCGCGGCAGCGCCCGTGCGTCCGACCGATCGCAACAGAGCCTTCGTTCCGCCGCCGGGCTGGACGCCACCGGGTCAGGCGCCGGTCATTGCCGAGGCGCCGCTACGCGTCGAGGCAGCTCTGGCCCCGATGCCGGCGCCTGTCGAATCGTCTCCACCACCTCCCGCGCCGGTCATGACGGCGGCCGCGGCTCCCGCACCCCAACCGGAACCCGCGCCGCCGCGGGCCGCGATGCCGCCGATACGCCCGGCCGATCCGAGCAGAGCGTTCGTGCCGCCGCCCGGCTGGGTTCCCCCGAGCCGGACCCCCGACGCAATGCCGGCACCTGTCGTCGCCGCGCCACCGCCTGCGGCTGAACCGGTGGTGGTGACGCCAACTCCCGCACCGCCGATGCCCGTGACACCGATCGAGGCCAACATCGCGGCCGCTCAATCCGGCGCAGTGCCGTTCAGCGACATCAAGTCGCCGCCGTTTGGCGGGCCGATGCAGGTCGCGGTGATTCAGTTCGGCCGCGCCTCGTCAGGGTTGGGTGGAGTCGATTATGACGTGCTGGCCAAGGTAGCGCAGATCCAGCGCCGCAACGGCGGCACGATCCGGGTCGTCGCGCACGCCGACCAGGACGCGTACGGCGCCTCCGCTGCGCAGATCGAGCGCGGCAACTTCGAAGTGTCACGCCGTCGTGCGCTCGCGGTGGCCCAGCAGCTTCGGACGCTGGGCGTGCCGCGCGACCGGATCGTCGCCGAGGCGGCCTCCGACGACGAGCCCCTCTACCAGACCAGCACCGCCCGAGGAATCGCCGCCAACCGGCGCGCCGAAGTCTTCATCGATTTCTAGGCCGCCAAGGAAGAACACGATGGACGACTCTGAATTTCATCGGCTGAAGCGCCTGCCGCCCTATGTGTTCGCGGAAGTGAACGCTATGAAGGCGCGCGCGCGCGGCGCCGGCCAGGACGTCATCGATCTCGGCATGGGCAATCCCGACCTGCCGACCGCGCCGCACATCGTGGCCAAGCTCGCCGAAGCAGCCGGCAACCCGCGCGCCCACGGCTACTCCGCGTCGCGCGGCATCCCCGGCCTGCGCAAGGCGCAGGCGGCCTACTATGCACGCCGCTTCAACGTCGATCTCGATCCCGAGAGCGAGATCATCGTCACACTGGGGTCGAAGGAGGGACTCGCCAATCTCGCACAGGCCATCACGTCGCCGGGCGACACGGTGCTGGTGCCCAACCCCAGCTATCCGATCCACCCCTACGGCTTCATCATTGCCGGCGGGTCGGTGCGCCACATTCCGGTGCCGGGCAGCACTTCACTTGCCGAATTCCTGCCGGCGCTCGAACGCGCGGTGCAGCATGCGGTGCCCAAACCGCTGGCGCTGGTGCTGAACTATCCGTCGAACCCGACGGCCCAGGTCGTCGATCTCGACTTCTATGGTGCAATCGTCGATTTCTGCAAACGCCAGGGCATCTGGATCCTGTCGGACCTCGCCTATGCCGAGATCTATTTCGACGGTGTGCCGCCGCCATCGGTGCTGCAGGTGCCGGGCGCTCGCGACATCGCCATCGAGTTCACCTCTATGAGCAAGACCTACTCGATGGCGGGCTGGCGCATCGGCTTCGCCGCTGGCAACAAGACGCTGATCACGGCGCTGACGCGCATCAAGTCCTACCTCGACTACGGCGCCTTCACGCCGATCCAGGTGGCGGCGACGGCGGCGCTGAACGGCCCGCAGGATTGCGTCGCCGAAGCGCGCAATACCTACAAGGAACGCCGCGATGTGCTGATGGAGGGCCTGCTCGCGGCCGGCTGGGACCTGCCGGCACCGTCGGCCAGCATGTTCGCCTGGGCGCCGATCCCCAAGGAATTCACCGAGCTGGGCTCGCTCGCATTTTCCAAGTTGCTGCTGACGCAGGCCAATGTCGCGGTCTCGCCGGGCATCGGCTTCGGCGAGCATGGCGATGCGCATGTTCGGATCGCGCTGGTCGAGAACAAGCATCGTATCCGCCAGGCCGTCCGCAACATTCGCCAGGTGATGGCTGACCCGGCGCGCGCCATCGATCTTTATCTGCGCGGCGTTGGGGACAACGTCACGCCGATCAAGGCTCGCGCCTAGCATCATCCTGTCGTATCAGGCGTCCATGAAATCTCCCCTCAGAATCGGCATCGCCGGTCTCGGCACCGTTGGCGCCGGCGTCGTCAAGCTGCTGGCCGAGCACGGCCGGCTTCTCTCGCTGCGCGGCGGCCGTCCGCTGAAGCTCGTGGCCGTGAGCGCCCGCTCGCGTGCCAAGAAGCGCGACATAGACGTCTCCCGCGTGCGCTGGGAGAAGGATCCGCTGGCGCTCGCGACGGCGCCTGACGTCGATGTCGTCGTCGAGCTGATCGGCGGCAGTAGCGGCATCGCCCGCCGGTTGGTGCAGAAGGCACTTGCCTCGGGCAAGCACGTCGTCACCGCCAACAAGGCGCTGCTGGCGTTGCACGGGGCGGAGATCGCGGCTGCGGCCGAGAAGAAGGACCGTATTCTTGCCTTCGAGGCGGCGGTCGCGGGCGGCATTCCCATCATCAAGGCGCTGCGCGAGGGCCTGGTCGGCAATCGGGTGCGGCGGTTGTACGGGATCCTCAACGGCACCTGCAATTACATCCTGAGTACGATGCGCGAGACCGGCCGCGACTTCGACGTCGTGCTAGCCGAGGCCCAGGCCGCGGGCTACGCCGAGGCCGACCCGAGCTTCGACGTCGACGGCATCGACGCCGCGCACAAGCTTGCCGTCCTGACCGGCGCGGCCTTTGGTGCCCGCGTCAACTTTGCCGGCATTCATATCGAGGGCATCCGCCGCGTGACCTCGATGGACATCCAATTCGCCGAGGAACTCGGCTATCGGATCAAGCTCCTCGGGCTCGCCCGCGAGACCAAATACGGCATCGAGCAACGCGTTCATCCCTGCATGGTGCCGCTGGCCACGCCGATCGCCCATATCGAGGGCGTGTTCAATGCGGTGGTGGTCGAAGGAGATTTCGTCGGCACCACGATGTTCCAGGGCCGTGGCGCCGGGCAGGGGCCGACTGCCTCGGCGGTGGTGGCCGACCTGGTCGACGTCGCGCGCGGCCGCCACATGCCGGCCTTCGTCGTGCCGGCGGCCCGGCTTGCCGACCGGCCGGCCTCACCGATGGACCGCCATGTCGGGGCCTACTACATGAGGCTGATGGTGCAGGACCGGCCAGGCGTGATCTCGGCGGTGTCGGGGGCGCTTGCCAAGGAACACATCTCCCTGGAATCGATGCTGCAGCGTGGGCGCTCGCAGTCGGGCGAGGTACCGGTGGTACTGACGACGCACGAGACGGAGGAGGCGGCGATGCGGCGCGCGCTCGCGCGCATCACCAGGCTTAAGGCGGTGGCCGAAGAGCCCTGCCTGATCAGGATTGAGGCGTTCTAGACGGCGCTTTCAGACGCCGACGGAGGAAGCGATGGCCGACGAAGATAAGATGGACCGCAATCTGGCGCTGGAAGTCGTGCGTGTGACTGAAGCCGCTGCGCTGGCGGCTTCCAAGCTGATGGGGCGCGGCGACGAGAAGATGGCTGACCAGGCTGCCGTCGATGCCATGCGCACGACGCTGAACTCGCTCGCCATCGAAGGCACGGTGGTGATCGGCGAGGGCGAACGCGATGAGGCGCCGATGCTCTACATCGGCGAGAAGGTCGGGCTGGGCCGGGGACCGAAGATCGACATCGCGCTCGATCCCCTGGAAGGCACCACCATCACGGCCAAGGGGTTACCGAATGCGCTGGCCGTCATTGCGATGGCCGAGCATGGAGGGTTTCTGAACGCGCCCGACGTCTACATGGACAAGATCGCCGTCGGCGGCGGCCTGCCTGAGGGCATCGTCGATCTCGACAAGACGCCGAAGCAGAACCTGGCCGACCTGGGTAAGGCCAAGAAGATGGACGTCGACGACCTCGTGGTCTGCATCCTCGACCGCCCCCGTCATGCCGAGCTGATCGCCAAGGTTCGCGAGGCCGGCGCCCGCATCATGCTGATCGGCGACGGCGACGTCTCGGGCGTCATCGCCACCTCGACCGGCGATTCCGGTATCGACATCTACATGGGCTCGGGCGGCGCGCCGGAGGGCGTGCTGGCGGCGGCGGCGTTGCGTGCGATCGGCGGCCAGATCCAGGGCCGGCTGCTGTTTCGCAACGATGACGAGAAGAGCCGCGCGCGCAAATGGGGCATCACCGACCTCAATCGCAAATACTCGATGACCGACATGGCCAAAGGCGACGTCATGTTCGCCGCGACCGGCGTGACGTCGGGATCGATGCTGAAGGGCGTGCGCCGCTTCTCCAACGGCGCCGAGACCCACTCCATCGTCATGCGCTCCAAGACCGGCACGGTGCGCTGGATCTCGGCCAACCACAATTACTCGATCAAGGCCGGCCTGCCGAGCTGGGCATAAGCCTCTAACCTCGCACGGCCGATCGGCCGTGCCAGCCTTGCGGGACCCGCGGCGGGCAGGACGGTTGTTGTCGCTTCGACTGGACGATCACGTGCGAGATCGAACTCTTTTCGGGCGGCTTCATGCCGGTGATCTCGGCGCTCTACGCCGTGGCGCCCGAATGCGGGCTTCTCGATACCTCGGTCCTGCGCGTGCGCTAGAGCATAGTCCACACTGATTGAATCGGGGATGATT
>JAUXWB010000241.1 GCA_030684475.1 Reyranella sp. | reverse complement strand
AGGGAGCTCCGCCATGGCCCGGCCGCGCATCGTCATCGTCGGCGCGGGCTTCGGCGGTCTTAGCGCGGCACATTCGCTCGCCGGCGCGGACGCCGACGTCACCGTCATCGACCGCCGCAACTACCACCTCTTCCAGCCGCTGCTCTACCAGGTGGCGACCGCCGGCCTGTCGCCGGCGCAGATCGCCTCGCCGATCCGCGCCATCCTGCGCCACGATGCCAACGTGCGGGTGGTGCTGGGCAAGGTGAAAGGCGTCGACAAGGAGCGCCGTGTGGTCCGGCTCGATGAGCGTGAAATCCCCTACGATCAGCTCGTGCTGGCAACCGGCGCGCGCCATGCCTACTTCGGCCATGACGAGTGGGAGAGCGTGGCGCCCGGCCTCAAGAAGATCGACGACGCCACCAGCATCCGCCGTCGCATCCTCACCGCCTTCGAGCACGCCGAGTCCACGAACTCGCACGAGGCGCGTCGTCGCTTCCTCACCTTCGTCGTCATCGGCGCCGGGCCGACCGGCGTGGAGATGGCCGGCGCCATCGCCGAACTGGCGCACGTGGCCCTGCGGCACGATTTCCGCACCATCGATCCGCGGGATGCGCGCGTCATCCTGGTCGAGGCGGGTTCGACTGTCCTGGCGGCTTTCCCGCCGGTGTTGAGCGCGGCGGCACGTTCGGCGCTGGAGCGGCTGCATGTCGAGGTCCGGCTTGGCACGCCGGTCTCGGGCTGCGACGAAAGCGGCGTCACGATCGGCGAAGAGCATCTGCCCACCGCGACCATCATCTGGGCCGCCGGCGTCGCCGCCTCGGCGGCCGGGCATTGGCTGGGTGTCGAGAGGGACCGCATCGGCCGCGTGCCCGTCGGTCCGGATCTCACCGTGCCGGGTCATCCCGAGATTTTCGTCATCGGCGACACAGCAAGCGCCGCCGGCCAGGACGGTAAACCGCTGCCGGGCCTGGCGCCGGTCGCCAAGCAGCAGGGTGCCTACGTCGCGCGCGTGCTGCGGGCGCGGCTCGCGGCCAGGCCGGCGCCGCCTCCGTTTCGCTATCGCAACTACGGGACGATGGCCACCATCGGCCGGCGGTCCGCGGTGGCGGACTTCGGCTGGTTGCGGCTGGACGGCACCTTGGCCTGGCTGATGTGGGGATTGGTCCACATCTCGTTCCTGATCGGCTTCAGGAACCGGCTGGTCGTCATGCTCGAGTGGATGTGGTCGTACATGACCTTCCAGTCCGGCGCCCGGCTGATCACCGGCAGCGACTCGCGCTAGCCCGCCGGACCGCTGAACAGTCTGTTCCCGCCGTTACGCGCTGCCTTCGTGGATCACGATGCCGGCCAGCGTGTCGACCTCACCCTCCCACGGCTTCTCCGCCAGGACCTTGCGTGCATGGTCGTGGCCGGCCTTCCAGCGGCGCTCGATGCCGGCCCGCGTGAAGTCGATGTCCTTGGTATGATCCTCGCCGTCGAGCCGGGGCGACAGAAGCCGCACGAGATGCATGAGCGTGCCGCAGCCGTAGTCGGCCAGATCCTGCACCACCGGATCGGCGCGCAGCTCCTCCGGCAGGCGGCGGGCAAGCTCGCGCACGACGTGGCGCAGGCGGTGGATCTGGGCCTGGCGGGCGACGTGGCTCTTGCCGCGGCTAGCGAACTGGATGTCCTTCTGCCGCGCCATCACCTGCTGGAGCGTCGTCGGATGCGCACCGGCGGGCTGCCACACGTTGACCGAGAAGATCAGTGAGTTGCGGCGCGGCACATCGTCGAGCACGACCTCGATCGGCGTATTGGAGTAGATGCCGCCGTCCCAATAGGACTCGCCGTCGATGGTGACGGCGGGGAAGGCCGGCGGCAGCGCGCCGGAGGCCATGATATGGGCGGGCGCCAGCGGCATCTTCTGCGAATCGAAGTAGCACATCTCGCTGGTGCGCACGTTCACCGCGCCCACCGAGAGCCGCACCTGCCGGCGGTTCAGCCAGTCGAAATCGACCAGGCGGCCGAGCGTCGCCTTGAGCGGGTCGGTCGTGTAGTACGACGCCCGTTCGATCCCGAGTGGGAAGGTCGGGCCCCAGACCGCCTGTGGGTTGGGCGCGAAGAAGCCCGGGATGCCGGACAGGACGGTCGAGAAATTGGCCAGCGTGTTGCCGAAGACGGCGGTTTGCCAGGATTCGGGCCAGAGCGGGTCGAGCGCGCTCTTCTTGCCCACGCCGTCCCAGAATTCCTGCAGGCGCGCGATGCGGTTCTCCGGCGCATTGCCGGCGATCAGCGCCCCATTTATGGCGCCGATCGAGGTGCCGATGACCCAGTCCGGTTCGATGCCGCCCTCCATGAGCGCCTGGTAGACGCCGGCCTGGTAGGCGCCCAAGGCGCCGCCGCCCTGCAGGACCAGGGCGACCTGTTCCCTGATGGCGCGCCTGGTGGCTTGAGCGATCGGCGGCGGGGCGTTCATGGTCGACGTTCCTTCCTGCCTAGCGTGCGGTGACGCTCGATACTATCGAGGCGGCGACTTCCGAGGCCATGTGGAATTGCGCGTCACGGCTGTTCACGCCATGAAGTCCGTGTAGGCCGTCCAGACGGCGCCCTTGTCGTCGCGATAGACCAGCAGCCGCACCGGCCAATCGAGGCCTGCCTGCGGGTTGGCGGTGATGAACTGCGTGCCGAGCGGCGGATTGCCGAAGATCAGAAGGATCGACGGACGGAGTTCTATGCCCGCCTTGGCGGCGAGGCTCGCCTGGTCGATTTGCTGGAAGAAGGTGATGCCCTTGGCGGCAATGTCCTTCTTCAGGCGGTCGACGGTCTCGTCCATGCCGTAGGCGCTCTTGGCGGCAATGACGCCCGAAGTGGAAACTGCCGGCTTGAGGCCTTCGGCGGCACCGGGGGTTGTCGCGGACGCCATCAGGGTGAAGGCGAGTAGGGCCGCCGCGCAGGCTTGAGTGAGGCAATTGGACATGAGGATCTCCGTTGGGGTGAACGCTTTAATGCGTGACGCCATCATCGCGAGCGGCGAGGGATGGCTGAAATGCCGTTCGGGCATCGGGTCGATGGCCTGTAGCTATCTCGAGCCGGAAGGCCAGCAGCATGCCCAGCACCAGCGACACGGCGATCCCGGCGACGCAGGCGGTCCAGCCGAGGCGGTCGAACAGCTGTCCCAGCACGGCGCTGCCGACCAGGCCGCCGAAAAAGTAGCTCGCGAGGTAAAGGCCGCTTGCCGAGCCACGGTCGGTCGTGGCCGCGCGGCCGACGAAGCCGGTCGCCGTCGCCTGGGCGAAGAAGGTGCCGACCGCCACCAGGGCAAGGCCCGCCAGGACGGCGGCGAAGCTCGCGCTCAGCATCAGCGGCAGGCCCGCGAGCGCCACGGCGAACGATGCCCATAGCGTCACCCGAGTACCGAAGCGCGCCACGATGCGGCCGGCGAGCGGCGTGGTGACCACCGACGGCAGGAACACGAAATAGACGACCCCCAGCATCATCATGCCGACCGAGAAGGGCGGTCGGACCAGCACGAAGTTCACGTAGGTGAAGGTGCCGATGAAGGCGAACAGGATCAGAAAGCCGGTGGCGAAGGCTGCGCGCAGCGCCGGATTGGTGAGATGGCTGAACCAGCTCGTGAGCAGCGGGCTGCCGCTCATATCGATCTGGCGCATCGGCGGCGTCCGTTCGATGGTGAACCAGACCAGAACCGCACCGGCAAGGTTGAGCGTCGCGAAGACATGGAAGTTGGCGGCAAGGCCCAGATGGTCGACGACGCCCGCAGCGAGCAGGCGGCCGAGCAGGTTGGAGGCGACGTTGCCGGTGACGTAGGCGGCAAAGGCGCTGGCCGTGTCGTCGGCACTGGTGTGTTCGCCGAGATAGGCCAGGGTGAGGGCGAAGGCCGTCGACATGCAGACGCCTTGCGCGATACGCAGGCCGGTGAAGACCGGGAGCGACGGCATGGTGGCCAGAAGCGCCGTCGGCACTGCGAGGATCGCGAGGCTGAGCAGGATGCCGCGTCGGCGATCGAGGCGGCGGCCGAACAGCGCGACGGCGAGGCCGCCTGCCGCCATGCCGATGGTGCTGGCGTTGACGGCGAAGCCCATGGCCGCCGGCGTGACGCCGTAGGCCGTGGTGAGGGCGGGCAGGATGGCCTGCGTCGCGAACAGATCGACCACGGTCAGGAAGGCCGTGAGGCCGATCGTGAACGCGCGCAGGGCACCCGGCATGTTCCGGTCCTTCCGGACTACATATGCTTGTCGTTGGGATCGTGCTGGATGTCGAACGCCAGCAGTACGACGGGGACCTTGCCGGTGTTCTGCCACCAATGCGCCGTGACATGGGTCTCACGTGCGACCTCGCCCGCCTTGTGCACGATCGGCACGGCGCAATTGCTGGCATTCTCGACGATTTCGCCGGCGACGACGTAGATCAGCGCCGGGCGATCGGCATGGCTATGCCAGGGGACGATGCCGCCGGGTTGAACTTCCAGGCGGCGCGCGCGCATCATGTAGCCGTTCAGCGCGACCTTCTCCTTGGAGAGATCGATCGTCGACAGGACCTTGTCGGTGACGCCCTTGGCGCCGAGGGTCACCGGCTTGACGGCGTCGGCCTTCATCTTGTCGGCCGGGCATTCGCCGGCGAAGGCGGGTGCGATGAACGCGAAGCCTGCGAGCAGCGTGGTGGCGAGGAACGTACGTTTGAACATCGGTATCTCCATCGGGTGCCCCTGCGACCGGAGTGATCGCGGTGAGGACACCAGCATCGGAGTCCGACGCGGCGAATAGAAATGCCGACTGCGAATTGATTCGATAGCTGCGGAGATAGCCCGCGGTCAGGCTTCGCCTAGAGCCTTTTCGACATGGATTGAACCATCAGGGTCAAGCTCTCTTCCCCTTTGCGGAGTCCGCAAAGGGGAAGTGCCCTCGTCTTACGAGGGCGATGGGGTTCATGACCCCCTCCGTTGCTGTAAGACAGCGACACCTCCCCCGAGACGGGGGAGGAGAGCGATCTGTCTCCGTCGGAAAGACGCTAGCCCAGCCGATGCCTCTCGGTCGCCGGGATCATGGTCAGATTGCCAAGGATCTTGTGTTGGGTGTCGGTGCTGGCCGCGAGCTTCGGCTGGAGCGCCAGCAACGACTTCGCCAGGATCGTCTCGTCCCACAGCCATGCCTTGCGCGTGTGTGAGGAGCCCGGGTCGGGAAAGGCCGACGCCGCCTCGAGGTAGTAGGCCTTCAGGTCGTCGATCGCCTGCTTGAGCGGCTGGGCCGCCGGCAGCGACTCCGCCAATGCCGCCGCCACCAGCTGCCCGGCCGCCGGCATATCGAGCCCCGACACGCCCACCGTGGTGCGACCGTGGGCTGCGACCGCGCGGTCGTACCAGACGGCGAGCCGGTCGATCTCGGCCGCCAGCGTGTCGGTGGCACCCGGTGCGAGTTTGGGCGCCAGGTTGATCGGGCAGGCCCAGCCGGTGAAGTCGGCTTCCTCGGTGACATGCTCGGGATAGTCGGCGATCAGCGGCCCGTCGGTGCGTCCGACCAGATCGAGTGCGCCGCGCACCACCCGGCGCTGGAAGGCCGGATCGTCGGGCACGCCGAGCGGCCGCCCGAGCTCGAATGTCACCCACAGCGCGCGCGGCGGCCGGATGGTCTCCGTATGCTCGCGCACCAGGCTGATGCCGACGGTGGGAATGCCCTCGCGCTCCAGGAAGTGCCCCAGCGCGCCCACGGCGCGCGTGCAGGCGGGTCAAACCGGGACGAGCAGGGCGGCGTCGACCCTGTCGTTCTTCAGGAGCCCGGCCAGATGCTTGGCGTGCGGTGCGGCTGCTTCGGGCGGGAAGGCGCCCATGAAGGAATAGTGGACCGACGCCAGGGAGCCCACGACGCCGTCGGCCGCGAGCTCGCGCAGGCGATCGATCGGGAAGGCCACGTTCAGGTCCTGTTGAAAGCCGGTGCGGTCGAAGTTGACCGAGATGTGGCTCATCACCAGCTCGCCCGCCGGCGTCTCCGCCGGAATGACCCGGTAGCTGCCGTCGCCCGGCTGGAAGGGCCGGTCGCCGCGCTTGTGCAGGCCGGCGGTCGAGATCAAGACCACCCGCCGTTCGCCGAGCGGCTTGCCGGGGAGCAGGGGTGTGTCGTCGTAGGTCGGGCACTCGATACGGGCGAGATGGCGCGCTTCGGCTTCCGGCATGTCACTCAGACGCTTGACCATGAAGAACGTTCTCCGGTTATGAGCTGGCGTTGGCCCAGGGGAAGGCAAGGATCTCGCGCACGAAGGCGCCGACTGCGGGCACGTGCGGCCGGCCGCGCACGGTGACGACCTGGATGGTGCGGGCGATCTCCGGGTCGATCAGCGGGCGGACGCGCAGGCCCGGCATCGTCACGGCATATTCGGGGATGAAGGTGAAGCCGAGGCCGGCCAGCGCCATGCTCTGCACCCAGTCGTCGCGATCGCTGCGAAAGACGATGACCGTCTTGGCGCCGTTCTCGTGGAACAGCTTGCGCGCGTGATCGAAGAATTCGCACTGCATCCGGTTGAGATAGTGCTGGCCGTCGAGATCCTTGGCGCACACCACGTTCTGCTTGTCGAAGGGATGGCCCGGCCCGACGCCGATCACGAAGCGCTCGTCGTACAGGCGGCGGGCATGAAAGCGCTCGTCGATTTCCTCCGGCTGGCCGTAGACCGCGATGTCGAGCTCGCCCTGGGCCAGGCGCTCCTGAAGCTGCTGGTTCGATCCGTCCTGCACCACCAGCCTCACCTTGGGATGACGCTCGCGAAAGGCCTGGAGGAAGGGCACGAAGCGGCGCGGACCGATGGTGCACATCATCCCGAGCTTCAGCTCGACGTCCTCCAGCCGGCCAAAGCTCTTGGCGCGTTCCTTGGCGGCCTCGGTCTCGATCAGCACCTGGCTGAGATGCGGGCGCATCATCTCGCCGAGGCCGGTCAGGTGGGTGTTGTTGCGTTCCCGGCGGAACAGCGGGCCGCCCAGTTCGTCTTCCAGGCCCTTGATGGCGCGCGTCAGCGACGGCTGCGAGACGTGACACGTCTCGGCTGCTCGGGTGAAATTCAAGGTCTCGCAAACCGCGAGAAAGTAGCGGATTTGATGCATTTCCACGGCGGTGGCTCCCCGTTGCCGGCGATTATGCCCCAGATGACCATAGCCTGCGGCTATCGATCTCCAGACCGGAAGGTATTTCCAAGCGGCCGGGGCGCCCCGCACACTGGGGTCACATGACCCTCGCACAGACGCTTCTGGAACTCGGCCGCCATCACATGGCGGCGCTTTCCGCACGCGACCGGGCGGATGTCGAGGACGAGCTCGACCGGCTGCGCATGATGCGCGTGGCCGAGGAGGGGCTGGGGCTCGGCGACTATCTCC
>JAUXWB010000222.1 GCA_030684475.1 Reyranella sp. | reverse complement strand
TCGTCGAGCGCTGCGCGGCCCGGGTGCAGGACCTGGCCGGCAGGACGATAACTCCGCACGTGATCCGGCACACGACGGCCTGCCATCTCGTGCTCGCCGGCGTGGACATCAACACGGTGCGCGCCTGGCTCGGCCATGTCTCGATCAGCACCACCAACATCTATGCCGAGATCGACCTCACGACGAAGGCAAGCGCGGTCGCCCTTTGCGAGGTGGGTCTGCCGCAACCAGGGCGCTCGTGGAAGGAGGACAAGGACCTCATGGCCTTCCTGAAATCCTTGTGAGTGAAGAGGACGGTCAAGCCTCTCATCTGTCACTCCGTCCTGATCTTCCCCTGGCATGCGAAGCGAACGACATCCTGCGGCGCGAGCTGGATGCGCAGCGCTGCCTGCACCGCTCCGACGCCGAATGCACGGAGGTCCTCGTTGAAATCGTCCCCCTCCGGAGACAGGCCGAGCGCCTCGATGCCCGCCGCTTCAGCGCGTTCGGTCAGCGTCGCGAACGCCATGTCACCTGCGGCATCAGCGTCGCGGGCGATGTAGAGCCGTCGCAGCGTCGGCGGGGGCAGAAGCGCAGCGAGGTGGTTGGCCGAGAGCGCGGCGGCCATCGGCATGGCAGGCAGCGCATAGCGCAGCGACAGCATCGTCTCGATGCCTTCGCCGACAGCGAGGACGTCGTCGGCCACACCGAAGCGGACAGCATGGCCGAGGAGACCGCCCATTGCACGCCTCGGCGTGGTGACCGGCGCCTTGCCGAAGCCGTCCGGCGAAAGCCAGGTGCGATGCGCGCCGGTGATGCGATCGGCAAGATCGGTCACCGCAGCGATCATCGCCGGCCAGGTCTCAGCCGGCGAGCCGTCGTTCTCGCGATAATAGCAGCGCGGATGAAACCGCAGCGCGTCCGCATGGTGGAGAGCCTTGATGCCGCGACTGAACAAATAGGTCTCCACGAGCGTCCGGCGGATCGGCTGCGACATGGCGAAGAGCCGTCGCGCCGCTTGCGGCGATCTGGCCGGAACGGGTGTGAGAACGGGCTTTGCGGTTGGGAACGGTTCGGCGCGCGGCAGACTTAGAAAGCGTCGTGCCTCGTCGACGACATCGCGGAACTCGACGAAACCGCAGCTCTCGCGGATCACGTCGAGGAGATCGCCATGTTCGGCCGATGCGGCGTCGCTCCAATGCCCGGCGGCGCCGGGACCGGAGTCCGGTCCGCTGAGCCGGACGAACATCGACCGGCCGGGCGTGTTGCGCACGTCGCCCACCGTCCAGTAGCGGCCCTGGCGCCGCCCATTGGACAGGTAGTGGCGACAGACCGCCTCGGCATCACGGGCAAGGCGGCGTGACAGCTCGGAGGCGTCGCGGGGCATCACGCACCTCCCCGCGTGCTGGCATTATGTTGCGCAAAACTTGTCGATCGTCCGCAAGACAGCGCCCAATC
>JAUXWB010000220.1 GCA_030684475.1 Reyranella sp. | reverse complement strand
TGAACATCGACGGCACCAATACGCTGGCCTGCACCAAGTTCATCGACGAGGTGAAGGGCGACATCAAGATCTACCCGCTGCCGCACATGCCGGTGGTCAGGGACCTGGTGCCCGATCTCAACGTGCCCTATGCCCAGCTCGCCTCGATCGAGCCGTGGCTGAAGTCGACCACCCAGCCGCCGACGCGCGAGCGCCTGCAGTCGCACGAGGAGCGCGCCAAGCTCGACGGCCTGTGGGAATGCATCCTGTGCTTCTGCTGCACGACCGCGTGCCCGAGCTACTGGTGGAGCGGCGAGCGCTATCTCGGCCCCGCCGTGCTGCTGCAGGCCTACCGCTGGATGGCCGACAGCCGCGACGACGCCGTTGGCGAGCGACTCGACGCGCTCGAGGACCCGTTCCGGCTCTACCGCTGCCACACCATCATGAACTGCACCAAGACCTGCCCCAAGGGCCTCAATCCGGCCAAGGCGATCGGCGAGATCAAGAAGATGATGATCGAACGCACGATCTGATCGCTTCCGTCCGACGGCAAGGGCGCGCCTCCCGGCGCGCTTTTTGCTGTGGTCCCGGTATCAGGGGCAAATCAGGGGTTCACATGTTTCGGAAATCGATCGCCGCCGCCGCAGCACTTCTGGGCGCGGCCATGTTCGCGTCGGTGCCGGCATCGGCCGGGCAGACCTTCGACGCGGTCAAGGTCAAGGGCTTCGTCCAGTGCGCCGTGAACACCGGTCTGGCGGGCTTCTCCTTCGCCGACAGCCAGGGCAAGTGGACCGGCCTCGACGTCGATCTCTGCAAGGCGATCGCCGCCGCGCTGTTCGGCGACGCGGAGAAGGTCAAGTTCACCCCGACCACGGCGCAGCAGCGCTTCGTGGCGCTGCAGTCGGGCGAGGTCGACGTCATCACGCGCAATGCCACGCAGACGCTGATGCGCGACACCGCGCTCGGCTTCAACATCGCCGGCGTCAATTTCTACGACGGCCAGGGCTTCATCGTACCGGCCAAGAGCGGCATCAAGAGCGCCAAGGAGCTGAACGGCGCCACGATCTGCGTCCAGCCGGGCACGACGACGGAACTCAACCTCGCCGACTATTTCCGCTCCAACAAGATGACCTTCAAGCCGGTGCTGATCGAGAAGCTCGACGAGCTGCTGCAGGCCTATGCCTCCGGGCGCTGCGATTCCTACACGACCGACGCCTCCGGCTTGGCAGCCGTGCGGGCCAGCCAGCTCGCCGGCAAGGGCGAGCACACGATCCTGCCGGAGCGGATCTCCAAGGAGCCGCTCGGCCCGATCGTGCGCCATGGCGACGACCAGTGGCTCGACCTCGTGAAATGGGTCCTGATCGGCATGATCGAGGCCGAGGAATACGGCATCACCTCGAAGAACGTCGACGCGATGACGAAGAGCGACGATCCCGCCATCAAGCGCTTCCTCGGCGTCACGCCGGGCTACGGCAAGGCGGTCGGCGTCGACGAGAAGTGGATGTACAACGTCATCAAACAGGTCGGTAACTACGGCGAGAGCTACGACCGCAACGTCGGGCCGGCCACGCCGCTCAAGCTCGAACGCGGCCAGAACGCGCTGTGGACCAAGGGTGGCCTGATGTACGCCATCCCCTTCCGCTAGTCCTTCAGGAGACGCGCTCGAACCTCATCCGCTTGATGCGGCCGGTCGAGACGCTGAGCGCCACGATGCGGCCTGCACGGTCGCGGTCCAGATGGGCGAGCTGGGTCGCCGTGATCCAGCCCGCCGGGCTCACGACTTCGACCGTGTCGGCGTCGATGCCGCGCACGTGCCACGACGCCCCGCCGGCGATCAGCGGGCCGCTGACGGCCATGGTGTAATCCTCGCCGTCACGCCGGATATTCCAGACGGCGCCCGCATCGGGCGAGACGTAGCTGCCGGCGATGGCGGCCGGCACCGGCTTACGGCGCCCGAGCTTGCCGAAGGTCACCACGCGGCCGGCGCCGAGGTCGACGCGGAGCGTTCCGGCACGGCCCGGCTTCAGCGCGAATTCGAACGAGCCGCGTTCGGCCGCGAACCAGCCGTCCGCCCGGCGGCCGAGGGCGAACGGCAGGCCATTCTGCGTCACCACCGGCTCGCCGTTGCGCCACGCCAGCTCGAACAGCGACGGCTCCTGGGCGCTAAACCAGGTGCCGGCGATTGGCTTGATCTCGGCCTCGGTGATCGGGGCCGCCAGGGGCTTCAGCTTCTTGTTGCCTTCCAGCGCCAAGGTCGCGATGGCGCGGGCCTGACGCCACGGATCGATGCTGCCGAGGTTGGTGATCACCACGACGGTGAGTTGGGCCCCCGGCACGCGCAGGAACTCGGTCCGAAAGCCCGGCCACAGGCCGCCATGGCCAATGGTGGCCAATCCGCGGAGGTCGTCGGCCTGTACGCCGCGTCGATACTTGTTCGTATGGCCGCCGGTAAGCGGTGCCATGGCCGCGAGTTGCGCCGGCAGCGTCTTCGGGATGAGCGTCGGCTGGTCGAAGTGCCTGGACCAGATTAGCAGGTCCTCGACCGTCGAGGTGAGGCCGCCCTCGCCGCCCTGCGGATAGGCGTGGGCCGCGCGGCGGAAGCCTGACGCGGCATCGCCGAGATAGCCCGTTGCGAGGCCGGGGATCACCGTATCGATCTCCGGTGCCAGCATCGTGCCCGTCATGCCCAGCGGCTTGAAGATGCGTTCGGCGAAAAAGTCGCCGAGTTTCATCTTCGACAGCTTCTCCACGATGAGCCCGAGCAGCAGGAAGTTGGTGTTGCTGTAGAGAAAGCGGCTGCCGGGTGTGAAGTTGAGGTGCCGGTTGCGCAGGCAGGCAGCCAGCAGGTCGCCCGGCCGCGCCGGCTTGTCGAGGCCGTGACCGCCCAGCCGGAGCAATTCGAGGAAGTCGGGCAGGCCGCTGCAGTTGCGCATCATCTGGTCGACCGTGACCGGCAGTGGTGGCAGCTCGGGCAGGTACTTGTGCGGCGGATCAGAGAGCTTGAGCTTGCCCTCGGCCGCCAGCATCAGCGCCGCCGTCACCGTGAACTGCTTGCTGACCGAGGCGATGCGAAAGCGCATCGCGGGGCCGATCGGCACGTCGAGTTCGATGCTGGAAAGGCCATAGCCCTTGCATAATTCGATCGTGCCGCCCTGCATGACGCCGACGACGGCGCCGGGCGAACCGGGGTTGGTGTAGCGGGAGAACAGCGCATCGACGCGGCGTTCGAGAGCGATGGATCCGATGGATTTCGACATGAGAGGCAGTCAAGCGAAGCGGCTCGCCGTTGTAAAGGCGAGGCGCTACCTTGCGGTGAACACAGGAGGGATGCGCAAATGCAGCGCCAGTTCGTGAAGGTCGAGAAGGGCCTGGGCCCACAAGGCCGCATCGCCGTCGTGCGCTTCGATCGCGGCGACAACATCAATGCACTCAGCCAGCAGGCGATGCGCGAGCTGCGCGACGTACCGCGCGACTTCGAGGACGATCTCGAGACCTCGGTGGTGATCCTGGCCGGTTCGGCCAAGGCATTCTGTGCCGGCTTCGATCTGAAAGACCCGGAAGGCCGCCAGCGCGACGGGCTGTCGGTCGGCGAACGCATTCATCGTCAGCGACTCGGGCCCAAGATGTGCAAAGCCTGGCAGGAGATGGACCAGGTCACCATCGCCGCCATCGAGGGTCATTGCATCGGCGGCGGCGCGGCGCTGGTGGTGGCGCTCGACTTCCGCACCTGTGGCCGCTCGGCGCATTTCCGCATTCCCGAGGTCGAGCTCGGCATGAACATGAGCTGGGGCTCGATCCCGCGCATGCTGGCGTTGATGGGGCCGGCGCGGACCAAGCAGGCGGTGATCCTGGCCTCCGACAGAATCAATGCTGCCGACGCGCTGGACTGGGGTCTGGTCGAGACCGTGGTCGAGGACGGCCAGGCGTTCGCGGCGTCGATGACCTTCGCCGAGCGCATCGCGCGCCAGCCGCCGATCCCCGTGCGCATGACCAAGAGCACGGTCAATCGCCTGGCGCACGCGCTCGACGATCTCGGTGCCCATATGGATGCCGACCAGAACGTGCTGACCAGCCTCACCGAAGACTACAAGGAAGGGACGTCGGCGTTCCGCGAAAAGCGCAAACCGGTGTTCAAGGGGCGTTAGTCGTAGTCTCCGGCAACCCGTCGATGACCGCCTGGCACCCTAGATCTGCCGCAGAGAGACCTGCCCGATCGAATGATCCGGTTGTTTGCGCAGGACGACATGAGCTCGCTCCCGCGTCGGCAGAATATTCTCGCGCAGATTCGCTTCGTTGATGTCCGACCAAATTCGCCGCCCAACCTCTCGCGCCTCTTCTGCGGGCAGATCCTTGTAGTGATGGAAGTACGAGCTCGGCTTCTGGAACGCCGTGCGTTGCAGGAGCAAGAAGCGAGCGAGATACCAAGCCTCGATGTCCGGGATTGCAGCATCGACGTAGATCGAGAAATCGAAGAAGTCGGAAAGTATCACCGAGGCCGGCCTGCCGCCGGCGAGTCCGGGCTGCAAAACGTTCAGTCCCTCGAATATGAGGACGTCGGGGCGGCGCACGATCTGCCATTCGTCCGGGACGATGTCGTAGGTCTGGTGCGAATAGACGGGCGCCTTGACCTCGGCATGGCCGGCTTTGACGTCGCTGAGGAACTGTACCATCTGTTTGACGTCATAGCTCTCGGGGAATCCCTTGCGCCGCATCAGTTGCTTTTCTTCAAGCTGTCGATTGGGATGAAGAAAGCCATCGGTGGTCACCAGATCGACCCGAGGATGGTCCGGCCAGCGCGCCATGAGTGCCTGGAGAATACGCGCGAACGTGCTCTTGCCCACGGCCACACTTCCGGCGATCGCGATGACATAGGTGCGGCCAACAACCGGCCTTCCCAGGAACGTATCTGTGACGCCGTTCAGATTGCGTGCGGCGCGCACATGGAGATTGAGCAGTCGAGACAGCGGCAGATAGACCTCGGTCAGTTCTTCGAGCGAAACACTTTCATTGATGCCCCGAAGCGATACGAGGTCCTCCTGGGAAAGCGTAAGAGGCGTATGTGCTCGTAGAGCGGCCCATTCGGATCTGCTGAACTTCCGATATGTGTCAGACTGCATGCGCTCGCTCCGACGAAGAACTCAGAGCTTCCGCCCAGGCAACTGGTCGATGACGGCCTGCCGTTCGGGATCGTCGAGCATCGCCCAGCGGCCGATTTCCTCGATCGTGCGCTTGCAGCCGATGCAAAGGCCGCTCTTCTGGTCGAGTTTGCAGATTCCGATGCACGGGGAGACGACGCGCCGCTGCATCGACATGGACGGGTCGGCCACGGAGTTATCAGGTCTTCTTGCTGAGGAGCGCGAGCTGGTTCTGCAGCTCGTCGAGCTTGCGCTTGAGGTCGTCGATCACGGCCTCTCCCTGCGGCGACGCGGGCGGAGTGCCCGACGCTTCCGGCTTGGCGGCATTCTGTCCATTCGACATCGGCTGCGCTTGGCCTGTGCCCGGCTGCTCCGATCCAGGTTGACCCGATCCGGGCTGGCCGGCGCGGAACGGATTGAACATCCGCATGGCCTGCTCGAACATCGCCATGTTCTGCTTGCCCATGGTCTCGAACTGCTGAAACGGGTTGAAGCCGAAGGCGTTCTGCAGATAGCTGCGCATCTGCTCCTGGTTGCGCGCGAACTGCGACATCGACATCTCGAGATACTGCGGCACCACGCCCTGCAGGCTGTCGCCATAGAAGGAGATGAGCTGGCGCAGGAACGGGATCGGCAACAGCGTCTGTCCGCCCTTGCTCTCCTCCTCGAAGATGATCTGCGTCAACACCGAGCGCGTGATCTCGTCGCCGGTCTTGGCGTCGTAGACGACGAAATCGGTCTTGTCCTTCACCATCTGCGAAAGATGTTCGAGCGTCACGTAGGCGGAGGTCGCCGTATTGTAGAGGCGTCGGTTCGCGTATTTCTTGATGACCACCGGCGCGGGTTTCGGTCCGCCTTCGGGTACTGCCTGCTCGGCCATTACGCTGTCGCTCCTCTAGTTCCCGAGCGCGGTAAACGCTCGTTTACTTCGGACAGGCCACATTAGCGCCGATACCGCAGTGCGACAAGATCGGGTTTGCGCCTGCGAAAGCAGCGTTTGCGGGACGATAGGCTATAGTGGGGACATGGCCTCTGAAAACGACGAAACGCCCATCGATTCTGGTGGCGGTTCTGGTGCCGATTTCGACAAGCTGGCCCGGCGATATCTCGATCTTTGGCAGGGCCAGCTTGCCGGGCTCGCCGCCGACCAGGCGCTCACCGAGCAGATCGCCCGTTTGTTCGCCGCTGCGAACGCCCAGGTTGCGTCTGCGATGCAGGCCGTCCAAGGAGCACATTATGCAGTCACGCCCTCATCCTCCGAGGCTGGGACCCCGCCCGCTGCCGCTTCACCTGGGCACGGCGCTGATGACGTGGGCGAGCTCCGAAAGCGCGTGGAAACACTGGAAGCCCGGGTCGCCGAGCTCGAAGCCAGGCTCGCCAGCCTCTCCATCCAACGTCCCTGAGGCGATTGCGGCGCTTCTGCCCGAGATCGCCGCCCTCGAAGCCCGGGCCGGCGCCGGCCAGTTCGAGAGCGCGCTCCGGCGCGAGATCGCGCGACGCATGCATCGGCTGGCTGACGGCGTGCTCGCCTATCGCGATCACGCCGTTCACCGCACGTTGGAGAACCCGCCGGCGGTCTGGAGCGAGGGCAACACGCGTCTGCTCGACTATGGTGCCACGCATCGCGCGGCCCGCGCGCGGGGTGCGCGTGCGGTGCTGGTCGTGCCGTCGCTGATCAATCGCTGGGAGGTGCTCGACCTCACCGCCGAGAAGAGCCTGCTGCGCGGCATGGCGGCCCAGGGCCTCAGGCCCTATCTCGTCGATTGGGGAACACCCAACGACGAGGAGCGCCGGTTCGACACGACCGCCTATGTCGCCCGCCTCGAGCGCGCCCTCGCCTTCCTCGCCAAGCGCGCGCGCCGCGCCCCGGCGGTAATGGGCTACTGCATGGGCGGCACACTCACCGTGGCGCTGGCGGCGCGCCAGCCGCGCCGCGTCGCCGGCCTCGCGCTGCTGGCGGCCCCCTGGGACTTCCACGCCGACCGCACAGGTCACGCTTTCCTGGTGTCGTCCGGGCCGTTGCTGGCGCAGGTGGCCGACCGGGTGGGCGAACTGCCCGTCGATATCCTGCAGACGCTCTTCTGGTCGCTCGACCCGTGGCTGGCGATGAAGAAGTTCGGCCGCTTCCTCGGCATGGACCAGGCGGGCGCCGGCGCCCGCGAGTTCGTGTTGCTCGAGGACTGGCTGAACGATGGCGCGCCGCTCGCCGGTCCCGTGGCGCGCGAATGCCTGGTCGGCTGGTATGGCGACAATGTTCCTGGCAGCAACAAATGGGTGGTGGGCGGCCGCCGCATCGTGCCGTCAAAGATCAAGGTGCCGTCGCTGGTCATGATCCCGTCGGGCGACCGCATCGTGCCGCCGCTGTCGGCCGCTGCCCTCGCCGAGCCCGGGCGCGGCCTCAGGAACGTGACGCGACTCGACGTGCCCCTGGGCCATATCGGCATGGTCGTGAGCGGCCGCGCCCGCGAGCTCTGCTGGTCACCGCTGCTCGATTGGCTGCGCGACATTCCCGCCAAGCAGCGCTGATGCCGGCCCGCGAGCGATCCTTCGACTGGCGCGTGCCGGCGATCTGGGCCGTCCTGCTGACGTTCTCGGTCTTCGCACACGCCTATGTCGAGGTCGCCAACCAGGCCCGCGGCGGCCAACCGGTTGGATTCGGGCGGGCGTTGATCATCGAGGTTTGCAGCCACCTGGTGGTCGCCGCCCTCTTGCCGGCAATCTATTGGATGCATCGGCGCTGGCCGGTCGGAAGCGAACCCCGCAACCTGCTCATCCACGCCCTCGGCGTCGTGCCCTTCAGCATCGCTCATACGGTGGGCATGGCGGCCCTTCGCTTCGTGTGGTTCAGCGGCATTGCCGGTGAGGCCTATTCATTTCCCCTGACCATCGGCCGGCTGACCTACGAATTTGCCAAGGACATTTTCTCCTACGGGCTGTTGAGTGCCGGCACCGTGGCCCTAGGCCTGTTGCTCCGGCGCAGGCCGGAGCCCGCCGAGGTTGACGCGCCCTCATCGGGCCCGCTGCCCGAGCGGTTCGCCGTGCGCAAGCGCGGCGGCACCGAGGTCATGGTCGAGGTGGCTGACATCGACTGGATCGAGGCCGCCGGCAACTACGCCATCCTCCATGTCGGCGGAGAGACCTTCGAGATCCGATCGTCTCTGACCAAGCTCGAAGGGGAGCTGGATCCGAAGCGGTTCGTGCGAGTCCACAAATCCCATGTGGTCAACATCGCCCGTGTGGCCGAGGTGACCCCGTGGGTCAGCGGCGACTGGCGCATCCGCCTGCAGGACGGTGCCGAGGTGAATTTGAGCCGCCGCTATCGTCAGCGCTTCGAGGCTTTGGCCCCGGTTCGCAGCTGACCG
Source organism: Reyranella sp. (assembly GCA_030684475.1). Taxonomy (GTDB): domain Bacteria; phylum Pseudomonadota; class Alphaproteobacteria; order Reyranellales; family Reyranellaceae; genus Reyranella. The sequence goes on along the minus strand of JAUXWB010000220.1, from coordinate 6,273 downwards.
ATCGTCCCGGCATGTCTACCGGTCGTCCCACCTGGCGCGCCGGTCGTCACAATTCAGCGTCCAATCAAGGTGTTGGGAGATAGAAGCAGGCCATTCGACGTTACCCATCCAGGAGGCTCCCATGAACAGGCGCAAGCTGATCGAACTGATCGGAGGACTGCCGCTGATGATCACCGCCCATGCCCAGACCGCCCATGCTCAGACCGCCCGTGCTCAGACCGGCAAGCCAGCCTTTCGCCGCAGTCGCCCGGGCGATCCCGCCTGGCCGTCCGAGGCAAATTGGCAGGCACTCAAAGCCCAGATCGGCGGACGGCTCGTCCAGGTGATCTCGCCTCTCGCAACCTGTGTTGCCGCGCCTGAGGGGGCCGCCTGCGCCGCTGTCTTCAAGGGCCTGAAAAATCCCTATTACATCAGGGACAACGTCGCGTTGACCCAGACCAGCGGCTGGGCCGGTGCCTGGGTGTCGGCACCGAGCGTCTGGGCGGTTGCCGCCAATGGCGCGGCCGACGTTGCCGCCGCAGTCAACTTTGCCCGCGAGCACAAACTGCGTCTGGTCGTGAAGGGCGGCGGTCACAGCTATCAGGGCACGTCGAACGCACGGGACTCCCTGCTGGTCTGGACGCGGTCGATGGACAGAATCGCACTGCACGACTCGTTCGTCGGCCAAGGCTGTTCGACGTCGCCCCAGAAGGCGATCTCGATCGGCGCGGGCGCGATCTGGCGGGACGCCTATGCCGCGGCGGCCAAGGCCGGGTGCTACGTCCAGGGCGGCGGTTGCCTGACCGTGGGCGTCGCGGGCCTCATCCAGAGCGGCGGTTTCGGCAGCTTCTCCAAGCGCTTCGGGCTCGCCGCGGCTGGGCTGATCGAGGCCGAGGTCGTGACGGCCGACGGCAAGGTGATGATCGCCAATGCCTGCACGAATCCCGACCTGTTCTGGGGGTTGAAGGGCGGTGGCGGCGGCAGCCTCGGTGTCGTGACGCGCCTCACGCTCCGCACGCGCGACCTGCCGGAGATGGTGGGTGGCGCTTTCCTTGTCGTGAAGGCCGCGTCGGACGCCGCTTTCCGGCGGCTGATCGAGCGTTTCATCGCCTTCTACCGCGAGAGTCTGTTCAATCCGACGTGGGGTGAACAGGTCAAGTTCCATCCCAACAACACGCTCGAGATCGCGATGGTGTTCCAGGGTGTGGACCAGAAAGCGGCGGAGGCGGCCTGGAAGCCGTTCGTCGATTGGGTGGTGGCGACACCTGCCGATTTCACCAACGCGATCCCGCCCACGATCGTGGCGGTGCCAGCCCGCTTCTTCTGGGATCCCGTCTTCATGAAGAAGAACGCACCGGACGTGATCATGTCGGACGACCGTCCGGATGCACCCGTCGAGAACGTCTTCTGGAGCGGCAATCTCAACGAAGCTGGCTGGGTGTTGCACGCTTACGAGTCGACCTGGATGCCGGCGTCGCTGCTCCAGCCCGAGCGGCAAGGCGAGCTCGTCGCGGCGCTGTTCGCCAGCTCGCGCCACTGGACGCAGTCGCTGCATTTCAACAAGGGCCTGGCGGGCGCGCCGGCGGAGGAGATCGCCGCCGCCCGAGACACGGCAACCAATCCGGCGGCGATGGATGCCTTCGCGCTCGCCATCACCGCCGCCTCGGGTCCACCGGCCTTTCCCGGCATTGCCGGCCGTGAGCCGGACGTTGCGAAGGCGCGCGCCAGTGCCGCAAAAGTCCGTGCCGCCATGGCCGAGCTACAGAAGCTTGTGTCCGAGCCGGGGGCTTACGTCTCGGAGTCGAACTACTTCGAGGAGAACTGGCAGCGCGCCTTCTGGGGCCCCAACTATCCGCGGCTGCGGGCGGTGAAGGACAAATATGATCCCGATGGCCTCTTCTTCGTGCACCACGGTGTGGGTAGCGAAGACTGGAGCCCCGACGGTTTCACCCGGCGCGCCTGAGCGCCGGATTTGAGGCGGCATACAGCAGAAGCGCCCGCCCATCCTTGCGGGTCAGGTCGCGTTCGCGCTGCATGCCCAATTTCTCCAGTGAGCGCTGACCGGGGAGATTCTCGGGGCGAGTGATGGCCACGACTCGGTCGAGCCCGACCACGTCGAAGGCGAAGGCGAGGGCGGCGCGGCCGAGTTCCGTCCCGTAGCCCTTGCCCTGCGCTTCCGGAACGAAGGCGCCGCGCATGGCGACGCCGAGGCCGCCATCGTGGATCCGCAGCCCGCCCAGTCCGACCAGTCGGCCGCTCGTGCGTTCGCTTGCTGTCCAGCTGCCGAAGCCCAGCGCGGGCCATTCGGCTTCGTAGTCCGCCACCAGGGCGTCGCTTTCGGCGCGCGACAGTACGCCGTGCTTCAGAAGACTCATTACCCGTGCATCGGCATGCAGAACCGCCAGCCGGTCGGCGTCGGCGATCATGATGGGCACCAGGCGCAAATGCCGGGTTTCGAGAACGTGACAATCCAGGTGAGGGGCCAAGTGGGGTCCTTGCCGGCTCCAGCCGTGGGTCTATAAACTGCTCTACAGGGCGGCACGCAAGGAGGACTACATGACCACGGACATCGTCATCGCGAGCGCGGCGCGCACGCCCATCGGATCCTTCAACGGCGCGTTCGGTGCCGTCCCGGCGCACGACCTCGGCAAGGCCGCGATCAAGGGCGCGTTGGAACGCGCCCATGTGAAGCCCGAGGAAGTCGACGAAGTCATCATGGGCCAGATCCTGACCGGCGGTCAGGGCCAGAACCCGGCCCGTCAGGCCGCCGTCAATTCCGGCATCCCGGTCGAGAAGACCGCGCTCGGTATCAACCAGCTCTGCGGCTCGGGCCTGCGCGCCGTCGCCTTCGGCTGGCAGGCGATCCGCAACGGCGACGCCAGCATCATGGTGGTCGGCGGCCAGGAGAGCATGAGCCAGGCGCCGCACGTCGCCCACATGCGCGACGGCACCAAGATGGGCGACCTCAAGATGGTCGATTCCATGATCAAGGACGGCCTGTGGGACGCCTTCAACGGCTACCACATGGGCAACACCGCCGAGAACGTGGCACAGAAATACCAGATCACCCGCGTCGAGCAGGACGCCTTCGCGGCCTCCTCGCAGAACAAGGCCGAGGCGGCGCAGAAGTCGGGCCGCTTCAAGGACGAGATCGTTCCGGTTACGATCAAGACCCGCAAGGGCGACGTCGTGGTCGATACCGACGAGTTCCCGCGTCACGGCACGACGGCCGAGGCGCTGGCCAAGCTCCGCCCGGCCTTCACCAAGGAAGGCGGCTCGGTCACGGCCGGCAATGCCTCGGGCATCAACGACGGCGCGGCGGCCCTTGTGCTGATGAGCGCCGACGAGGCCAGGAAGCGTGGCATCAAGCCGCTCGCCAAAATCGTGTCGTGGGCGACCACCGGCGTCGATCCCAAGGTCATGGGCATCGGTCCGGTGACGGCCTCGCAGGAAGCGCTGAAGAAGGCCGGGTGGACCGTGAAGGATCTCGATCTCGTCGAAGCCAACGAAGCCTTCGCCGCCCAGGCGCTGGCCGTCGGCAAGGAACTCGGCCTCGATCCCACCAAGCTCAACGTCAACGGCGGTGCCATCGCGCTCGGTCATCCGATCGGCGCCTCGGGCGCGCGCGTGCTGACGACGCTGCTCTTCGAGATGCAGAAGCGCGACGCCAAGAAGGGCCTCGCCACCCTCTGCATCGGCGGCGGCATGGGCATCGCCATGTGCGTCCAGCGCGACTAGGCGCTGCGTCGATAGCGGTACGGTTAGAGCGGCCCCCGGTCTTTCGTCCGGGGGCCGCGGTTGTTTTCGGTCCGATCAGGGACTGCCGACGACCGCCTGACCCTTGCGTACCAGGCGGCGCCCCTCTCCCTGGGTGATCTCGCGAAGCTGGGCGTTGCCGGGCGGCTTGGGCTCGGCCAGGAAGAAGCGGCTCTGCCCGGCGTTGACCGTGATGATGAGTTCGGTGCTGCCCTGGGTACCGAAAGCCCTGAGGCCGTAGGGGGCCGGCGGCAGGTCGAGGCGCATCCAGGTGAAGCCGGCGAGGCTGCCGACGGGCGACTGGCCGTTCATGATGCTGATCGGCGACGTGTCCTGGCCGGGATCGTCGCGAATGATGTAGAGCGCGGCCATGCCCTCGTTCGGCTCGTAAAAGGTCTTGCCATAGGACTTCTCCCACTCCGACCCGGCCCCGGGCGAGCAGGCGGCGGCCGACAGGGCCAAGGCAACGGCAACCAACAACTTCTTCATGCGACGACCTCCGCCGGCAAGGTCCGACGGCGGCGCGTGCGGGTCAAGCGGACAGGCAGGCAGAAAATGCCGGCAATAGAATTTGACATTACAGCATGTTTGGTCTATTATTTCAACAGGCTGGCGCGATCCATGCAGATACGGACGCCGGCCTTTTTAGCATCCGGCAAAGACCTGCCCGCGACCGCCCGCGGGTTTGCGCCCCCCTCACTTCTTGGGCGGGCGCAACGAACGGCCCAACACAGCATGCGTTCAGGTGGGCCCGCCGAGCCCACTGAAAGGTTGAATTCGTTGGCCTTCAGGTGACTGGAGAGCTGAATTTCCGTCGGTGAAGTTGGGCCCTTTCCGCAAGGTTGGGCCCCGCCCCACTCGGAGTCAGTCGGCGCCGGCGGGAACCGGCATCGCCCGCAGCCGGGCGAGCGGCGACTGCAGGATCGCCAGCGCCGACAAGGCGAAGGCGGCAGCCACCAGCACCAGGGCGCTCTGCAGGCCGGCCTCGGCGGCCAGGAAGCCGCCGGCCAGCGCACCGAGCGGGCGGACGCCGTAGATTGCCGTTTGCACCGTGGCGTTGACCCGACCCATCAGGGAGAGCGGCGTCACGAGCTGGCGCACCGTCGTCTGGCAGATCAGCCACAGCATCGGCCCGAAGCCCACCAGGAAGTAACCGGTGGCGGCAAGGGTGAAGCCGTTGGTCGTCCCCGCGTGAGAGGGTGCTGCCAGGAACAGGCCGGCCGCCACCACCGACACGGCGGGTCCGAAGATCAGGGTCGCGAGTGGCGGCAGGCTGCGGGACGTGATCGGTGCCACCAGCGCGCCCAGGATCAGGCCGGCGCCATAGGCGGATTGGGCAAGCCCCATGCGCGCCGGGTCGAGGCCGAGCGGGCCCAACGCCAGCGGTGCCCAGATCGCGAGCAGGGCGAAGAAGGCGAAGTTCCAGAAGATCGCGCAGAGGCTGATGCCGCGGAGCAGTTCGTTATGGACGACGAAGCGCGCACCGGCGCGGATGGCGGCCAGAAACGGCGGACGCGCGGTGCCGGCCGCAGGCGCCGGCACGCGGGGCAGAGCAAGCACGCAGGCGAGCGCCAGCGCCGCGCCCAACGCCGCGAGGCCATAACCCCAGGTTGGCGACAGATGCTGCGCGAGGAGCCCCGCCACGAAAGGTGCTGCGAGGCTGACGACGGCGCGCGCGAGCTCCAGTCGTGCGTTGGCGCGTGGCAGATCGGTCGACGGCACGAGGCTGGGCAGCAGCGACACCGAAGTCAGCACGTAGATGACGGTTCCGGAGGCCCCGACGAAGGCCGCGACGCCGAGCAGGATTGTGGCGCCCGTCGCGGCGGCGACCACGGCGACCACCGAGGCCAGCAGGCCGAAGCCGAGGGCGGCGATCAGCAGTTGGCGGCGCGGCAGGCGGTCGACCCAGGCGCCGGCGGGCAGGGAGACCAGCAGCCAGGCCAGGCTTTGGGCGGCAACCAGCAGGCCGAGCACGTCCGGTCCAACCCCAAGAACGAGGGTCGCGGTCAGCGGCAGGGTGGCGAGCGCCAGTTGGTCGGCGGCGTGGGTCCCGGCAGCGGCACCGAGCAGGGCGGTGAAAGGTTTCATGGTGACCGTACTATGACCGGCCACCTGCCGTCTCTATCCGGCGCCGGCTTTGAATTCGGACGGAACCGGCTAGAGTGCGCTGGCGGCACGTTTTGGGAGGAAAAAATGGCTCAAAGAGTTGCAGTGGTGACGGGCGGAACACGCGGCATCGGTGCCGCCGTCTCGCGCATGTTGAAGGACAAGGGGTACAAGGTTGCCGCCACCTATGCCGGCAACGACGCGGCCGCCCAGAAGTTCAAGGCCGAGACCGGCATCGCCGTCTACAAGTTCGATGTCTGCGACTTCGACGCCTGCCAGAAGGCCGTGGGCGAAATCGAAAAGGATCTCGGGCCGGTCGAGGTTCTGGTGAACAACGCCGGCATCACCCGCGACTCGACCATGCGTCGCCTGACGCGCGACATGTGGGAGGCCGTCATCGACACCAACCTCGGCTCCTGCTTCAACATGAGC
>JAUXWB010000205.1 GCA_030684475.1 Reyranella sp. | reverse complement strand
AACGAGGCGGCGATCACCCGCCGGCGCATCATGGCCGAGCGCATGGTCGGCTGCCCGGGCGACACGCCGGTCCGCACCGACGCCAACGGCTATCCGGTGAACCGGCAGTTCGCCGACGTGCCGCAGGACCAGCCGGTCATCGAGGCCGAGCCCGGCTTCGAGGGCGAGGTCTGCGCCTTCAACCTGTGCGCCTACCTGTCGCGTTCCGACGTCACCTGGAATCCCCGCGTCTGATCGGGGGTCAAGGAACGCCTCTATTGCCCGACCTCGGAGGAGTTCGTCCTGCCGGTCGAGCACGGCAACGACCGGGTCGAATGGTTCCTGCAGATGTCCGACGAGATCACCTGGGTGGTGAAGGACAAGATCACCGGCGCGCCGCGCGCCACGGTGGTCATGAAGGCGGGCGACATCGCCGCCATGCCGGCCGACATCCGGCACACCGGCTATTCGGCGAAGCGGTCGATGCTGCTGGTCTGGGAGAACAATTCGTCGACGATCCCGGACCTGATTCGCCTCGGCAAGGCGCCCGTCACGCCGGTCGAGTTCTGACTCTTCCAGTGACGATGCGCTGCGCAAGTGAGGGTAGTTTATCCTTTGCGCAGCGAATCCGAAATGGGATCGGTAAGGTCAATCTGGACCATTGCAACAGCTGAGCCGGGCGACGAGTTTGATGGAGGATGAGGGCAGGTCCCGCCGGACCTGTCTGCGCAGAACGTCCTGATCCTTACCGGCCGAGACCTCGACAAAGACATCGGGGTCGCGAACGTCCTTACCTCGGCTTCCACTCCCGCGCCTGTCTCTCCGCCTCCGCGATTTGGGCTTGCGTCATCTTCGCGGCCATCTCGCTGCGGCTCTTGAGGGTAATATCGCGTCGCTCGCGCGAGGACGCCGCGAAGCGCGCGGCCGCGAGGGTCCACCACTTGTAGGCCTGCACATAATCCCGCGGCACACCCAGACCTTGCGCGTACAGGGCGCCGAGGTTGCCCTGGGCGGAGGGCCAGCCCTTGTCGGCGGCCTTGCGGTACCACTCCGCCGCCGCCGCGCCGTTCTTCGGCACGCCCTGGCCAAGTTCGTGCATCATGCCGACCAAGATCTGGGCGCCGCCGTTGCCCTGATCGGCGAGTGGGCGCAACAGACGCATCGCCGTCGCGTAGTCGCTCCGCGAATAGGCGGCGGAGCCATCCTCGTAAGGGCCGGCGGACACGGGCGACGCGGTACAAAGGAACAACACCAGCAGCGACATCACAAGGCGCATGGCAGTTCTCCTCATGAGCAGCCTACCACTGGAGCGCTCTGCTAGGAACCGAGCGAAACCTGGCCCAGCCGACGAACGCATTCGATCCGCGAACAACTGGGTAGTGGACAAACTCCGCTGTGACGCCAAAGGGAAAGCCGTCACTATCTTCGGCAAATGACAGACTCCCTCAAGGTCGGCCTCGCCCAGCTCAACCCCAAGGTCGGCGACGTCGCCGGCAACCTCGCCAAGGTCCGCGCCGCGCGCGCCGAGGCCGCCAAACAAGGCGCCGACCTCGTGCTGACGGCCGAGCTCGTGCTCGCCGGATACTTCCCCGAGGATCTCGTCCTGAAGCCCGCCTTCCAGAAGGCCTGCCACGAGGCGGTCGAGGCGCTGCGCGCCGACACGCGCGACGGCGGGCCGGCCTTGTTCGTGGCCACCCCGTGGCGCGAGGACGACAGGCTCTACAACGCCATCATCGCCCTCGACAAAGGCGAGATCATCGGCAAGCGCTACAAGGTCGACCTGCCGAACTACGGCGTGTTCGACGACAAGCGCGTCTTCACGCCGGGCCCGATGCCGGGGCCGCTGGTCTTCAGGGGCGTGCGCCTCGGCGTGCCGATCTGCGAGGACGTGTGGACGCCAGACGTCGTCGAATGCATCTCCGAGACCGGCGGCGAGATCCTGCTGGTGCCCAACGCCTCGCCCTATGAAGTGGGCAAGACCGACGTCCGCGTCCAGCTCGGCGTTCAGCGCGTGGTCGAAAGCGGCCTGCCGTTCGTCTATCTCAACCAGGTCGGCGGCCAGGACGAGGTCGTCTACGACGGCGGCTCGTTTGCGCTGGGCGCCGACCGCAGGCTGAAAGCCAAGCTCGCCTCGTTCCGCGAGGAGGTGACGACGGTCGAGTTCCGCCGCGAGGCCGGCAAGTGGGAGTGCCTGCCCGGTCCGATCGCGCCCGAGCTCAGCAGCGTCGAATCGATCTACCAGGCGATGGTGCTGGGCCTCGGCGACTATGTGAACAAGACCGGCTTCCCCTCGGTGGTGATCGGCCTCTCCGGCGGCGTCGACTCGGCGCTGACGGCGGCGGTGGCGGCCGATGCGCTGGGCGCGGCGCGCGTGCACGCCATCATGATGCCGTCGCCCTACACGTCCGCTGAGTCGCTGGAGGATGCTGAAGCCTGCGCGAAGGCGATCGGCATCAAGTACGACATCGTGAGCATCGAACCGGCGATGAAGGCTTTCCGCGGCATGCTGCAGCCGCTGTTCGGCAACAGGCCCGAGGATGTCACCGAGGAGAACATCCAGAGTCGCGCGCGCGGCGTCACGCTGATGGCGGTGTCGAACAAGCTGGGCGGCATGGTGCTGACGACCGGCAACAAGTCGGAGATGGCGATGGGCTACGCCACGCTCTACGGCGACATGAACGGCGGCTACAATGTGCTGAAGGATGTCTACAAGACCACGGTGTTCGAGCTCTGCAAGTGGCGCAACCAACAGGGAAGGGTGATCCCCGAGCGCATCCTCACCAAGCCGCCGTCGGCCGAACTGCGGCCCGACCAGAAGGACTCCGATTCGCTGCCGCCTTATCCGGTCCTCGATGCCATCCTGAAGGGCCTGATCGAACGCGACCTCGATGCGATGGCGCTGGCCGCCGAAGGCCACGACCTCGCGACCGTCAATCGCGTCTGGCGCCTGCTCGAAGGCGCCGAATACAAGCGCCGCCAGGCGCCGCCCGGCGTGAAGATCACCTCGCGCCTGATCAGCCGCGAGCGCCGCTATCCGATCGTGAATGGGTTTCGCGGTTGAGACTCACGCGGACCGGGAGCGTGAGAAGGTGCGCTGGAGTCTTCTACGGCACTCCAATGCTTCGGCAGACCTGCCAAATGGGTGGTTGATTTTCAATAGTTCGCAGGTACCCTCGCGACAGAATTGAGAGGAGGACAACGATGTGCAATGTCTGTGATTCAACGGGTCTCTCGCGTCGCCATCTTTTCGCGGCAGGGGTTGGTGCCCTGGCGGTGACGGCATCGGTCGCGGGAGCACATGCACAACCTACGCGATCCGCTGAAACCCCGGACGCAGCATTGGCCCGTTTGATGGAAGGCAATGCGCGCTATGTCTCCGGACAGATGAAGGAGCGCGACTTCTCGGCGGGCCGCGTCGCCCGCACCAAGGGCCAGGCGCCGTTTGCCGCCATCCTCGGATGTGCCGATGCGAGGGTTGCGCCTGAACTCGCGTTCGACCAGGAGCCCGGCGAATTGTTCGTCGTGCGCGTCGCCGGCAATTTCGTGACACCCGATGGACTGGGCAGCCTCGAGTTTGGCGCGGCGGTGCTGGGCACCAAGGTGATCATGGTGCTTGGACACAACAGCTGTGGCGCGATCAATGCGACGGTTGCAGCCCTTCAAAAGAGCAACACGCTGCCGGGTCACATCGCCGGCCTGGTGACGGCCATAAAGCCCGGCGTCGAACCCGTGGTGAAGGCCGGGGGAGCGGATCTGGAGCAGCGCGCCGTGGTGGCGAACGTGCAGGCCAATGTGCGCCGGCTGCAGACCGAGAAGCCGATCCTGGGAGACATGGTCGCCGCCGGCAAGCTCAAGGTGGTCGGCGCCTACTACGACCTGGCCACCGGCAAGGTCATTCCGGTCTAGGCGCCCGGCTTCATTGCCGGTGTTGAACGCCGATCGGGACAGGTGAAACATCCCCGGCGCCTGATGTTGGTGTCTGCTCTTGCGCTCGTGCTCGACGCGGCGGGCGGCGTCGCAACTGCCGCCGCCGCCCAGACCACGGAGCAGCTCAAGGCGCGTTGCTCGCAACTCATCGCCTACTACGATCGCTTCGCCGTGGGCCGGAGCAACGACTCCGACGGCCGCCGCAATCACACCCGGATCGGTGCCGAAGTCGACTGCGGCAGGGGTCTCTATGTCGAAGGAATTTCGACCATGGAGACTCTCCTGCGGAGCAAGAAGTTTACGCCGCCGGCTCCTGGGCTGCCCGACGAACCCGAAGATGGCATGTGATCGTCGAGATGGTGCGGATGTGGTCCTGAGCGAAGTGCGGGTACCTCCCCTCGATGACTGGGGAGGAGAAATAACGATCCTGCTCTCGTCGGAAAGATTCTAGGCCCGACGGCGCAAGCCGGTTCGCTTTGGCTTCCTGGCGATCCGGGGCAGGCTGTCGATATAGGCCACGGCCTCGCCCACGGTGAGGAGCCGCCTGGCCTTGGCGTCGGAGATTTCGACCTTGAAGGCGTCCTCGAACGCCATCGCCAGTTCGACCGTATCGAGGCTGTCGGCGCCGAGGTCTTCGGCGAAGCGCGACTGTTCGGTGATCGGCCCTCGCGCCGAGCCGAGATGCTCGTCGACGATCCTCTTCACGCGCTCCAAGGTGTCGGACATTGCACATCTCCACCGTTCATGGCCTCGCCTGGCCTTTCAACGGGGCACGCTGCCACAAGTTGCCGGCCGTCCCGACGCCGGCATAATATCGACGCGAACGAGACAACGTTGTCGGCGCCTGCCGCCGCGGAAGATCCAGCCTTGAGCAACCGACGCCCACCGATCATTCCCTTTTTCCCACGCGGGCTCGCTGCGACTTTTCGCATCGGGTGGCGCCGCGCCCAGGCGGCGGCGCTTGCCGGCGCCTTGCTGGCGGTCCCGGTCATGGCCCAGGGCGACGACGCCGCCTATTGCGCCAAGCTCGCGGCGCTGGCGCTCCGCTACACCGGCAGCGCCGGCGGCGATGGCCGCCTGACGCCGGATCTGTCGACGATCGGCGCCATAAACGATTGCAACAAGGGCAACACCGCCGCCGGCATCCCGGTGCTGGAGAAGTTGTTGCGCAGCCAGGGATTCACGCTGCCCAAGCGGTGATCCCGCGGCCACCGCTCACCGCGACACGCTCACCGCGACACGATCACCGCGACACGATCACCGCGACGACGGGCCCACGTAGTGGCCCGCCCAGCGCGAGACCGTTCGCAGCACCGGCGCGAGCAGACGCCGCATCGCCGTCGGGGGGCCGAAGCCCGCCTCTTCGGCCAGCACCGGCGACGGCTCCGCCGGGAGGCCGCCGATCTCCTCGCGGATCCGCTGGAGAAGCGCGACGTAGGGCTCGTACAGGCCGTCCCGCACCGTCCTGGAAAAAGGCCCCAGGTACGAAATGTGGCTGCCGAGGAAGAGGTCCGGCGCGATCTCCTTCAACCCCGAGAAGTGAAAGAAGATCAGCGGGAAGCGGGCGGCGACCGTGAGGGTATCGTCGGGTCCCCGCGCGATCGCGTGCCGGCAGATGTTCCACGGCCCGACATTCGTGCCGGGATGCGTGACCTCGGTCACGTTGGGGAATTTCGAGTGGATGTGCTCGAGATACTTCTGGTCGGCGAAGCGGTCGCGGTCGGGGTAGCCGTGGCACCACTCGATGCATCTGTCGCGCCACCATTGCGCCGCTTCCCGGCCGGTGGCGTCGGCTCGAAAGCTCACCCAACCGACATTGAAGCGGCCGTATTTCTCCAGGCGCTTCGCCCACCAGTGGAACCGGTGCCCGATCAGCCCGACCGACGCCGTGCCGATCGCCTCGAAGATCGGCGCCGGACTGGCGTAGAACATCAGGTCCGCGTCGACATACGTCACCAGCGCGTCCGGCTCGGCGTCGCGCAGCGCCGAGGCGACGAGGCAGCCCGACAGCGTGAAGTAATAGTCGCGCATGCCGCGGCTGCCCTTGACCGCGAGGAGGTCGGGGTTGTCGCGCTCGAAGTCCTCGAGGCGCGCCAGCGTCACGCCGGGCTCGTCCAGCCGCGCGAGCACCCGCTCGCACGCCGGCGTGAGGCAGAGCACGGAGATCCGGCAACCGGGGTCGAACCGGCGCAGCGAGCGGATCATCGCCAGGCCGCGGTCGAGGAAGAGGTGATCGAAATACGTGCAATAGCGATGCATGTCAGCCCGGCAGGGAAGGCGCGACCCCGGGACGTCCGGCGATCCGGGCGAGCAGGCGATCCATGCCGTGGCGCATTGTCGAAACCCGATCCGCGCTTTTTGGGGATGCGCCGATGCTACGCGACCCAGGCAAGAGTCCGCAACACCGCCGCGAGCGCGGCACTCATAGGCGCTGACTTTGCCAGCATTGCACACAATGCCCTCATCCTGAGGGCGCCCGATTCGCGCGGGGTAACCCCCGCGCTTTGGCGCGTCTCGAAGGATGGGCCGTACAGGAAAGTGCGGAGCAGACCGGTTCGCAGTACCCGCGGTGTTGCCGACCCTTCGAGACGCGACCCTGCGGGCCGCTCCTCAGGGTGAGGTCCCCAATGCCGGAAATAATAGCTCTGTCCGGTTCCGGACAATGGAGCTATGGCTGGTCCTCGGTATCGGGGGGGCTACACCATGGAACGAGGCTTGGCTGCTCCGCTCAGTCCCAACGAGGAAGCCACGCTCTGGCGTGTTCATGCGGCGACCAAACTGGCCGACCTGGACATGCGCCACATCAACCGCTTGGCGTCGCTGGATCTCGTCTCTCTCGACCGGGGCGCCGTCACCCTTACGGTCCTGGGCAAGCGACGAATTGAAGACAGCCTGCCGCCAGAACGCGCGGCGGCTCAGAGGCTACGCGAGGCCGAGCTTTTCGCGCTCTTTGGACGCCCCACCGACTCGCTTGCCGCTCTCGACGGGACTCCCCCAAAGCCCCCGCCGAAGGCCAGGTCAAAAACGTAACAGGAGATAGAGCGTCGGCAGATAGAGGATCGGAGGGGGCGTGGTCACAGCCTGAGCAGGTTGCCGTAGCCCGCGACCGGCGTTCGGACTCCCGACCGCCGCAGGCAATGCCAGAGGCTCGCCTGGTTGGCCGAGATCACCGGCCGCCCGAGGTCGTGCTCCAGCGTCTCGAGGATGGCGACGCAGCGAAAGCCGGTGCCCCCGATCAGCACGCCGTCGGCCTCGGGCGGGCAGGCGGCGCGGATCTGGGCATGGAGCGGTTCGACCTCCTGCTCGAAGCCCATGCCGTGGCCGTAGAGATCCTGCGGCGGCAGGTCCCGCCACCTGGCGCCCGGATCCATGCGGAGGTGTCCGGCCGGCGCGAGCCCGTGGTCGGTGTAGTAGCGAACGGCCGCCTTGATCGTGTCGTCGGGAAACCACGGCGGCAGCACCAGGAAGGGCCGCTTCACCCCGGAGGCCCGGAGCGCCGCCAGCGTGTCGAGGCCGTTGGTCGTGGCGATCGCGCCGGCGCCCAGCGTTGTTGTGCCGGGTGCTGCGGGGCCGAGCGCGGCGGAGAGAGCCGATACGGTGGCGTCGTCCCAGCCCTTGCCGCCCACGACGCTGCTCGTCGTATGGGCGAGCACGACGGCCGAGAGGCGCATGGCGGCGAACTGCCGGCACGCCCGCAGCAAGTCGTCGGCGAGATCGACGCCGGTCCGATCGGCGCGCCAGCGCGCCCACGGCGCGCCCGCCGTCACGCGGGCGGCATGCACCGACACGCCGCCGGGCGCCATCGCCCACCACTCGGCCTCCGGCACGGCTTCGCTGCCGACGATGAACAGCCCGATCCGGGCCCTGAAACCCCAGTTGTCGTCCGCGAGTGTCGTTTCATTGGTCATGGGCGGGAGAGTGGACACAGGGCGGGCGGAAGGGAACGAAGAAATCGGGTTCATACTCCTTTGGACCGCGTGTCTCGTGCAACAGGAACCGAGGCGCGCTTGGGTATTGTCCTAATTCGAATTAGGCCACTCGATCCGAGCGGTCCCTTTCGATTTTTACCTCCCACGACGTAGCCGGTAGATTTGTGGCAACTTGGGCACTCCCGCTTGCCCTCGTGCATATGCGAACTTACCAGGTCGTGAACGCATAAGCCGGAAACGTCCGAGATGAGTGGTCAGCAGACATTCCCCTTGACGAGTAATGTGGGTAGCGACAGCTTCGAAGGACATGCTCAGGAACCAGAACCTTTGTGATCGACGCCGACGCCGTGCACCCATGCGGCGGCTCTTCGGGCTGCGCGTCGATCAGCGTCTTTCCGCGTGGTGACTACCTCACAGTAGATCCCATCCGCCGGAGCGGCCCCGGTCCGCGTTCCTGAACCCCCGCAGCCCCCGGCTCCGGGGGTTTTCTTATGCCCAAACCCCGGAAGAGAAGGACACCATCATGAGCATTCGAGTCGGCATTGTCGGAGTTAGCGGTTTTGGCGGCGGCGAGGCGATGCGCCTGGTCGCGAGCCACCCTTCCTTCGAGCTGGTCTACGCCGCGGGCGAGGGCAGCGCCGGCAGCCGGTTGGTGGACCGCTTCCCCGGTGTGTCGCCCAAGCTGGCCGAGCGGGTGATCGAGAAGTGGGATCCCGAGAGCCTGCCGAAGCTCGACGTGCTGTTCGCGTCGCTGCCCACGGGCGCCTCGGCCGAGGCGCTGGCGCGCGTGCCTGAGGACGTGAAGATCGTCGATATCGGCGGCGACCACCGCTACGTCGAGGGCTGGACGTACGGCTTGGCCGACGTCTGGCCAACCCGGATCGAGGGCCAGACCCGCGTTGCCAACCCCGGCTGCTACCCCGCGGCGACGCTCGCCGCGCTGGCGCCGCTGCTGGTCGACAAGCTGATCGAGCCCGGCAACATCGTGATCGACGTCAAGACCGGAATCTCCGGTGCCGGCCGGGGCGGCGCCGACAGCAGGTTCGGCTACGCCGAGAGCAACGAGAATTTGCTGCCCTACAGTCTGCTCAAGCACGTCCACATGCCCGAGATTGCCAAGACGATCGAGCGGCTGAGTGGCGACAGCGCGGCCGGGCTGGTGTTCACGCCACACCTGGTGCCGATGACCCGCGGCGTCCTCGCCACCATTTACTGCCGCGGCCGCGTCACCACGGGCCAGTGCCTGGACGCGGCCCGACGCTTCTACGTCGGGCGGGCGTTCGTCCGCGTGACCGACAAGCCGCCGCAGACCAAATGGGCTACCGGCTCGAACCTCGCGTTCGTCAGCTATGCGGCCGATCCAGAGCGCAACTTGGTGATCGCGATGGGCGTGGTCGATAATCTCGGCAAGGGAGCCGCCGGCCAGGCGGTGCAGAATGCGAACCTGATCTGCGGCCTGCCAGAAACCGCGGGGCTGGAGGGCGTACCTGTTTGGCCATGACGAAGGCGGGCCGCCGGTGCTGGCAGTGCCAGCACCCCGTCGAAAAGCGCATGGAAGGATTGAAATAAGATATTTGCAAGTTTGGCCGGATTCGTCCTATAAATCCGCTATCGTCGCACGAGGCCTGTCTTCAGGGGCTCTCTCTGCCCCCGCGAAGCGGGTCGCGGCTAAGGCCGCTGACGGCCTTAGCCGCCAAGTGCCGCGTCTTACGCGGCGAAGGGGGGCGGAAGCGTCGTGCGCGAACACCCCCTCCGGCCTTCGGCCACCTCCTCCGAGACGGGGGAGGAGAATGAAGAGACGATGGAGGTTCTGAAATCTGGCCATGCCCCGCCCGGCGCGCCCGCCGGGTACGATCCCTGGAGGATGAGGGGAGGTCCCGCGGTCTTTGCCCAGCGAGGCGGGGCCGCAGGGTCGGAGTCCCGCGATGCCACAGGTGGGGCGCTCAACCTGTGTCACAACATTTGTCTCAACTTGGTGTGACACTTTCGGGTGTGACATTGCCTGTTGTGACGGGCGGGAGCGGCGTGACCACACTGGGCGTCGCTGCACTCGGGGCCTACGGCCCCTCGCTTCGCGACGCCCAGTGTGGCGATATCTGTCAGGTCAATACCGTCTCAGTTCAAGCAGCCGGCCGTGAGCGACGACTGATGGCCGGTGGCGTGAGGTGGATCCAGGGCGGAGCGGACACTGACGGCGCCGATGCGGAGCCCTCGAGCTCTTGACCGCCAGGCGCCAGTTGAGGATCCCCAGCGCCTCGAGCGCGATGCCGAACACAACCAGAGCGCCGAGGATCGGCAGCGTTCACTTCATCCCGCGCTATTCCAGGCGCACCGTGCGCAGCGAATCGGCCGTGGCGTGCGCCGGATCCGCGCTGAAGACCAGCACGGCAGGATCGCCGC
>JAUXWB010000185.1 GCA_030684475.1 Reyranella sp. | reverse complement strand
CGGCTGATACAGCGAGAGACACGGCCCATGGTCGGCCGCCGAAAGCTCCTTGAGCAAATCGCTCGTAAGCGATGTCATTTCCTGACCGTTGACCGTCATTCTTTTTCTTCCTCCCTTTTCGGAACGAGGGGCAGCAACGCTTACAAGGCAGTCATCGCATTGCGGCAGCGCTGTCGAGCGTGGCGATAGGCCGGGACACCCAAGCAAGACAACCACGTACGGCCTGTCGAGCCATGGCTTCTAAACGCGCCCGGATGCGCTTGGTTGCAATCGCAGCGTCCCGCAAATGCCCGCTCCAACGTCCGCGTTCGTCACTTCAGCTTTGCAAATCGGGTTTTCCAAGGCCATTCAGTTCGGGCTGTAAATCACCGTCAAAAGACGCTAATGAGCAAAGTGACGCAGTTGCTTACTCTAGTCGCCCGCGGTCGATGTACGGCTCCGGGCACGAACCTCCTCAGCGGAACGAGGGGGCGGGGCGGCCCTGCTCGATCGCATAGATGCGAGCGCAGCACGCAAGGCCAGGCAAGGCTTGGATTCCTCGCGCCGCGCCGTTCCGCCGGGGAAAGCATCGCCCCGTATGATCGGCTGGTTCGGAGATTGCTCCCGGCTTCGCCGGCCCGGTTCGGGAAGGCCCTGAACCTCGCCGGGTCTGCGCCTCGCGTCGATTGACGAGAGGAGCAAGAACGATGAACGAACTCGCGCTTCCCGAAAGCAGACATCCGGCCGTACACGCGACGGAGCCGAGACACCCGGCTCCGCAAACGCCGTCCAGCGTCCAACCTGGATGTTCGTCGCGATGACCGGCAAAGACAGTCTCGGAATGAGTCTGCAACGATTGTTGAAGGGGGCCGACATGGCCCTCGGAAGGCCTGTCGGCGATGCAGCCTGGAACGAGTTGGCACGAATCATCGAGGTCGAGAACGCGGTTCTCGATGCCCAGGTCGGAGTCGAGGGGCTGGATGTCATGCGCGCGCGAGTCGTTGCCGACGCCGAATGCATTCGAGCGAGCATCGTCGCAGCGCGTGCGCTCAAGGGCAGCGCGGTAGCCAATGCCCAGCGACGCACGGTGAGGTTCTGCCGGGGCATGAGGAGCGAGGTCGAGCGGCTGACGTTCGCGCTTCAAGCGCAGAGATCGCCCGATCCTCGGAATGCAGCGCCCGAACGCTGACGGATGCAACGCATGCATTTTTTCCCACCTCGAACTGTCGCGATGCAGTCGCGCCCCGCCGTTCGGAGAACCGGGTGACGATCCCCCCGGACGAGCAGAAGGCTTTGCGGCAGTCGCTCATGGAACGGCTCGCCGCTTTGCGCGACCTGCAGGACAGCACGGCCGAGAGCCGCAAGCCCGTCGAACTCGACCAGACGTCGGTCGGGCGCCTGTCCCGGGTCGACGCCATGCAGCGGCAAGCCATGGCACTCGAAGTCGAGCGGCGGCGTGGCCAGGAAAAGCTGCGCATCGAAGCGGCCCTGCAACGCATGGACGCCGGCGACTTCGGCTACTGTGTCGTCTGCGGCGAGGAGATCGCACGCGGCCGGCTCGACGTCGACCCCACGGCCCCGACATGTATTCGATGCGCCTCGGAGGCCACCCGCTGATGCGCCGTCTGCAGTCAGGATGTCGCATGGCGACCGCCAAGCACGCCGGTGCAGGACTGAGGATTGCTTGCGTTCTGGCTGCCATCGGATTCGTTCGTCTGCCGGACCCGGGCACGCTTCTTCCGCCCTGATCGGCGTGTCCTGAACGGGACGCGCCTGCTTTCCTGCCGATTGCCTGCGGCGTCGCCCGGCAACTGCAAGGCAGGGCTCGCCCTCTCCGTGAAGCGGCCTCAGCCTCGTCCGTTTCGGCCGTGGTCGAGACGACCATGACGAACCATTCCCATCCAACGAAGTAACATGACGATTTCAACGCACAACCTGGCCGACGATCGCGCTCCCGCTGGAAGCGGGCGGCGTACATTTGCCATCATCTCGCATCCCGACGCCGGCAAGACGACGCTGACGGAGAAGCTTCTGCTGTTCGGTGGCGCGATCCGGCAGGCGGGGCAGGTCAAGGCGCGCGGCGACCGTCGGCGCACCCAGTCGGACTGGATGGAGATGGAGCGGGCCCGGGGCATCTCCATCACCAGTTCGGTGATGACATTCGAGTACAACGGAATCACGTTCAATCTCCTCGATACGCCGGGCCACCAGGATTTCAGCGAGGACACGTATCGTACGCTGACCGCCGTGGATTCGGCGATCATGGTGATCGACGCGGCGAAGGGCATCGAGCTTCAGACCAGGAAGCTCTTCGAGGTCTGCCGCCTGCGCGACATCCCGATCATCACATTTGTCAACAAGGTCGATCGCGAGGGGCGGGATCCCTTCGAATTGCTGGACGAGATCGAAAGCACCCTGGCGATCGACGCGTCGCCGATCGTCTGGCCGGTGGGCATGGGCAGCGATTTCCACGGTTGCTACGATTTCCTTGGCGATCGATTCCTGACCTCGCGCCTGGGCCGACGCGGCTCTTTCGACGAAGTGCGACAATGCAGTGGCTTCGCAGACGAGGCCCTCGCCGATCTGATTTCCGACGGTGTTCTGCGTGTCTTTCGCGAATCTGCGGCTCTCGCCACTTCGGCCCTCCCGCAACTCGACATCGATTCCTACCGGGATGGCAGCATGACCCCGGTTGTGTTCGGCAGCGCCCTGAAGGACTACGGAGTGGATTCGGTCATCGATCTGTTGGCAGATTTCGCCCCATCGCCCCGCCGCCAGCCTGCAACGCCCCGCGACGTCGAGCCCACCGAGAAGAGCGTGACGGGCTTCGTCTTCAAGGTTCAGGCGAACATGGACCCCAATCATCGCGACCGGGTGGCGTTTCTGCGGCTGTGCTCGGGCCGATTCTGGCGCGGCATGAAGCTCTTCCAGGTGCGTACCCGCAAGAGCATTGCCGTGCAGAATCCGATCTTCTTCTTCGCCCAGGAGAGGACGCTCGCCGACGAGGCGCTTCCCGGTGACATCATCGGCATTCCCAACCACGGGACGTTGCGGGTCGGCGATACGCTCACCGAGGGTGAATCGCTGACGTTCACCGGGCTTCCCAGCTTCGCACCCGAAGTCCTTCGCCGGGTCCGCCTGGGCGACCCGATGCGGGCGAAGCAGCTCAGGACTGCACTGGAAGACCTCGCGGAAGAGGGGGTGACCCAGATCCTCCGTCCCGTGTCCGGGGGACAATGGATCGTCGGCGTCGTTGGTGAACTTCAACTCGACGTCCTGACGTCCCGCATCGGAATCGAGTACGGCATCAGCGTGGCATTCGAACCGGTTCCCTATGAGACGGCACGCTGGGTGTCGAGCCGCGATCCCGCGCTTCTCAAAAGCTTTGTCGAACGCAATCGGGCCAGCATTGCCGAAGATCAGTCGGGCGGGACGGTCTTCATGGCGCGCAACGCCTGGGATTTGAACCAGGCGATCGAGCAATGGCCGGGCCTCGCATTCGGCAAGACACGGGAACGCCTATGAAATCTGAACAAAGGAGCAGCATGTCGAAGAGCAAAGCGACGATAGAGCCCGCCAGGGCCCTCCCTCGCATCGAAGTCGCGCACGGTATTTACCGCATCATCGCCGGCCACCTCGCCGGATCTGGCCAGGCTTTCGCCTATCTCGGCGGCAGGCGCATTCACACGGCAACGGAAACCTCCGTGGAGGCCGCCATCGCCTCGGTCTCCGAGGCGCTTGATGCTCGGATGAAGGAGTTGCGCCGTCAGCGGGACGGCGACATTCCGGGGGCGGCGGAGTTTGCAGAGGCGTTGCAGGGGATGGAACCCCGCACGTTTGCCGCATTGGTGCCGCTCCTTCGTGCCCATAGGTACTCTCCCCGCCATGCGGCAAGCCTTGCGGACATAGGCCGAGTCACCGGGATTCCGGAGAGCTCGGTGGCGACTCTGTATGTCAAGCTCGGCAAGACAGTCGGTGCGACGCTGGGCGTGGCGCCTGTCGGCGCGAGTATCAGCCGCAGGCTGTTGCCGCTTCTGGTCTTTGCGATAGCCGA
Organism: Reyranella sp.; assembly: GCA_030684475.1. Classification (GTDB taxonomy): domain Bacteria; phylum Pseudomonadota; class Alphaproteobacteria; order Reyranellales; family Reyranellaceae; genus Reyranella. The sequence continues at coordinate 21,662 of JAUXWB010000185.1, read as the reverse complement.
AGCGGGCGCCAAGGACAGCCTCTCCTTCCGGTTTCAGCCTTCGTTCGTTGCCGCGCTCGACGGCATCCTGGGTGTCCACCGACGGAGCACCGCATGAGCGCTGTCGATGTCTTCGCGGGCCCCGATGCCTTTCAGAAATTCAGTCGCGAGGTCGCACAACGCAGGCGCTACCTGCGCTCGCCGGCCAGCGACCGGTTCCTTCGGGCCGTGGCGACCACCTGCAGGCAAAGGCTTCGCAAGATTCCCGCCGGCGAGATTCTCTGGAGGGCACAGATCGGCCATGGATGGGTGCAGGACTCGACAGCCGGAAGGCGCACGCGGGGGCCGCACCCGGAAACCCGCATGAAGCCGCTTCCCGACCGTGCATCGGAGGGGCGAATCAACCCCAAGGGCATCCCCTGTCTTTACTTCGCGACCACCCGAGAGGGGGCGATGTCCGAGGTCCGACCGTGGATCGGCTCCGTCGTTTCAGTGGGACGCTTCCGGATCAATCGAGATCTGGTGGTCGCCGATTGCTCGCTGCTGCACGACTACGTCGCTTCCGCAGCGACCCGGCCTTCGTCGTTGGAGATCGAGAAGATCATCTGGGCGCACATCGACAATGCCTTCTCCAGGCCGGTCACGAGAAGCGACGACACCGCCGAGTACGCCGCCACCCAGGTGCTCGCCGAGCTGTTCCGGATCGAAGGCTATGACGGCGTCATGTACCAGAGCTCGTTGTCCACGAAGGGCAAGAACGTGGCGCTCTTCGATCTCGACTGCGCCGAGCTTACCGAGGCGGCGATCTTTTCAGTTCGTCGCGTCGCCTTCGAATTCGAGGCCATCTGATCATGACGCGCGAGCTTCTCGATAACGACAGGGACCGGCTTGGCCGGCAAGCGTCTCGAGGAACACAGGCACGCTTCGCAACAAGGAGCACAGCGATGACAAAACGATCTCATCAAGCCGCCGTCGGGGACGTCTTCGTGAACGTATCGCCTCCCCGCCGCGAATGGCGTGTCGTCGAATGCGATGGCGACTCCGTTACGATCGAGCGTGTCGACCGGAGCGGGACCCGCCGATACGTCGAGCTTCGTGATCTGCTCGATTCGACGCGTTATGTCCGCGGATAGGCAGGAAAGGGAGGGGCTCCGGGAATCCTCGGCTTCTTCTCCGGAAGTTGCGGATGAAGTCGACCCCATGCGGCTCCGTGATGTTGCCTTGTCGGACCGGCGGTCGGGGTTTCCTTCCTGGGTTTTGGCCGATCAATTGCTCACTTTTGCGCGTCGTGACCGCAGGGTCATCAATGCCTTCCAGATGCAGAAGCTCATCTACCTTGCGGAGGGCTGGATGAGGCTCGTCCATGGCTGTTCCCTGATCCGCGAGCCGATCGAGGCCCGGGAGTTCGGCCCGGTTCTTCCCGATCTGCAACGCCTGCTGCGCCGCTTCGCGGCGGGCCCCGTCCAACGGGATCTGTTCATCCATGAGCTGGGCGAACGCCGGTCGGAAGCGATCCAACGACCTGCCGTCGAGGAAATCGCCGTGCTTGAAGGGATCTGGGACGCTTACGGAGCGATGTCCGTTTCGCAGTTGAACAGCCTTATCTGTGAGCCCGGCGGTCCTTGGGAGACGGCGCGCCGGCAGCAGCCGCAGGCACAACCGGCGATCATTCCAGGCGACGGCGTGGCGTCCTTCCTTCGAGACCAATTAAAAGAGAAGGTCGGCACCATGCTGACTCCGGGAGATGATTATCGCACAACGATGATGGAAGTCGCACGCGTTTCGGTCCATCTGACGGAGGCCAGCGTGAAGATGTATCGCGCAGAATGGGCCAATGCCATGAAGGATGCTGCCTTCCGGGAGGCACCCAGGACGGGCGACGGCAACCTCGGCGGTCCTGCCGCTCGATGGCGGCACATCGCCAGGCTTGCCACGGCGCTGACTGCCGGCGGTGGACTGCTGCTTGCCTTCGGCTGCTTTGGTATGGGAGAGGTGGGCCTCTGACTCGAGTCAGCACGGCCTTGCGCGCATTCCACGACATGGAGGAAACCCTGTCATGACCACGCCGCTGCCGCGCATCGAGGTCGGCAAGTGCTATCGCGACCGCTTCGGTGCGGTTTTCAGGGTCACGGGAATCGATGGCGAGACCGTCGAGTTCATGGCCTACATGAAAGGCACGGATAGACTCGAAGCCGCCTACTCGGGCACCGAGGCGTTGTCGTTGTTCCTTCGTGATCTGCAGCAGGAAGTGCCTTGTCCCGGCGCCGCACCGCAAGGCCCCGACGGCGGGCCGGCCCGCCGATGATCGCCAAGGATCTCGTTACCTGGCTGCACGAACAGCGCTTGCAGGCGGTGCTGCGCGCCATCCACCGAAGCCGTGCACGCACGGTTCTCGATCTGGGGTGTGGAACCGGGCCGCTGCTGCGTCGACTGTTGCATGAGCCGGCGATCGACCGTGTCGTCGGCCTTGATCGGTCGGCTGCCGCGCTTCGGGAACTGCAGGCGTTGCTGCAGGCCGAAGCGCCTGAGATTCGCGGCAAGGCCGAATTGGTGCTGGGCTCGTTCACGGCGCCGGACGGTTGCCTCGCCGGCTTCGACGCCGCCATTCTCATCGAGACCATAGAGCACATTGAGCCCGACGAGCTCTCCCTGCTGGAACGCTCGGTGTTTCGCGACCTGACGCCGAGGACAGTCGTGATCTCGACACCCAACAGGGAATTCAACGTCCTGCTCGGCGTTCCGAATCATCGCCGTCGGCATCCCGACCATCGCTTCGAATGGGACCGCCCGAAGTTCCGCTCGTGGGCGACCGGCGTTGCGCACAGAAACGGTTACGCGGTGTGGTTCGAGGACGTCGCCGGTGCACATCCCGAATACGGCGGACCAACACAGATGGCTACGTTCGAAGCGCAGCGCGCCGGCCTAGACCTTCATCGCGGCCGCCGCCGGACGCCGATGGCCGTCAGTGCCATTGCCACGACGCCGACGGCCACGAGGGTGCCGCAGATGGCCGCGACCGAGACGCCGGCATCGAGCAAGGCACCGAGTGCCACCGGACCGAGGGCCGTCCCCACGACCATGAGCATGGTGGCGAAGCTGCGAATCGTGCCCAGCCGGCCGACGCCGTAGATCTCGGCCCATACGGCGGTGACGGTCGTCTGGGCGAGGGCGGAGGATATCCCCATGAGGCCGAAAAACAGCAACAGGACGGGCGGGCCGTCCAGCAGACCCAACGCCGCAAGGCCGAACAGCATCGGGGCGATCATCGTCGGCAGCATGGTGGTCGCGCCGAACCGGTCGATAAGGCCGCCCAGCAGCAGCAAGGTCGAGGCATGGCTGATGGCATAGGCGGCAAATCCGAGGGCGACGATTTCGTGCGACCATCCTTTCGTCGCGGCAATCGCCTGGATGTGGAAGACGAGGGCGGTCGAGGCGAAGGGCATGTAGAGCAGCAGGGGCAATGCGAACCAGAAGAAGCGGGAACCGGTCACGATCCTCAAGCCATCGAGGACCCGCGAGAGAATGCCGCCGCCGATATCCATCGGCCGCGTGAATGCCGGCTGCGAGCGGATCAGCCAGAGGAGCGCGGGCGCGGCGACGAGCAGCACGCCGATGCCGATGATGGCATAGCTCCGCCGCCAATCCCCGGTCGCGCCGAGCATGACGGCGGCGGTGGGAAGCACGCCCTGGGAGAGCGGGAAGCCCATGGCGACCAGCGAGAGGGCCCGGCCGCGCTGGTGACGGAAATATCGGGCGATGGACGTGACGGCGACGTGTGTCGTCAGCCCCTGGCCGGTGAGCCGCAGCAACAGGAGGCCGGCAACGACGCTCGCCGGCCCGCTCGCCATCGCCATGACCCCGCAGGCGGCGGCCAACCCGACCATGACCAGCAGCGTGTAGAGGCGCAGGTCGAGGCGGTCGATCCAATGCCCGGTCAGAGGCAGCAGGCTGGCCGCACCGATCGTGCCGACCATGTACAGCGAGCCGAGCTCCGTGGCGCCCAGTCCCAAGTCGGTCGCCACACCGCCGATGAACAGCGAGATGAAGAAGGTCTGACCCGGGCTCGACAGGAAGGCGCAGAGGATGCCGAACGCCAGCGGCCGCCACTCGGTGCGCAACAGGGCAACGTAGATACGGATCACGCGGCGGCAGCCCGTGCGGTCAACTTGCGCTCACGTATCCTGGTTGGCGGTACTGGCGACATAAACAGTATTTGCGGCGTCCCGATCCTGCAGCGGGTTATGGAAGGCGACGACATGGGCGTCGACCTTGGCGAAGACGGTGGCAAGCCTGGCGACGAACTCGGCATCGGGCGGGTCGTCCGACCAAAGCCCGAAGACACCGCCCGGGCGAAGATGCGTCGCCAGCTTACACAATCCCTCGACTTCATAGAAGGATACGTGATCCGGGTGCAGCACCTTCCGCGGCGAATGATCGATGTCCACCAGAATGGCGTGGACACGTCTGTCGTCGTCTCCTGAAAGAGCGGATTTCATGATCGCGAAGAAGTCGCCGCGAACGAGCCGGCAGCGTGGATCGGCTGTCAGGCGCGCGCCCAGGGGCAGCAACCCCTGCTCGTGCCATCGGATCACCGGAGCCAAAGCTTCGATGACGGCGAGGGAACGCACGGGATGCTCCAGCACCGCCTGCGCGGTGTAGCCCAGGCCGAGACCGCCGACGATGACATCGATGTCCTTGCCGGGACTTCCCGCGAGCCCGAGGCGCGCGAGGGCGATCTCGGCCACCGTGAACAGGCTCGACATCAGGAACTCGTCGTCGAGCTTGATCTCGTACACATCCGCTTCGAGACCCGGGGGCCGCCGGCGCCGAAGGCTCAATGTGCCGATAGGCGTCGAACAAAAGTCGAGTTCTTCGAAGGCCACACTCATGAAGAACCCGGTAACACGGATTTTCGCACTTCACACTGCCGGAAAATGCTGTCTTAATATCTTGTCTTCCACGCCACGTTGGAGCGGAATCGCTTCGGTGCTTCCTGGCGGTGGCCCCCGCTGCAGACCGCGGGGCAGTGGGAGAACTCCAGGATCCGAGCGTTCAGCGTCCATCTTTCTCCGCCGGCGATTCCATCGGCGCACGGAACGTGGACATCAGGCAGTGAGGCAGACCATGGTGCACATTCCAGGCCCGGTGATCTCGCCGACGAGAGACATGAACGACATGCTCGAACGGCTGGTGACCGCACAGCCCGACGTCAGCATCGAGGATATCCGGCGCCTGCACCCCAATATGCGGTCTGTTTCGAGGCGGGCGCTGGAGGAGCTGGTCGGCCGGATCAGGCAACGCGGCAAGGGCCGGTTCAAACCGTGGACGACGATTGGATGATCGCGGTGCCAGCACTGCCAGCACCGAAGATTCTTTTGAGATAATTTGACAGGTTCAGCAGGAAATGATAGGGATTTTCCTGTAGATTGGCAGAGGTGCATCGACGCTCCCGCCGGTCTTCAAATCCAACAATGAGGCGTCCGTGCCACCGGGTCTCCCCCGGCGTGCCCCAAATGCTCTTCAGAGAGCGCCTGCGCCTCGGCGTGGTCCTGACCATGCCCTCGACAACGAAGGAACGAGACCCAAAACAGCAAACTGCGCCGACGGCGAACGTCGGCCCGGACGACCGATTTGCGACGCGATTCCCGGCATGATTCTGGGCGGGATTCCGGACAGGTTTCCGGACAGAACGCGTTACATTCAGGCGTCCACAAATAATGCGAGAAGGCCGTGAAAACACGGCGTCGAACGGCCTTCCGGGCCGTGAAAAACCATGTGGGACTTGGCCGGGGACAGGGGCAGGGAGTTGGCCCCAGATTCCCGACACGTCGTGTCCGTTAATTTGCTATCTGAAAGGCCACACCTCAGGAGGAACGCTCAATGGCATCGCCGCTTTTCGACCTCACCGGCAAGGTCGCCGTCGTCACCGGCTCGAGCAAGGGCATCGGCAAATCCATTGCAATGCATCTCGCGCTGTCGGGCGCCAGGGTCGTGGTGTCGTCGCGCAAGGCGCCGGCCTGCGAGGAGGCGGCGGCGGAGATCCGCAAGGCCGGCGGCCACGCCACGGTGATCCCCTGCAACATCTCCGACAAGGCGCAGGTCGAACGGTTGTTCGCGGAGACGAAGAAGCAGCTCGGTCCGGTCGATGTACTGGTCTGCAACGCCGCGTCCAATCCCTATTACGGGCCGAACGAGAAGCTGCCCGACGACGTCTTCATGAAGGTGATGCACAACAACATCCTGTCCAACATGTGGATGGTCAATCACTGTCTGCCCGACATGCGCGCCAAGAAGGACGGTTCGATCATCATCGTGTCGTCGATCGGCGGCGTGCGCGCCAGCACGGTGATCGGCGCCTACTGCATCTCCAAGGCGGCCGACATGCAGCTCGCGCGCAACCTCGCGGCCGAGTACGGGCCCGACAACATCCGGGTCAACACCATCGCGCCCGGCCTGGTGCGGACCGACTTCGCCAAGGCGCTGTGGGACGATCCGGTCTATCTCGACAAGCGCCTGCAGACGGCGCCGCTCAGGCGCATCGGCGAGCCCGACGACATCGGCGGCATCGCCGTCATGCTGGCCGGCAAGGCCGGCGCCTTCATCACCGGCCAGACCATCATCGCCGATGCGGGGGTGACGATCGGGTCGTGACGATCGGGAGTTAGCGGGTCACGCCTTCTTGCGGAAGGTGACCACCAGCACGTCTCGATAGGCCGGCTGCGCGGGATTTTCCGGCTCGACCGGCGTCACGCCGTGATAGCAGCGCCGATCGTCCACCAGCGCGGCGTCGAGCGGGTCGGTGAGGGTGAAGCTGCCCAGCGCCCGCTTGTCGAGGTCGTGCACCGTGGTGGTGCCGCTTCGGATGTTGCGGCGCGTGACCAGCAGCACCAGCACGTAGTCGACGCCGTCCCGGTGCATGCCTTCGGGCGTCGGCTTGCCGTTCTGACCGGGCTTGGCTTCGATGCGGAACTGGTGGACCTCGGCGTGCCAGCGCTCCGCATCGGGCGCCAGCTTGCTGAAGAGGGCGCGGCAGTATTCCAGGATGGTGCGCATGGAGGCGCCGTCGCCGATCTCGGCGGCCACCGGCTTGAACCAGCGTTCGATGCCGCCGTTCAGCGTGTTGTAGTCCAGTCCCTGGTAGTGCGGCTGATGGGCGCCGCGCACGATCAGGCCCTGCTTCGGGGCATCGTAGACGGCGAAGCGGCGGCGGCGGTAGCGGCCGCCATCGCCCATATAGGTGTCGACGTCGAGATCGCCCCAGCTTTCGGCGAAGGCCGGCCAGTCGGCCAAGGCGCCGAAGCGCACGAGAGCGGTGCGCATGTCCGAGGCTTCGACGAAGGCATAGCCCGCGCGGGCGACCGCGTTGCGGATGCCCGTGGCGTTCTGCAGGCCGGTTCCGATTTCGCTCATGCCGGCAGCCTATCACCCCGTCACGGGACTGCCACATGAGCTAAAGTCAGGGCCGACCCGGAGGAAAACGATGCCATATGCCAGGACCGACGACGGCGTGAAACTTTGGTTCGAGGAGACGGGAGCGGGGGTGCCCATCGTGTTCGTTCACGAATTCGCCGCCGACCACCGCTCGTGGGAAATGCAGATGCGCCATTTCGGGCAGCGTCATCGCTGCGTCACCTACGGCGCCCGCGGCTATCCGCCGTCCGACGTGCCGGAAAAGCCCGTGAGTTATAGCCAGGACCGCGCCACCGACGACATCCTGGCCGTGATGGATCATCTCAAGATCGACAAGGCGCATGTCGTTGGCCTCTCCATGGGCGGCTTCGCCAGCCTGCATTTCGGACTCCGTCATCCCAAGCGCGCCCACTCGCTGGTGGTGGCGGGCGTGGGCTACGGCGCCGAGAAGAACCAGCAGGCCAAGTTCAGGGCCGAGGTCGAGGTGGTGGCCAAGTCGCTGTTGAGCGAGGGCATGGCGGCCTTCGCCGAAAAATACGCCTATGGGCCGACGCGCGTGCAGTTCGAGAACAAGGACCCGCGCGGCTTCGCCCAGTTCAAGAAGGAACTGGCCGAGCATTCGGCGCTGGGCTCGGCCAACACCCAGATCGGCTGCCAGGGCCGGCGACCCTCGCTCTACGATCTCGTCGACGGGATGCGCGCAATGACCGTGCCGACGCTGATCCTGACCGGCGACGAGGACTGGCCGTGCCTCGCGCCCTCACTCCTGCTCAAGCGCGAGATTCCCTCGGCGGCGCTGGTGGTGATGCCGAACTGCGGCCACACCATCAATCTGGAGGATCCCGACCAGTTCAACCGCATCGTCGGCGACTTCATCGGCCAGGTCGAGGCCGGCCGTTGGCCCAAGCGCGATCCGCGCGCCATGAGCGCCTCGATTACAGGGATGAAAACCTAGGCGGCTGCCTTAAGCGGTAAGCCCGCCGTCGCAGACGAATTCTGAGCCGGTCGAGAAGGTCGATTCGTCCGACAGCAGGAACAGGATCATGTTGGCCACTTCCTCGGAGCGCCCGAGGCGGCCAAGCGGATGCAGTTCCTCGAGGAACTGGCGGCCGGTCATGTTCTCGACGTTCTGCTCGAGCCTGGGCGCGATCATCGGCGTGTCGATGTAGCCGGGATGCACCGAGTTGCAGCGGATGTTGTATTTCATCTGGGCGCAATGCAGCGCCACGTTCTTGGTAAGCGAGCGAACCGCGCCCTTGCTGGCCGAGTAGGCCATGGCATGGGCCGCGCCGCGCAGGCCCAGCACCGAGGAGATGTTCACGATCGAGCCGCCACCCGACTCGCGCATTGCCGCGATCGACGCCTTGCAGCCGAGGAACGTGCCCAGCGAATTGATGTCGTTGACGCGGCGGTACTCTTCGAGCGTGCAGCTCTCGATATCGTTGCGCACGCCGACGCCGGCCGCATTCAGGAGCCCGTGCAGGGCACCGAACTTCTCGACCGTCGCCGCGACGGCGGCCTGCCAGCTCGGCTCCCGGGTGACGTCGAGCGTCACGAAATGCGCCGCGGCACCCAGCTCTTTCGCGAGCGCGCGGCCCTTCGCTTCGTCGCGGTCGGCCAGCGCGGCCTTGCCGCCTTCGCGCACGACGAGGTGGGCGGTTGCGGCGCCGATGCCAGATGCGCCGCCGCTCAGCAGCACGACCTTGTCTTCAAGGCGGGGCAAGGAGCGACCTCCTCATCAGGCCCGATGTGATGGCGCCATCGGCCACGATCTCCGCCCCGGTGACGAAGCTCGAACGGTCCGAGGCCAGGAACAGCACGACTTCGCCCAGTTCGCTCGCTTCGGACATGCGGCCGATCGGGTGACGCGCACCGATGAAGGCCTTGCCCTGTTCGTGGCCCACCATCTGCCACAGCGGATTGAAGATCGCCGTATCGACGCCGCCCGGATGCACCGAGTTGCAGCGGATGTCGTACTTCTGCTCGGCGCAGTAGAGCGCCACGCTCTTGCTCAGGAGCCGCACCGCGCCCTTTGCGGCGGTATAGGCGGTGGGGCCGGCCGAGCCGATCAGGCCCGCGATCGAGGAAATGTTGACGATCGAACCCTTGATGGCGGGCTTGCCCGGGCCGGTCTTCTTCATGCCCTCGATGGCGTATTTGCTGCCGAGGAACACGCCCTCGGAATCGACCGCCTGCACCTTCTGCCAGTTCTCGACCGTCGTGGTCTCGATGTTGCCCGAGCCGCCGGAGATGCCGGCATTGTTGACCATGATGTCGAGCCGGCCTTCGCGGCCCAGCACATCGGCGAGCAGGGCCTTCCAGGAGTCTTCGGAGGCGACGTCGAGGGCCACGAAGCGGCCGGGGCCGGCTTTGGCTTCCTGGAGGTCGGCCACGATCACCGTGGCGCCGACCCCTGCCAGGAGCGCCGCCGCCGCCGCCCCGATGCCCGAGGCGCCGCCGGTGACGATCGCCACGCGTCCAGAAAGTTCACCGCTCATGTCAGCCGAGACCATAGCCGAGGCCGGGCCATCTGCAGTAGCCTTGTCTACAAGGAGGATCGCATGGCGAAGCTCAGGAGTTTTCTTCTCGGCGCGGTCGCGCCACTCGTCGCCGCGGCGTGCACCCAGACGGCCGGTGGCCCGCCGCCTGGCCTTACCGCGGCGCAGGGCATGGCCTACTGCACCAGCCTTGCGACGTTGTATTCCGAGTACGTCGGCGACATCGGGGATGACCTCGGCACCACCTATGGCGGCGGCGAGGAGGCCGACATCCAGGTGCGATATGCCATCGCCGAGTGCGAGGAAGGCAATACCGCCGGCGGCATCCCGACGCTGCAGCGGTATCTGCGCGACGCCAAGGTCCCGGTGCCGCCGGCCTGAGGGCTCCGGCCAAAAAAATGCCCGGGCGGTTTTCCGCCCGGGCTTGGTTTTTCGGAAGGTGGTTGCTCTAGAAGAGCAGGTCGCCCTTGACCAGCACCCAGCGGCCGTTCTTGACCTCCTGCACCTGGGTGATCGTGGTCGCCAGGTGATTGGTCTTGGAGAACTTGGTCGGCGGCGAGCCGAAGATGTCCTTGTACTCATTGCCCGACTCGAGCGCGTCCAGCATTTTCTGGCCCGTCAGGTCCTTGCCCGCCAGTTGGGCATAATGGGCGAAGGTCATGATGGCATTGTAGCCGATGACCGCCTGGCTGTTGGGTTCGATGTTGAACTTCTTGAAGTAAGCCTCGCACCACGCCTTGACGGCGCCCGTCGAGGTGTCGCGGTAGGGGATCACGAAGCCGGCCGCGGCATAGAGGCCTTCGACCAGTTCCTTGCCGAGTGCGGGGATCTCCAGCACGTTGACCGGCGTGGCACCGACCCAGACCGGCGCGAAGCCGATCTTCTTGGACTCGGCCATCAGGCCGATCGTCTCACGGATCACGGTTCCGAGATGCACCATATCGCAGCCGTCGGCCTTCATTTTGGCGGCCTGGGCACTGAAGTCCGAGGCGCCGCGCTTGTAGGTCGTGACCGATGCCGCCTTCATATTCATGGCGGCGAGCTGCTGGGTGAAGCCGTCGAACACGTTCTTACCGTATTCGTCGTCCTGGTACATAATGCAGACGGCCTTGGGCTTCTTCCATTCGATCATGTACTTCATCGCCGCCCGGGTGCTCTCGACATAGGGCAGCAGGTTGGAGAACTTCAGCCGTTCCTGCGGCTTCTTGACGTCGAACTTGTAGGTGAACTCGGCCGCCGTCAGCGGGAAGAGTTGCGGCACGCCGGCGTCGAACAGCACGTCCTGCGAGGCGAGCACGGTGGGCGAGCCCATGGGCCCGACCATGGCGAACACCTTGTCCTTTTCGACCATCTTCTGGCTGGCGAGCACGGCCTTCTTGGGGTCGTATTGGCTGTCCTCGGCGATCAGCTTGATCTTGCGGCCGTGGATGCCGCCCTTGGCGTTGATCTCGTCGACGGCGAGCTGCATGCCATTGTAGACGGGCACTCCCCATACCTTGATCGGACCGGAAAGGTCCTGGTGGGTGCCGAGCACGATCTCGGTCGGCGTGATGCCCTGGTTGGTCACCTTGGTCTGCGCGAACGCCGGCAGGGCGGCGAGGCCGACCGCAGCGCCCAGCAGGGCCGGTTTCAACAGGTTAAGTCTCATTGCGTTGCCTCCTAAAAGCGGCGCCCGTCTCTAGATAGGGGAGAAGCGGGCGCCGACCCCCTCCCGTCCGGTGTTCCCCGGCTTGACTTCAATATGCCACGCCCGCGGCCAAATTAAAGGCCCGCCGCGGCATCCGCTCACGCCGCCTGAGCGCGATACATGGCGTCGATTTCCGGCTTGTACTTCGTGTTCACGAAGCTGCGCTTCAACTTCATGGTCGGCGTCAGTTCCTCGTCCTCGGGCGTGAGCTGCTGCTCGATCAGGAAGAACCGCTTGATGGTCTCGACGCGGGCGAAGTTGGCATTGACCCGCTCGATCTCCGCCCAGATCAGGTCCTGCACTTCCTTGGCACGGCACAGGCTGGCGTAGTTGGTGAACGGCACGTCGTGATCCTGGGCGAACTTCTCGACCGTCTCGCGCTCGATCATCACCAGGCACGTAAGGTAGGGGCGCTTGTCGCCGATCACGACGGCGTCGCTGATGTAGGGCGAGAACTTGAGCAGGTTCTCGATCTCCGAGGGCGTGATGTTCTTGCCGCCGGCCGTGATGATGATGTCCTTCATCCGGTCGGTGATCTTCACGTAGCCTTCGTTGTCGATCAGGCCGACGTCACCCGTATGCAGCCAGCCCTCCTTGTCGAGGGTCTCGGCCGTTTTCTCCGGCTGGTTCAGATAGCCCATGAACACCATGTCGCCCTTGATCAGGATCTCGCCGACCGGGGAGATCTTGACCTCGCCATAGGGCACCGACTTGCCAACGGTGCCGAGCTTGATGGCATTGGCCGGCATCGCCGTGGCCAGTCCGCAGTTTTCGGTCTGGCCGTAGACCTCGTACATGTCGAGGCCGAGCGCCAGATACCAGCGGATCAGCTCGGGCGCGATCGGCGCCGCGCCGGTGAACAGCCAGCGGCAACGGTCGAGTCCGACCATCCGTCGGATGTTCTTCAGCACCAGCCAGTAGGCCAGCTGGAAGCGCAGCCTCTCGAACGAAGACGGCTCGCGCCGCGCCAGACGGGCGTCGGCAACGGCGAAACCCGCGTCGATCGCCTTCTTGTAGGCCCACCTCTGCAGCGGCGTCGCGTCCTTGAGGGCGATCATGATACCGGAGTAGAACTTTTCCCACACCCGCGGCACGGCGCCGAACAGGGTCGGCTGCACCTCGCGGATGTTGTCCGGCACCGTCTCCGGGCTCTCGGCAAAGTTGCTGCATACGCCGGTGGCGACCGAGTAGTAGCTGCCGGCCACCCGCTCGGCGACGTGGCAGAGCGGCAGGAAGGCCAGCCGCTCGTCGCCCTCGTGCCAGCTGAGTGACAGCTCGGGATGCATGCAGTTCTGCATGGTGTAGACGACATTGTGATGGCTGTGCATGGCGCCCTTGGGCGGCCCCGTCGTGCCCGAGGTGTAGACCAAGATGGCGAGGTCGTCGGGCTTGCGCGAGGCGACCAGCTCGTCGAACAGGCCTTCCTTGCCATCGGCGTAGTTGCGGCCCATGGCCATGAACTCGTCGAGCGACACGACCATAGGGTCGCTGAAGGTGGTAAGGCCTTCCATGTCGAACACCACGATTTTCCTGAGCGTCGGGCAGCGCTCGCGAACCTCGAGCGCCTTGTCGAGCTGCTCGTCGTCCTCGACGAACAGCACAACGGTGCGCGAGTCGTTGATCAGGTATTCGACCTGCTTGGCCGAATCGGTCGGGTAGATGCCCGACGAAACGCCGCCGGCACAGAGGATGCCGAAATCGGCGTAGTTCCATTCAGGCACGGTGTTGGCCAGCACCGATGCGACATCGCCGGGGCGGAAGCCGATCGAGTGCAGGGCGTAGGTGACGGCCCGCGAGCGGTCCAGCCACTGGTTCCAGGAGATGGCGCTCCAGATGCCGTAGAGCTTCTCGCGCATCGCCGGCTTGTCGCCGCGCGTCTTGCAGGACAACACGAAGCTCTTGGGAAGGGTCTCCGCAACCGTCAGCGTCGCGTTCCGGGTCATCGTCTGCTTGCCTCCCTGGTCGTCAGCGCCAGTTCTTCTTCTTCTTCCAGCGGCGTTCGCCGCGCGCATTTTCTTCCTTGGCGCCGAGGTAGAATTCCTGGATGTCCTTGCTGCTCATCAGCCGCTCGCAGGTGTCGTCCATGACCACGCGGCCGACCTCGAGCACGTAGCCGTAGTGCGCCGTCTCCAGCGCCATCTTGGCGTTCTGCTCGACCAGCAGGATCGACGTGCCCTGCTCGGCGTTCACCCGCTTGATGATGCTGAAGATCTCCTTGACCAGGATCGGCGACAGCCCGAGCGACGGCTCGTCGAGCAACAGCAGCTTCGGCCGGTTCATCAGCGCGCGGCTGATCGCCAGCATTTGCTGCTCGCCACCGGACAGCGAGCCGGCGGGCTGGTCGATGCGCTCCTTCAGTTGCGGGAAATAGACGAACACGCGCTCGAGATCCTGGGCCACGCCGTCCTTGTCGCTGCGCAGGAAGGCGCCCATGGCGAGGTTCTCGCGCACCGAAAGGAACGGGAAGACTTCGCGGCCCTCGGGTACGTGGCCGAGGCCCAGCCGCACGATTTTGTCGGCGTCGATGCGCTGGATGGGCTTGCCTTCGAATTCGATCGAGCCCTTCTGCGGGTCGAGCACGCCGGAAATCGTCTTCAGGATGGTGGTCTTGCCCGCGCCGTTGGCGCCCAGCACGGTGATGATCTTGCCGCGCGGCACCGAGAGGCTGACGCCGCGGATCGCCATGATCGGCCCGTAGTAGCTCTCGATGTTGCTGACCTTGAGGATCGGCTCGGCGGTATCGGAATCCAGGGGCATGTTCACTCCGCTCACGTGCCGAGGTAGGCCGCGATCACATCGGGGTGCGCCTGCACCTCCGATGGCGTGCCCGAGGCGAGAACCTTGCCGTAGTTCAACGCCAGCACGCGATCCGATACGCGGTTCACGAGGGTCATGTCGTGCTCGACCATCAGCACCGTGATGCCGAGTTCGCTCCGGATGTCGCGGATCCAGAACGACATGTCGTCCGTCTCCTCGACGTTGAGGCCGGACGACGGTTCGTCGAGCAGGATCAGCTTGGGCTCAGAACAGAGCGCGCGGGCGACCTCGATCACCTTGCGCACGCCATAGGGCAGGCCGGCGATCAGCTTTTCGCGATAGGCCTGGAGGTCGAGAAACTCGATGACCTCCTCGACCTTGCGCCGATGCTCCTTCTCGGCACGCCGCACCGACGGGAGGAAGAGCATCTCCTGCCACATCTGTGTTGTTGCGTGGCAGTGGCGGCCGACCAGCAGGTTGGCCAGCATGGTGGCGTTCTCGAAAAGCTCGATATTCTGGAAGGTGCGCGCAATGCCGAGCTTGGCGATCTGGTGGGGCGGTACTTCGGTGATGTCGCGGCCCTCGAAGAACAGCTTGCCGGAGGTCGGGTCGTAGAGCCGTGAGATCAGGTTGAAGATCGAGGTCTTGCCGGCGCCATTGGGCCCGATGATGGTGAAGATCTCGCCCTTGGAAACGCTGAAGCTCACGTTGTCGACTGCCTTGAGGCCGCCGAACTGCAGCGAGATGCCGTCGACCGTGAAGAAGCTCATCGGTTGCGCTCCGACTTCACGTAGGTCTTCTGCCGTTTGAAGGTCGCGCGCTTGTAGAGCGGGAACAGCTGAAAGAAGAGCTTCACCTTGAGCCAGCGGCCGTAGAGCCCATAGGGCTCGAACAGGATGAACATCATGATGATCAGGCCGTAGATCGCACCTTTGAGGCCGGCCGCCGAACCGATCTTCGAGAGCTTTTCCTGCAGTTGCGTCGCGGCATCCTGGGCCATGCCGAACGACGATGCGACGTTGGCCGCCAGCACCGGCACGTCGTCCTTCAACGCGGTCAGGAACGGATCGACCATGACCATGAAGATCGCCCCCAGGATCGCGCCATGCACGCCGAAGGCGCCGCCGATGATGATCACCATGATGAACTCGATCGAGAGCAGCAGGGTGAACATCTCGGGGCTGATGAAGGTCATCTTGTGGGCGAACAGGACGCCCGCCATGCCGGTGATGGCGGCGCTGACCGCGAACGACTTCACCTTGTAGGCGGCGAGGTCGATGCCCATGCTCTTGCCGGCGGTTTCGCTGTCACGGATGGCGACGAAGGCGCGGCCCGTCGGCGAACGCAGCAGGTTGAGCGCCACCAGGACCGCGCCGACCAGCACCAGCAGGCAGAGGAAGTAGAAGGCCGCGCTGTCGCGCGGCACCGGCATGCCGACGAAGTCGAGGGTGCGCACGCGCATGCCTTCGTTGCCGTGGGTCACCGACTCCCAGCGTGCTAGAATCTCTTCGACGATGAAGGCGAAGGCGATGGTCGCGATCACGAGATAGATGCCGGTGAGCCGGAGCGCGGGGAAGCCGACCAGGGCCCCGACCACCCCGGTCAGGACGGCGGCCACCGGGAAGTAGACGATGAACGGCACGCCATGGCTCTGCAGGAAACCCGCCGTGTAGGCGCCGATCGCCAGGAAAGCGGCGTGGCCCAGCGAGGCCTGGCCGGTGAAGCCTGTGAGGATCATCAGCGCCACGCCGACGATGGCGTAGATGAAGACGAACACGAGCTGGCTCTGCAGGTAGCTACCGAGCAGGAAGGGAGCGGCAATCAGCACCGCCAGCAGCACGCCGTACGACCACCAGTAGCCGTTGTGCTTGAGGATGCGGATGTCCTGGTCGTAGTCGGTCTTGAAGACGAAACGCATGAGCTCAGACCTTCTTGCGCATGCTGGGGCCGAACAGGCCATGCGGCCGGACCACCAGCACGACGAGCAGCACGATGTACGGCGCGATATCCTTCCAGCCCTGCGGCAGATAGAAGCCGGCGAGGCTTTCGATGACTCCGATGATCAGACCGCCGACCACCGCCCCGGGGATGGAGCCGAATCCGCCAAGCACGGCGGCGGGAAAGGCCTTCAGCCCGAGGATCAGCCCGACATTCGAATGGATGAAAGTGATCGGCGCCAGCAGCACGCCGGCGCAAGCGGCGACGGCGGCGCTGATCGCCCAAATCAGCGACACCACGCGCTTGACCGGAATGCCCATATAGTAGGCAGCCAGCATGTTCTCCGACGTGGCCCGCATGGCGGTGCCCATGCGCGTGTATTTGAAGAAGGCGTAGAGCACGACACACAGGATGACGGTGGCGACGATCACCGACAGCTTGTCATGCGCCAGCACGAGATCGCCGACCTTCAGGACGCCGTCCGAGAAGGGCGTCTCGATCCGGAGATCATCGGTGCCCCAGATCATGCCGGCGACGGAACGCAGGAAATAGCCGAGCCCGATCGTCGCCATGATGATGGAAAATTGCGGGTAGCCGAGGATCGGGCGGATCAGGATGCGTTCGGTGGCCATCCCGAACACGGCCATGCCGCAGACCGCAAACAGGAAACCGAGCCAGTAGTCGAGGCCCATCAGCCCGATGAAGGTGAAGACGAAGAAGCCGCCCAACATCATCAGATCGCCCTGGGCGAAGTTCACGACTTCGGTCGCCTTGTAGATGAGCACGAAGCCCAATGCGATCAGGCCATAGACGCAGCCGAGCGCGATTCCGCTCACCAGCTGCTGGATGAAATCAAGCATTCTCCTACCCTGTACTCCGGCCGTTTCCCGACCTCGCGCGTGTCTTGTTTTTCGGCCTAATCTTGCAAAGCGCGGCCATAAGACATGGCCGTGCATCGGGGAGTCAATGGATTTCCGCGGCCGGCGCGGTACTGTGGCTGAACCCCATCTTTCCCGTGGAGAATTCCATGTCGTTCGCCGCGCAGTTGGCCCCGTCGGGCGGGCCGCCATCGCCCTTCTATACCGAGGAGCACGAAGCCTTCCGCAACACCGTCCGCCGCTTCGTCGAGCGCGAACTGATGCCCTATGTCGACCAGTGGGACGAGGCGGAGGAGTTTCCGCGCGAGCTTTACCGCAAGGCCTCCGCAGCAGGCCTGCTGCAGCTCGGCTTTCCAGAGGCCTATGGCGGGGTGCCGACCGATCCGTTCTTCGGAATCATCAAGGCGGAGGAGATGGCGCGTCACGGCAGCGGCGGGCTCAATGCCAGCCTCAACAGCCACACCATCGGCTCGCCGCCCATCGCAGCACTTGGTCCGGAATGGATGAAGCGAAAGGTCCTGCCCGAGGTGCTGGCCGGCGAGAAGATCAGCGCGCTTGCCATCACCGAACCGTCGGGCGGCTCCGACGTCGCCAATCTCAAGACCACCGCGCGGCGCGAGGGCGGCCACTATGTCGTCAACGGCTCGAAGATGTTCATCACCTCGGGCATGCGCGCCGATTACTACACCGTGGCCGTCCGTACCGGAGGGCCCGGTGCAAGCGGCGTCTCGCTGCTGCTGATCGAGCGCGACCGCGAGGGCTTCGCCCGCACCAAGCTCAAGAAGATGGGCTGGTGGGCCTCCGACACGGCGCAACTGTTTTTCGACAATGTGCATGTGCCGGTCGAGAACCTGATCGGCGAGGAGAACCGCGGCTTCATCGGCATCATGCTGAACTTCAACCAGGAGCGGCTCGGCATGGCGGCCGGCGCCTGCGGCTACGCCAAGGTCTGCCTCGACGAGGCGATCGCCTACGCGCGCCAGCGTCACACCTTCGGCAAGCCGCTGATCGCCAACCAGGTCGTGCGCCACCGCCTTGTCGACATGGCGATGCGCATCAACGCCGTGAAGTCGACGCTCGAGCTGCTGGCCTGGCGGGTCGGCCGCGGCGAGAAGCCGGTGGCCGAGATCTGCATGCTGAAGAATCTCGCGACCTCGACGATGGAATTCTGCGCCAACGAGGCGATGCAGGTGTTCGGCGGCGCCGGTTACCTGCGCGGCGCCAAGGTCGAGCGCATCTACCGAGAGACCAAGGTGATGTCGATCGGTGGTGGGTCGGTCGAGATCATGAAGGACCTCGCTGCGCGGCAGATGGGACTGTAGAAGGGGCCATGAGCAAGTCTCTCACCACCAAGGAAGAGCGTCTGGCGCTGTTCCAGCAATGGTTCTCCGACACCATCCCGCACAACAAGGCGCTGGGCCTAAGAGTGATCGACGCCCGCCGCGGCTTTGCTTCGATGCAGCTCGAATGGCGCGAGGAGTTCGTCGGCAATCCCGAGACAGGCGTGCTGGCGGGCGGGCCGCTGACGGCGATGCTCGACGGCTGCTGCGGCATGGCCGTCGCCACCATGCTGAAGGAGCCCATGCCCTTCGCCACGCTGGATCTGCGCATCGACTACGCCAAGCCCGCGACGCCGGGCAAGGCGGTGATCGCCGAAGCGGAGTGCTACCGCATCACCAGTTCGGTGGCTTTTACGCGCGCTTTCGCCCATCACGGCGATGCCAAGGACCCGATCGCCGCTGCCGCCGGAACCTTCATGCTGGGCACCAAGGGCGAGGTGACGCGCGCCCAATCGATCGGGTCGGAGACGAAGATATGAGCGCGCTGCTCGAGCGCCTGGCGGAGGTGCGCAAATCCGGCAATGTCGCGCAGCTCGCCGAAGCGATCCCCTATGCACGCTGGATGAGGATTGCGCCGGAGAACGGCACCGGCGAACTCTTGACACGCATGCGCTATCACGACGACCTGATCGGCAACACCTTCCTGCCGGCGATCCACGGCGGCACCTTGGGCGCCATGCTGGAGATGGCGGCGATCTTCCATCTCCTGTGGGAGACCGAGACCGAGACGGTACCGAAGATCGTCAACATTACGGTCGACTACCTGCGCTCGGCGCGACCGGTCGACGTCATCGCCTCGGCCAAGGTGACCAAGCAGGGCCGGCGCATGGTCAATGTCTTCGCCGAGGCCTGGCAGGACGATCGCTCCAAGCCGGTCGCCACTGCCAATGCCCATTTCCTCGTGAAATCGTCGGACGACGCGCCGCCGTCGCTCTAGGCAGTCACCCCAGCGGATTGGCGAGGTCGACGCCGTAGAGCTTGGCGTTGCGCGTCATGTAGGCGTCGCGCGGCGCCACCGGCTCGCCGCGCAATGCCGCGGCCACCATGTCGAGATAGGTGTGCCAGCCCATGGCGTTCAGCTTCACGAAGCGCTCGAGCACCGGCAGGTGCGTGAGGGTAAGCGCGGTGTCGTCGCCCGCCGGCTTCAGTTCCAGGCTGAGGTGGGATTCGGGGTAGGGCGACACCTCGTCGCCGGGATTGAACACGTTCCAGCTGTAGGCGAGCCGCTGCGGCGCCAGGTACTGCGTGACGGTGCCGCGGATGTGGCCGCCCATCAGCGCGACGGCGCCGCCGGCCCTGGGTTCGATGTGGCCCTCGCCGTACCAGCCCGGCAGCCGGTTGATCTCGGTGAGCACCTGCCATGTGCGTGTGACCGGCCCGGGCAGCAATCGCTCGAAGCGCACCATATGCGCATGGGTGAATTGCGCGTCTTCGCTCATGGACTTTCCCGTCTCTTGCAGTAAAGAACGCCCGGCATGGATTACGATTCCTTCAGGACGCCGGACGACGCCATCGTGCGCGACGGCGCCGACTTCGAGGCCTACCGGCGGCCGGGCGACCTGATCGATTCAGAGCACCCCAGAATCGTGGCCTATGCAAGGCGCATCGCAGGCCCAGGTGGGGGACCCGACCGCGACCGGGCGCTCCGGCTCTATTACGCGGTCCGCGACGATCTCCGCTACGACCCCTACAACACGCCGATGAAGCGCGAGGCCTATCGCGCCAGCGCGACCCTGGCGGCGGGGCACGGTTATTGCGTAAACAAGGCCGGCGTCATGGCCGCGGTCTGCCGCGCCGTCGGCATCCCGGCCCGCGTCGGCTACGCCGACGTGCGCAACCACATGACGACGCAGCGGCTGGCCGAGCTGATGGGTAGCGATGTGTTTTTCTATCATGGCTACACCGACGTCTGGCTGGACGGGCGCTGGGTGAAGGCGACACCGGCCTTCAACCGCGAACTCACGGAGCGCTTCGGCCTGATGCCGCTCGACTGGGATGCGGCGGGCGATTCGATCTACCATCCGTTCGACCTCTCCGGCCGTCGTCACATGGAGTATCTCGCCTACCGCGGCGTGTTCGCCGATATCCCGTTCGACGAGATCCGCGGCGCGTTCCGGCACTACTACCCGCGCATGACGCGCGCCCAGGAGGAGATGCCCCTGGGGGGAGACTTTGGCGCCGAGGGTGCTGCGGAAGCCGGCAAGACGTGAGGCTCGTACCCCGGTCGAAAGGCTACATCGCCCTGCTGGTGGCGCTGGGCAGCTTCGGCCCACTCACCATGAGCATCTACACGCCCGTCATGCCGTCCGTCGGCAGCGATCTTGGCACCGCAGCCGACAATGTGCAGCTCACGCTCACGACCTACATGCTGGGCTTTGCCGTCGGCCAGCTATTCTACGGTCCGCTCAGCGACCGCTATGGTCGGCGTCCCGTGCTGTTGGGCGGCCTGCTGTTCTTCACTGCAACGACTTTCGCCTGCTCCTTCGCGTCGTCGATCGGCGACCTGATACTGCTACGCATCCTGCAGGGGCTCGGTGCTGCCTCCGGCTCGGTGCTCGGCCGCGCACTGACGCGCGATGCCTATACCTTCCAGGAAATGCCGTTGGTCATGAGCTGGATTTCGCTCGGCCAGAACATCGCGCCGTCGCTGGCGCCGACCATCGGCGGCTTCCTCGGCGAATGGGCGAGCTGGCGCGCGACCTTCTGGTTCGTCGGCGGCTTCGGCGCAATGCTGCTCGTGGTCACGTTTGCCGGGCTCGGCGAGACCAACAAGTACCGGAGCGATCGCATCGACCTCGCCAGCTTGTTGCGCGGCTCGGGCGCGATGCTGCGCGACCGGCGCTTCCTCGGCCACATCCTGCCGTTGGGCTTCGCCTTCGCCATGAACTTCGGCATGCTGGCGGGCGTTCCCTTCATCCTCCAGGAGAGCCTGGGTTTCAGCCCGCGCGAGTTCGGCCTGATCGTGCTGCTTTCGGTCGGCGGATTCGCCCTCGGCACTTTCGTGAACAACCGGCTGGTCGGTCGCGTCGCACCGGTCGCCATCATCCAGTTCTCGGGCTGGTTTCACGTGGCGGCACTCGTGGGCATGGCCGCCCTTTCGCTCTCCGAAGTGGTGACGTGGTGGGCAATCATCGGCCCGCACATGCTGCTGAGCTTCGGCACCGGCATGATCGTG
>JAUXWB010000170.1 GCA_030684475.1 Reyranella sp. | reverse complement strand
TGATCTCGGTGCCCGACCACTTGCCGAACAGGATGCGGTCGCCCTTCTTGACGTCGAGCGGAACGAGCTTGCCGCTTTCATCGCGGGCGCCCGGGCCAACGGCGACGATCTCGCCTTCCATCGGCTTTTCCTTGGCGGTGTCCGGAATGATGATGCCGCCCTTGGTCTTGCCTTCTTCTTCGACGCGCTTGACCACGACACGGTCATGGAGCGGACGGAACTTCATGTTTTTCCTCCAGTATCCTGTTGAACCCGCGCAGCCGGCTGGCCGCGCTCGAAAATTTGCTATCAGCACTCTCCACTCTTGAGTGCCAAAGGCGTGCAGGATTTAGGGTTGTTGGTGGAATGAGTCAAGGCGAGCGCGGAAAGTCGCTTCGCACTAGCAGCAATCCCGACGCGGTGCTGCTAACCATTTGTTATACAAGGAGAATATTGATTTTCCGGAACGGCGAAGTGACTATTCCGCTACCTGTGTAGTGTCAAGGAGTGCTCAATGGACCGCAGTTTTATTGCGCAGCTCAACGATTACCGGATCACGACCGCCGAAATCCTCTACTGGATGCCCGATCACAACCACGTCTTGCAAAGCTTCGTCTGGCAAAACTTGGATCTGGCCCCTCGATTTCCGGCACTCACCAAGTTCCTCGACTTCTGGCAGCACAATCTCGACGCCAGGCTGCACAAGATTCGTGTCGCCAACGCGGCGCTGATCAAGCCGGCCGAGTTCCGCTTCTCGAGCGGCCTGTACGAATTGCACTGAGGATTTCTTCAGTAGCAACGCGGTTGCTTCGCTGCACGAACCTGACCTACCGTCCGCGCCGGCTTTCATTTTGGAGATCGGCGCCCCTTCATGCCCAAGAACACGCCCGCCCCCGCCTTGTCGGGGCTCGACTCGTTGAAGTGGCGCTGCATCGGTCCGTCGCGCGGCGGTCGCGTCGTCGCCGTTTCAGGCGATCCCGTGAACAAGATGGTGTTCTATTTCGGCGCCTGCGCCGGCGGCATCTGGAAGACCGAGGATGGCGGCGTGTTCTGGCGCTGCGTGTCGGACGGCATGATGGGCAGCGCCGCGGTCGGCTCGATCGCGGTCGCGCTCTCCGATCCCAATGTGATCTATGCCGGCACTGGCGAAACGGCCATCCGCCTCGACGTCTCCTACGGCGATGGCATGTACAAGTCGACCGACGCGGGCCGCAGTTGGAGCCATGTCGGCCTCAAGAACAGCAAGTTCATCGGCCGCATCTGCATCCATCCGACCAACCCCGATCTCGTCTATGTCGCCGCCCTGGGCGACGTCTTCGGACCCCATTCAGAGCGCGGTGTTTATCGCTCGAAGGATGGCGGCAAGAGCTGGGAGAAGATCCTCTATCGCAGCGACGATGCGGGCGCGATCGAACTCACGATGGATCGCAGCAACCCGCGCATCCTGTTCGCTTCGATGTGGGAAGCGCGGCGCAACTTCTGGAACATTTCTAGCGGCGGTCCGGGCAGTGGGCTGTTCCGCAGCACCGACGGCGGCGACAGCTGGGAGGAGATCTCGCGCAAACCGGGCCTGCCCGAGGGCATGCTGGGCAAGATCGGCGTGTCGGTTTCCCCGGTCCGGGCCGGCCGCGTCTGGGCGCTGGTCGAGGCGGAAGGCGACAAGACCGGCCTCTACCGTTCCGACGACTACGGCGCGCGCTGGACGCAGGTCTCGGTCAACCGCGACCTCATGCACCGGCCCTGGTACTACACCCACGTCTTCGCCGACACCGGCCATGCCGACACCGTATTCGTCACCAACCTGCAGATGTGGAAGTCGACCGACGGCGGCACGAGTTTCAGCGAGGTCACGACCCGTCACGGCGACAACCACGACCTGTGGATCGACCCCAACGACAACACCCGCATGATCGAGGGCAACGACGGCGGCGCCCACGTGTCGTTCAATTCGGGCGCTTCGTGGTCGACGATCTACAACCAGAAGACCGCACAATTCTATCGTCTCGACATCGACAACCAGTATCCCTACCGCGTCTACGGCACCCAGCAGGACAACACCTCGATCTCCGTCCCGAGTGCGTCGGAGTGGGGCGTCATCACGCTCGCCGACTGCTCCTATCCCGGCACCGGTGAGTCGGGCTTCATCGCCGTCAATCCCGAGAACCACAACATCGTCTATATCGGCGCCATCGGCTCCAGTCCCGGCGGCAGCGGCGCGCTGCAGCGCTACGACCATCGCACGCGCCAGATCCAGCTCGTCAATGTGTGGCCCGAAGAATCGACCGGCATTTCGCCCAAGGACCTGAAATACCGCTTCGCCTGGACTTTCCCGATCGTGTTCTCGCCGCATGATCCCGGCACGCTCTATGTCGGCGGCAATTGCGTGTTCCGCACGCGCAACGAGGGCATGGACTGGGAGAAGATTTCGCCCGACCTCAGCCTCAACGACCGCTCGCGCCAGCAGCATTCCGGCGGCGACATCACCCGCGAGAGCGCCGGTGCCGAGGTCCATGCGACCTGCGCCTGCGTCGTCGAATCGCCGCATCGCGCGGGCGAGATCTGGGCCTCGACCGACGACGGCCTGGTCCATGTCACGCGCGACGGCGGCAAGAGCTGGAAGAACGTCACGCCCAAGGCGATGCCGGAGCTCGCCTATGTTGGGTGTGTCGAACTCTCGGCCTACGATGCCGATACGATCTACCTCGCGGCCACGCGCTACAAGCTCGCCGACTACAAACCCTACATCTTCAAGAGCAGCGATGGCGGCAAGAGCTGGAAGTCGATCAAGGGCGACCTGCCCTCGAACGAGATCACCCGCGTCGTGCGCGCCGATCCGGTCACCGAGGGACTGCTCTATGTCGGCACTGAAACCGGTGTCTTCTTCAGCCTCGACGACGGCGCGCATTGGACCCGCATGGGTGGCGGCTTTCCGATCGTGCCGGTCTACGACCTCAAGCTCAAGAACACCGACTTGGTCGCCGCCACGCACGGCCGCTCCTTCTGGATCCTCGACGATGTGACCGCGCTGCGTGGCCTTGCAAAGTCGGGGCGCGCCAAGTCGACGCGCCTGTTCGCGCCGCGCACGGCGACCCGCACCAAGCTTCACTGGAGCGCCGGCGCCAACGTGCGTGGCGGCGTCGCCTATGGCCCCGCCTTCGGCATCGACGGCAGCACGGTCATGGTCGACAGGCCCGACGGCACGCGGGCGCGCGAGCACCTCGACGTCGGCGAGAATCCGCCGAACGGCGCGATCGTCTACTACTGGCTGGCCGAGGACGCCAAGCAGCCGGTGGTGCTCACCTTCCGCGATGCCGCAGGTCGCAGGATCGTGGCCTACGCGAGCGACGCCAAGGACGCCGCCCCGCACCGCAAGCCCGGCACCAAGGCCGGATTGAACCGCTTCGTCTGGGACCTGAAATATCCCGGCCCGACCAAGCTCGATCCGGCGCTGGCGCCGCCGCGGCCCAAGCCGCTGGCACCCGATGCCGAGAATCCGTCCGGTCCAGCCGCCGTTCCCGGCACCTATGGCGTCGATCTCGCGGTCGGCGACAAGGCCCAGTCGGCGAGCTTCACCGTGATCAAGGACCCGCGACTCGGCACTTCCGCAGCCGACTACGCCGCGCAGTTCGCCCTGCACAAGGAGCTGGTGGCGTCACTGTCGAAGCTCAACGAAGCGGTCAACCGCCTGCGCACGATGAAGCGCCAGCTCGGCGACGTGGCCGGCCGCACCGGCAAGGGGCAGGCCGCGCCGCGCAACCGCGCCAAGGCGCTGATCGAACGGCTGTCGGACATCGAGGGCGTCCTGGTCGATCCCAAGCGCATGTCGGCACGCGACGTGCTGCGCCATCCGGCCGGCCTCAACGACACGCTGCTCGACCTGGTCGCCATGGCGACGACCGCCGACGCGGCGCCGACGACGCAGACCCGGGCGGTGTCGAAGGACATCATGGGCAAGATCGACGCCCAGATCGCCAGGCTCGACGCGCTGGTGGCCAAGGACATCGCGGCGTTCAATGCCGTGCTCGCCAAGGCCCGCATCGGCCACATCGCCGCGGCGTAGGACGCGCCGGGCGTGGCGCGCCAACCGG
This sequence comes from Reyranella sp., assembly GCA_030684475.1. GTDB lineage: Bacteria > Pseudomonadota > Alphaproteobacteria > Reyranellales > Reyranellaceae > Reyranella. The sequence goes on along the minus strand of JAUXWB010000170.1, from coordinate 43,668 downwards.
CAGGTTTCTGGGCGGTCTTCGTCACCGATCTGATCGTGCGCGCGGCGTATCAGATGGCGAAGAGCCCGGTGCTGCCGATCTTCGCGGCAAGCCTCGGCGCCAACAAGCTGATGATCGGCACCATCGTCGGCGTGTCGACACTTACCGGAACGGTGCTGAAGCCGCTGATTGGGGCGCTGTCCGACCGCTTCGGACGGCGCGTCTTCTTCTTCGCCGCCCTGATCCTGTTCGCCGGCTTTCCCTTCCTCTACCGCTTTGCCCACACGCCCGACCAGCTCGTCTGGCTGCGTGTCCTGCACGGCACGGCGACGGCGATCTTCGGACCGGTCACCTTGGCGCTGGTCACCGAGATGGCGCCGACCAATCGCGGCGCCCGGCTCGGTCTGTTCGAGATGGCGCGCAGCAGCGGCCATCTGATCGCACCCGCCGTTGCGGGTTTCATACTGGCCTGGAACTCGCCCGAGGTGGTGTTCACTGTGGTCGGGCTGCTGAGCTGTGCGGCCCTGGTGCCGGCGCTGTTCGTGCCGTTCGATGAGTCCAGGGTCGTGGCAGCCGCACGGCCGAGCCTGTGGCGCGATCTGGTGGCCGGCGCGCGACACACGGCCAGCCGTGCCGAGCTGTGGTTGGTGGGAGCGCTCGAGTTCGCGATCTATGGTTCGATCTATTCGCTGAAGGCGTTCCTGCCGATCTTCGCCCTCGACGCGGGATACGGCGTGTGGGCCGCCGGGCTGTTTTTCACCTTCCAGGAAGCGACCCATCTTCTCGTTCGGCCGTTCGGCGGCCGGCTCGGCGACCGGCACGGCTATGCGCCGATCATCGCCTTCGGCCTGGCTGCCATCGGTGGCGCGCTGGTGGCGCTGCCATTGGCGCCCAATGCCGGCCTGCTGCTGGTGCTGGCCGTCGTCGTCGGCGTCGGCCAGGGACTCACCTTCCCCTCGACGGTCGCCCTGATCGGCAACCGGATCGCGGCCAGTCATATCGGCCTGGGACTTGGCTTCTACGGCGCGCTACGCAATTCCGGCAAGGTCGCGGGCCCGATCATCGTCGGCGCCTTGCTTCAGATCTTCGCCGCCAAGCTGGTGTTCCCCGGCCTCGGAATCATCGCCCTGTTGGTCGCCGCCACACTCTTCGTGATCACGACACCACGTCGTGGGGGCGTTCAGACTCCCTGACGAGCTGCGCGGTACTCGGCTTCGGTCCGCTCGACCAATTCGGCGACCGACGGCACGTCGCTGACACCCGACACCGAGTGACCGGCGCTCCAGATGTCCTTCCATCGTTTGGAGTCAGGCTTGTCGCGCTCGGCGGCGTTGATGTCCTTGGCGATGTCGATGACGCCGCGCACCGGCAGATTGTCGGGATCGAGACCGGCCGCGGCGATCGAGGGCCGCAGCATGTTGGTCTCGAGGCCGGTGAAGGCCCGCGTCAGCAGCACGTCGTCGAGCCGGCTCCGCACCAGCATCTGCTTGTAGGCGTCCTTGGCCAGGCTCTCGCGGGTGGCGATGAACTTGGTGCCCATGTAGGCGAGATCGCATCCCAGTGTTTCGGCAGCAGCGATCGCGTGGCCGTCGGCCATGCCGCCCGCCATCACCACGATGCCGTCCCAGAAGGCCCGCACCGCACGCACCAAGGCGAAGGGATTGACCCAGCCTGTCTGGCCACCGGCGCCCGCCGTCAGCAGCACCAGCCCGTCGACACCGGCAGCGACGGCTTTCTCAGCATGACGCACCGAGGCCACGTCGGCGAAGACGAGGCAGCCCGCGTCCTTGAGCGGCTTCAGCACCGGTTCGGGTGAACCGACGGAGGTGATCACCAGCTCGACCTTGGCACGCAGCACTGCGGCCAGATCGTCGGGTACGCGCGGATTGGAGCGGTGCACGATCAGGTTGGGACAGAGCGGCGCCGGGGCGCGGCCGATCTCGTCGGCCGCGCGTCTGAGGTCGTCGGATATGTCGGAGAGCCAGCGGTCGAGTTCCTCGACCGTGCGGCAGTTGGCGGTCGGGAACGAGCCAACCACGCCGCTGCGGCAGGCGGCCTTCACCAGCGCCGGCCCCGATACGAGAAACATCGGGGCCGCGATCAGCGGCAGGCGAAGACGGCCCGCGAGCGCAGCAGGCAGCACGCCTAGGCCGCGGCAGTGAGGCCTTCCTGCTCCAGCACGCGCTTCACGGCCGGGCGCGCCTTCATGCGCTCGTAGTGGGCGGCGACGTTCTTGGGCAACGGCATCTTCATGCGGCCGGACGCCCAGAACGAGACATAGAAGAGCGCGGCATCGGCGACCGAGAACTTGCCGGCCACATACTCTTTGCCCTCGAGCGTCTTGTTCATGAGATCGAGACCCTTCTCCATGATCTCCTTGCCGCGCGCCTTGACCTTGTCGTGGTCGGCTTCGGTCGGCGCGTAGTTTGCCGGCCGGAACATGCGCGAGAAGCCCTGCATGTGCATGGTCGAGACGGCGTAGTCCATCGCTTCGAGCGCACGCGCCTCGCCGTCGGCATCGGTGGGCAACAGGGCCTTCTCTGGGTTCTTGCGCGCGAGCCAGGTCGCGATTGCCGGGAACTCGGTCAGCACCGAACCGTCGTCCTTCTGCAGCGTCGGCACCTTGGACTTGGGATTGAGCTTCACGAAGTCGGGTCCATACTGCTCCTGCTTGGCGCCGTCGATCTTGTGGACGTCGTAGGGTTTGCCGATCTCCTCGAGAATGACGTGGATACCGAGAGAGCAAGCGCCGGGCATGTAATAGAGCTTCATGGTTTCCTCCCAATGGTAGATTGCTAAGCGTGAGCTTATCTCAGCGCAGGACGGCGAGAAGCGCAATCCCGCCGACCACGAGCGCCGATGCAGCTATGCGACGGAAGCCAAAGCCCTCCTTGAGCACCACCGTCCCGAGGATCGCACCGAAGATCACGCTGGTCTCGCGGAGGGCCACCACAGGACCGAGCGGCAGGCTCCGCGCCGCCAGCAGAAAGGCGAGAAACCCCACAACCGAAATGGCGCCGGCCAACAGACCGACCGCGCCGTGGCGGCGGACATAGGCCGGGAGCTGGGCGCGGCGAGTCACCAGGGCGTAACCGACCATGCCGAGGCCGGTGATGACTTCCAGGCACGCCTGGAAGCCCAGGACCGTGCCGGCCGCCCGCACACCGAGGCCTCCGAAGAAGCTGTAGGTCGCCACCGACACGCCGGTCGCCAGCGCAAAGCCCACCGCCTGCCGACTGGCGCCGACACCGATCGACAGCGCCATGATGCCGAGCGAGATCAGCCCGACCGCCATCATCTGGCCCATGCTCAGCGACTCGCCGATCGCCAGGAAGGCGGTGATCGTCATCAGCACCGGAGCAAGACCGCGGGCCAGCGGATAGACGACGCTCATGTCGCCCGCGCCATAGGAGCGGATCAGGAGCACGTAATAGGCGAACATCACGCAAGAGGTGAGCACCAGCCACTTCCAGCTCTCCGGGGCCGGCCAGTCGACGAACGGCAAGGCGGCGAGCCCGATCAGCAGGCCGGCGGTCCGGATCGCCACCATGGTGAGGACGCGGTCTCCGGCCGATTTCACCAGCGCATTCCAGATCGCGTGCGCGATCGCCGACAGAATGACGAGGCCGTAGAGCAGCGCCGGTGTCATGACGGTCGATTAGCGGCCGGGCCGGCGGGGCGGTCAACACACCGGTTCCGGTTGAGCCGCCACGCAAACGCCAACTATGGTGCGGACCGCAACGAGAAATCGCGACGAGAATTCCGGGGGAACACAATATGCCGACACCGAACCTGCGCGCCCTGGTGGGCACCCCCAAGACCAAGATCGGCACCTTTTTGTTCGAGTTCGCCACCCCCGGCATCGGCCAGATCCTGAAGGCGGCGGGTGCCGAGTTCGCCGTACTCGACATGGAGCACACCGGCTTCGGTTTCGACACGGTGCGCAGCGTCGTGCGTTACCTGCAGGCGGCCGACCTGCCGTCGATCGTGCGCGTGCCCTCGCAGTCCCGCCACCATATCTCGCGCGCGCTCGACACCGGTGCCGACGGCGTGATGGTGCCGATCGTGTCGTCGGTCGCGCAGGCCAAGGCGGTGCTGGAGGCGGCCAAGTACTGGCCCGACGGCACCCGCGGCGTGGCGCTGGGCCTCGCCCACGAGCGCTTCGCGATGCGCAGCGAGCCTCTGCTGCCGCGCCTGGCCGAGCAGAATGCCCGCACCGCCATCATCCTGCAGATCGAGGATCCGAGAGGCGCCGCGGCGGCCGACGAGATTGCGGCGATGCCCGGCGTCGACATGCTGTGGCTCGGCCACAACGATCTCTCCGTGGCGCTGGGCGAGCCCGGCGCCTTCGACCATCCCGATTTCGCGCAGGCCGAGCAGGCGACGATCGCGGCGGCGAAGAAGCACGGCAAATCGGCGGGCCGGCTTGCGGTCGATGCCAAGCAAGGCGCCGAATTCGCCCGCATTGGCTACGACTTCGTCTCGATCGCGGGCGATGTCTGGCTGCTCCAGCAGGCCTTCGCCGCCGGCATCGAGACGGTCAGGCGCGGATGACTAGCCGCGAATGATGACAGGCAGGGCACGGATGCCGCGGATGAAGTTCGAGTAGAGCCGCACCGGCGGCCCCGCGAGTTCGATCGCGAGGTCGCGCTTCAAGAGCTCTTCCCACAGGATCCTGAGCTGCATCTCAGCCAGCCGGTCGCCGACGCAGCGGTGGATACCGGCGCCGAACGCAAGATGGTGCCGTGGCCTGGCGCGGCCGACGACGAAGCGGTCGGGCTCCTCGATCGCCGTCTCGTCTCGATTGCCCGAGACGTACCACATCACCACCTTGTCGCCCTTGGCGATCTGCTTGCCGCCGAGCTCGGTGTCCCGGGTCGCGGTGCGTCGCATGTGGATCACCGGCGTCTGGTAGCGGATGGTCTCCGAAACGAGGCTCGGCAGCAGGCCGGCATCAGCCCGCACCTTGGCGACCTCGCCAGGGTTGGCGATCATCGCCATCAGCCCGCCGCTCATCGAATTGCGCGTGGTGTCGTTGCCGCCCACGATCAGCAGCCCGAAAGTGCCGATGAACTCGCGCAGCGGCAAGTTCTGCGTCGCCTCGCTGTGCGCCATCATCGAGATCAGGTCGAACTTGGGCGGCTGGGCGGCGCGCTCCTTCCACAGCGCGCCCATGATCTCGGCCATCTGCGTCAGCTCGGCCATCCGCTCGGCCTCGCTCTTCACCACGGCGTCTGCGTCCTCGATATTGGCGATGGCGACATCAGACCAGTGGGTGAGCTTGCGCCGGTCGGCCCACGGGAAGTCGAACAGGGTGGCCAGCATCATGGCGGTGAGCTCGGTCGACACGCGGTCGACCCAGTCGAAGGTCTCATCGCGCGGCAGGCCGTCGAGCACCGCCTGCGTGCGCTGGCGGATCGTGCCCTCCATGTTGGCGAGGTTCGAGGGTGCCACGATCGGCGCCACGGTCTTGCGCTGCGCCGTGTGGCGCGGCGGGTCCATGCGGATGAAGTTGGGCAGCTCCGAGCCCTTGGCCTGGTCGGCGATCTGGATGCCGCCGAGGCCTGACTCCGACGAATAGCTGCCATGATCGAGTTCGACCTTCATGATGTCGGCGTAACGGGTCACCGACCAGTAGGGCCCGTAGGGACTGTCGGCGTGGCGGTGCACCGGGTCTTTCCGCCGCAGCCGTGCGAAATGCGGCATCCAGGCGTCTTCGCGATAGAGGCGCGGATTGCTGACATCGACGTGCTGGGCGGCTTGCTCGGGCATGCCCCAAGGCCGCCTCCAGGCGGGTTCCAAGTCAAGCGCATTCGTCGCAACGAGGCCCGATTTGGCGCGTTGACAGGCGGAAGGTGCGGGCGCAAACCGTCGCGCCGCCGCCACCCTTGGCGGCGTTCGACATCATGGCCACAGCCGACCCTCTCCCCCCTGCTCCCCAGCCCTCGCCAGCGCCATCCGCGGCCCCCGGCAGCAACGGTCACGCCGCGCCCGGCGGTGCCGCGGCCGGCCTGGTGGTGGGCGCGCTGGGTGTGGTGTTCGGCGACATCGGCACCAGCCCACTCTACGCCCTGCGCGAGACCTTCCTGCACGGGGCGGGCATGGAGCCGACGCCCGAGCACGTGCTGGGCGTGCTGTCGACTCTGTTTTGGGCGGTGACGCTCACCGTCACCATCAAGTATGTCACGCTGATCATGCGCGCCGACAACAAGGGTGAAGGCGGCGTGCTGGCGCTGGCGACACTGGCCACGCGCGGGCTCAACGGCAAAGCGCGCTGGGTGCGCCACACCATCATCGTGCTGGCGGTCATCGGCCTCGCGCTGTTCTACGGCGACGCCATCATCACCCCGGCCATCTCGGTGATGAGCGCCGTCGAGGGCCTGTCAGCGATAACGCCGGCCTTCACCCCCTTCGTGATCCCGCTGGCGGTGGTCATCCTGGTCGGGCTGTTCATGCTGCAGGCCCGTGGCACCGCCGATGTCGGCCGGCTTTTCGGGCCGGTGATGCTGCTGTGGTTCCTGGTGCTGGGCGTGCTCGGCGCGTGGCAAGTCGTCAAGAATCCAGCCGTGCTGGCGGCAGTCAATCCGCTCTACGCCTACTACCTGATCGCCGACCAGGGTCTCGGCATCTTCTGGGCCTTCGGCTCGATCGTGCTGGTCGTCACCGGCGCCGAGGCGTTGTACGCCGACATGGGCCATTTTGGCAGGAAGCCGATCCGCATCGGATGGCTGACCTTGGTGATGCCCGGCCTGCTGCTGAACTACTTCGGCCAGGGCGCAATGATCATCGAGAATCCCGAGGTGATCCGGCAAGTGTTCTTCGAGCTGGTGCCGAAGGACTACATCCTGGTGCTGGTGGTGCTCAGTACGCTCGCGACCATCATCGCCTCGCAGGCGGTCATCACCGGCGTGTTCTCGCTGACCCGCCAGGCGATCCAGCTCGGCTACCTGCCGCGCATGGAAATCAAGCATACCTCCGAGACCGCGATCGGCCAGATCTACATCCCACGCGTGAACTGGATCTTGATGGGCGGCGTCGTGACCCTCGTCGTGGGATTCGGTTCGTCGGGCGCCCTGGCCGGCGCCTATGGCCTGGCCGTCACCGGCGCCATGCTGGTCGACGCCGCGCTGGCCACCGCGGTGGCGATCCTGGTGTGGCGCTGGTCGTGGCCGCTGGCGGTCGGCGTATTCGGCCTGCTCGGCATATCCGACCTCGCTTTCTTCATCGCCAACGCTCTCAAGATCCCCGACGGCGGCTGGCTGCCGCTGGTCGTCGCGGCCTTCATCTACTTCACCATCACCACTTGGCGACGCGGCCGCCGGCTGGTCGCCACCGAGCTCAGCGAAGGCGCGCTGCCGCTGCGTCAGTTCCTCGAGCGCATGGAACGCGCGCCGAACCGCGTCGCCGGCACCGCGGTGTTCCTGACGGCCGACGCCTCCTCCACACCGGCTGCCTTCCTGCACAATCTCAAGCACAACAAGATCCTGCACGAGCGCATCATCATCCTGCAGGTCGAGACCATGGACGTGCCGCGCGTACCCGAGGCCAGCCGCGTCGAGGTCGAACGCCTGGGCAAGGGTTTCCACACCGTGATCGCCCGCTACGGTTTCACCGAGCAGCCCGACGTGCCCGCGGCGCTGCGCGCCTGCCGGCCGCACGGCATCGCCTACGACGAGATGGAGACCAGCTTCTTCCTCGGCCGCGAGACGCTGGTGCCGGCCCAGCGTTCGACCCTGGGCCGGTTCAGCCGCGACTGGTTCATCTCGCTCTCCCATTCGGCCTCGGCGACCAAGACCTTCTTCCGCATTCCGCCGAACCGCGCTATCGAGCTGGGTAACCAGATCCAGATCTGATCGAATCAGGTGTAACCGATGGCGCGTCCCACGCTTGTCCTGCTGCCCGGCCTGCTGAACACACGGCGCGTCTTCGAGCATCAAATCTCTGCCCTCTCCGACATCGCCGACGTCGTGGTGCCCGAGCTCTGGCACCACGACTCGGTGGGCGCCATGGCCAAGGCCGCGCTTGCTTTGGCGCCCGATCGCTTCGCCCTCGGCGGCTTCTCGATGGGCGGCTACGTCGCCTTCGAGATGCTGCGTCGCGCCGCCGAGCGGGTCGAGCGGCTCGCCCTGATCGACACCCAGGCCACCCCCGACTCGACCGAGGCGACGACCAGGCGCCACGGACTGATCGAGCAGACCAAGATTGGCCGCTTCCATGGCGTGCATCGCACCTTGCTGCCGCTGATCGTCCATCCTTCGCACCTCGACGATCCGGCCATCACCCAGCCGATCCTCGACATGTCGCTGGAGATCGGCGCCGAGGGCTTCGTCCGGGAGCAGACCGCCATCATCGGACGGCCCGACAGCCGGCCGCTGCTGGTCGACATCGAGATCCCGACCGTGGTGATCGTCGGCCGCCAGGACCAGACGACGCCGCTCGTCCGTTCCGAGGAGATGGCCGCCGATATCGCGACCTCGCGACTGATCGTGATCGAGGATTGCGGGCATATGTCCCCGTTGGAAAGACCGGCCGAGGTGACGGCCGCACTCAGGAGATGGTTGAGCGAATGAACACGATCTACGCCCGCGAGGATTATCTTGGCGCCGACGAGTACATCGACGTGGTCGCCAAATCGGGCCTCAACCGGCCGATCGAGGACCGCGGCCGCGTCGAGCGCATGCTGGCCCACGCCAACCTGATCCTGACGGCCCGCCAGGACGGCAGGCTGGTGGGCTTCGCCCGCTCGCTCACCGACTTCTGCTTCTGCTGCTACCTGTCCGACCTCGCCGTCGACAAGGCCTGCCAGGGCCAGGGCATCGGCAAGCGCCTGATCGAGGAGACGCGCACCGCGGCCGGCGGCGAACTCACCACCACGCTGCTGCTCTCGGCGCCGACGGCGGTGAGCTTCTACCAGGGCATGAAAATGCCCCAGGCCGACAACTGCTACCTCTACCGCCGGCAGAAGTAGCGACGCCTCCCGACGCGAGACAAATCGAAAACTGACTTTTTGCGCTCCCGGGCGTCGCCGGCGGCGCCCAAGCGCCTGACCATCTTGAAAAATCCGGCGCGCGAGGGATGCGCGATGTCTCCCAAAGTGAGACATTTTGAAAACTCACTTCTCGCGCCCCAGCACCTCCGACGACCAGATCAGCGCCGCCACGATGCGGTCGTTGGCGCGCCCGATGTGGCCGATCTGGCGGCCGCGATAGAGCACCGGCCGCGTCCTGGGATTTTCGACCCGATCCATGGCGGCCAGCAGGATCGTCTCGCGCCGCCATTTCAGGCGCTCGCGGCAATTATGGTCGAACGTCTCGTCCTGGGCGCGCCAGCGATGGGCGGTGCGGCGGTCGATGCCGGTGCGCGCCGCCGCCTCGCTCATGGAACCCCAGCGCAAGAGATGACGCAGGAAATCGCGCTTGCGGCGGGCGAGGCTCGGCCGCCGTTTCGGCACGTGCCAGACGACGTCGGGATAGCCCTCGGGCGGCGGCGGATCGCTGTATGGCATCGACTCCTCCTTGAGTAGGAGTCAAATATACTATTCCTATCAAACTCTGTCAATATCCTACCAGCCGTCCGTTGACCTGAATCAAGGCGGCGGCCGGGGCCGCAGGACAGGGTTGATCATTGCAACATTGACCGGGATTTTTCGCATGCCGCACAGTCACGCCGTCGTCTGGATGGATTCGAAGGAAGCGCACGTCTTCCGCTTCAACGCCGAGGACGTCGAACGCGAGCGCATCAAGGCCCACAGCCCGTTCCGCAAGGTCCACCACAAGGCCGGCGTCATCGGTTCCGGACATCAGCAGCTCGATCGCGACTATTTCGACCATATCGTCGATGCGTTGCGTGGCGCCAACGAATGGCTTCTGGTCGGGCCGGGCAACGCCAAGGACCAGCTCCTGCATCACGTCGAGACGCATGTCGGCTGGCTGAAGGAAAAGCTGTTCGCGGTCGAAGCGATGGACCATCCGACCGACGGAGAGCTTGTCCATCACGCCCGCCGCTTCTTCAAGGCCGCCGACAAGCTGCGCCCGATGAGCGTCTGACACCCCGCCTCTCACACCGGCCGGGATTACATTCCCTTCATTGCCTGGCCGCGGATTTCGCCGCCCTTGTTGGCTTCGGTGTGGATGTTGAAATACCACTTGCCTGCCTGCAGGTCGGCGGCCTGCGCGTCGGTCAGCGTCGCTTCACCCTTCATCGGGCTGGCCAGTTCGCCCTTCTGGGGCACGACGACGCCGGCATTGGCACCGGCCGCCGCCGGGCCATGGAAGTGCGCCGCCGTCGGCGGACCGCTCAGGCCGGAATAGGTGACGGTCCAGGTGAACTTCTTGGTGGCCGTGTCGTAGGTGCTGGTGAGCTCGCCCGTGCCCTTGCTGGCGTTGGGCGGCACCTGGTTCGCAGCCGTGAGGGCCGCCTTGTACATCTGGGTTTCGGCGAAGGCGGCCGGCGCGGCAACCAGCGCAGCCATCGCAAGACCGACAAGGCTGGAACGGAACAGTTTCGTATTCATCTCTGTCCTCCGATTGAGTTCGGCGCACGGCATTTGCCCATCGGACGGGCCGGCGGCGTCGCAGGGCCCGCCAGCATGACAACGAGGCCGCCGGGCAGAAAGTTGCCCCGGCACACATCCTCGTGATTGGGGACCGACCGAAACGCAGGTCAGGTCGTATGCGACAGGGCGTTGAGAATGGGGCAGTCGGCGGTGCCGCCCTCTTGCGGGCAGGCCGACACCAACGGCGCCAACACTTTTTCCAGACGGGTGAGGTCGTCTAGCCGGCGGCGGATGTCCAGGAGATGTCGCTCCGCGACCTCGTGAACATCGCGGCAGGTGTGCGGCCCTTCCTCGGTCATAGCGAGCAGTTCGCGGATGGCCTCGGCCGAGAAGCCCAGTTCCCGCGTCCGGCGAATGAAGATGACGCGCGCGATGTCCGATGTCCGGTAGAGCTGAAGCCCGCCGGCAGTCCGCCGCGGCTTGTCGATGAGACCCAGACGCTCGTAGAAGCGGAGGGTGGCGATGTCGACGCCGGCCTGTTCAGCCAGCGCGCCGACGGCAATCGTAGCAAGCGCGGGCATGGCGGCGTTGCCTCAGGACCGTTGGTGGAGCCTCCCGGACCGGGACGGCGGTTGATCATGCCACGGGCTTGGATTGCGTACCTAACCGCAAATAAATGGCGGTTTACCTGCGGTGCGAAACCGCCGTCAGCGACGGCGCTGCTGCGCCTCGATCGCCTTGCGATACTGGGCATCGAACCCGGCGAGGCTCTGCTGGAACGGCCCGGCCATGGTGCCGTCGCCCAGGCTGATCTGCACGACGATCTGCGAGCCCGACCGCATCTGCTGCAGCAGTTCGGCGGATTTCTCCTGGACGTAGGAGCATTCGCCGCCGCCGGCGCAGAGGCTGGTCGAGACGAAGGGATTGCCGTCGACCTGAAGGCTGGCCAGCTTGCCCACGCCATCGCCCACCACCGTGAGCGTGGTGTAGGCCGCCGAGTAGCTCACGATCAGGAAAGTGCCGAGCAGGTTGTTGGGGCCGCCGTCGATCATGTTGGACACGGTGCAATCGAGCCCGCGCTCGGTGTTGCAGTTCATCACCCACTGGTTGGGCGGCTGGTTCTGGCCCATGCCCTGGGCCGCCGCCGGCGACGCCAGCGCGAGCACGCCAAGAGCCACGAATAGGTAACGCATCATCGGCTGGTCACTCCCTTGCCTTCCGCCAACTCTTAGCACGGTTCGATGTGGAAACGGCTCATCGCGGGCGCGCGCCCCCAGCGACAAGCCAACTCACGGCGACACATCCTGAGACTACTGGCAAACAGTACTCACATGAGGAAAACAGCCAAGGGATCCAACCCGAAGGCTGTCGCCGAAGCGCTGGAGCCTGCGAGCCAGCTCGCTGCAATGTCGCGTGGTTCAATTGCGTCGAGCACTCGGAGATTGGGCGCCGGCCACTACGAAAGCCAAGGCCCTCGGAGAGATCTCACGGCTCGTGTTTGCCAACGTCATCCGTGGCCCCTATGTAGCCGCCAGTTGCGTCGCCGACAAAGCGCCAGTTACCAAGGAGATACCGAAAGATGTCCGAGACCATCAAACTCGCAGCCTTCTGCGGCAGCCTGCGCAAAGGCTCGTTCAACCGCCTCGCGCTCGCCGCCTTCACCGAGCGGCTGCCGGCTGGCGTCACGCTTTCGACGATCGAAATCGGCGATTGGCCCCTGTACGACGCCGACGTTCAGGCCAAGGGCTTTCCCGACAAGGTGCAGGCCGCGCACAAAGCCATGCTCGAGGCCGACGGCATCGTGTTCGCGAGTCCGGAATATAACTATTCGATCTCGGGCGTGTTGAAGAATGCCATCGACTGGCTGTCGCGCATGACTCCGCAGCCCTTCGCCGCCAAGCCGATCGCCATGTTCGGCGCCTCGGGCGGCCCGCTCGGCACGGCGCGCGCGCAGTATCACCTGCGCCAGATGATGGTGTTCCTGGACGGCCGGCCGGTGAACAAGCCGGAGGTCATGATCGGCGCAGCGCAGACCAAGTTCGTCGACGGCAAGTTCACCGACGAGGCGGGCGCCAAGCTTCTGGCCGATCTCGGCGCCTCGCTCGCATTGGCGATCCGGCAGACAAGGGCAGCAGCGAAAGTGTCGTAGCGAGCTCAGTTCGGACGCAGGCTGAGGATGTAGGCGATCAGATCGTTCTGGTCGGCGGCGCCCAGCGACAGGTCGGGCATGCGGCCGTGCGGCGCCGAGAGAACGCCACGCAGCGAGGCCGCCGTGGTCTCGCGCTTGGCGGCGATGGCGGGAAGGCTCGGCAGCCCGTCGGCCCGGCCGGACGGCGCCGTGCGGTCGACGATGTGGCAATTGCCGCACCAGCGCTCGGCCAAGGCACCACCCCGGACGAGGTCGGCGGCATTGCCCGCGCCGGGCAGCCCGAGGCCGGCTGACAAAAGCGACAGCAGGGCAATCGACCAACGCATCGTCGTCACCACGTGTAGACGCCGCGCGGCGTCACCACCATGTGGTTGGTGACGGCCTTCACGCCGGGAACGCCGGCGGCGAGAACGCCGCAGGCCTCGCACTGGCTGGTCGAATCGGCGTGGCCCCAGATCTCGACATTGCCGTCCTGCACGATGATGTTGCGCAGCAACGAGGCCGACCACGGCTCGCGATCAAGCTCCTGCAGGATCCGGTCGCGCAGCGCCGCATCGTCGAGGGCCGGCGCCGCACTTGCCGTCGGAGCCGAAATCAGCGCCTGCAGCAGGTTGGCGCGGCTCACGATGCCCACCACCTTGCCGCCCCGCACCACGGGCAGGCGCTTGATGCCGAACTGGTCCATCCGCGCCGCCACGACCGACAGCTCGGTATCCTCTTCGGCCATGACGACCGGGTGGCTCATGACGTCGGACACTTTCCGGCCGTGGGCCTTGAGGTAGTCGCGCGCCAGAGTGGCGCCCTCCTCGAACAGGGCCTTCCAGCGGGTGACTTGCTTCTCGGAGCCGATTTCGGCCCGATGGATGAGATCGCCTTCGCTCACGATGCCCTGCAGATGGCCGGCCGTGTCGACCACCGGCAGGGCGCTGATGTGCTCACTGAGCAGCAGACGCGCGGCATCGAGGACGGTCGCGTCCGGTTTGATGCAGACCACCGAGGTGGTCATGATATCTGCGGCTTTCATGCGTTCCCCCGCACTGGGTCAAGTGATTACGGGGCAGGATCGGCCCGGAACGGCTCGCGCGCTTTGATCTGGATTAAACGCCGGGCACGAAAGACGGTTGCCGGGTCCCGGCGGGGCGGGGGTGCAGGCGGGGGCACGGACGTTGGCGCGGCTCGGGTCGATGGTTCGGCCCATACCGAAGGAACGTGACCACCGTTCGTGCTAGCAAGCCGCGTCATGGCGTCGAGACTTCCGCTCCTGCTGCTGCTGATCGCGGTGACCTGCCTCAGCCAGTTCTACCGTGTCTCCAACAGCGTGATCGCGCCGGAACTCGCGCGCGACCTCGATCTCTCGGCGCGCCAGCTCGGCTGGGCGGGCAGCGCCTTCTTCTTCGCGCTGTTCGCCGTGCAGATTCCGGTCGGCATGTGGTTCGACCGCTTCGGTGCCCGGCGCACGGTGGCGGCGCTGTCGCTGCTGGCCATGGCGGGCTCGCTGTGGATCGCGACGGCCAGCGACGCCGCCGACCTCATCGCCGGCCGCGCCGTCGTGGGCGTAGGCTGCGCCGCCTCGTTCATGTCGGTGGTGTTCCTGTGCTCGCGCTGGTTCCCGCCGGCCAGGCTCGCGACGGCGCTGTCGTGGGTGTTCGCCGCCTCCAACGTCGGCACGCTGGCAGCAGCGACGCCGCTCGCCTGGATCGCCGCGACCGTGGGCTGGCGCCACGGCTTTCTCGGCTTCGCCGCCGTCACGCTGCTGGTAGCAGTGGGCTTCTATGCCGTCGTGCGCGACCGGCCGCCGGAATTCTACCAGGCGGCGCGCGGTGCGGAGCCTGACAAGGAGACTCCGGCCGAAATCCTGCGCGGCCTGTGGCAGGTGTGGCGCACGCCCGGCCTCGGTCCGGTGCTCTCCATGCATTTCTTCACCTATGCCACGATGCTGACCGTGCTCGGCGTATGGGGCGGGCCCTATCTCTACGACGTGCACAAGCTCGACGGCATGGCGCGCGGCAATGTGCTGCTCGCCATGGGCGCGGCGCAGATCCTGGGTATCCTGGCCTACGGGCCGATGGACCGCGTGCTGCGCTCGCGCAAGACGGTCGTGTTCGGCGGGGCCGTGATCTCGATGGTGCTGCTCGCCGTCATGGCACTGCTGGCCGAGCCGCCGCTGTGGCTCGCCGTGGTGCTGCTGGTAGCCTTCTGCTTCTTCTGCGCCTACAGCACGGTGATCGTGGCCCAGGGTCGGGCGCTGTTTCCCGACCGCCTGGCCGGTCGCGGCGTCACCACGGTCAACATGGCGCAGTGCCTGGGGCTCGCGGTGCTGCCGGCCGGCACGGGCTACATCGTGGAAGCCTTCGGCGCCGGCGACACGGCCTATCGCTGGGTGTTCGGCACGCTGGCGGCCGGGCTCGCGCTGGGATCGATCGCCTATGCGCGGGCGCGCGACAGTGCGACAGGGTGAGGAGTCACGACGTGAGGGGCTACCTCGTCGCGTCCTTGAGGTAGGCGATCAGATCGGCCATCTGGCTAGACTGCCTTATGCCGGCGAAGACCATCTTCGTGCCGGGCATATCGGCCCGGGGATCGCGCAGATAGGCGGCGAGCGTCGTGTCGTTCCATTCGATGCCGAACCGGCGCATCACCTCGGAATAGCCGTAGCCTTGGCCGGTGCCCGACCTGCGGCCCATGATACGGTAGAGATTCGGTCCGGCCGTGGTCGCCCCGCCCCGTTCGAGCGTATGGCAGGCCTTGCATTGCGTCGCGAACACGCGCTCGCCCTTGGCCACATCCTGCGCCGATGCCACCGACGCCGCCACTCCGACACCCAGCATGCCGGCGATCAGCAGGCTCGCCACACCGATCCAATTCTTCACTTGGTCGCTTCCTTGAGATAGGCGACCAGGTCGGCGAGTTGGCCGGCGTTCTTCACGCCGTTGAAGAGCATCTTGGTGCCGGGCACCTTGCCCTTGGGGTCGCGGTTGTACTCGGCCATCGTGGTGTCGTCCCAGACGATGCCCGACTTCTTCATGGCGTCGGAGGAGTCGTAGCCTCCGCCGGTACCGGCCTTGCGGCCGAACACGCCGTGAAGGTTGGGACCGGCCGTGCTGGCGCCATCCTTCTCGAGCGTGTGGCAGGCGCGGCACTGGGTATTGAAGACGCGCTGGCCGCGCGAGGCATCGCCGGACTGGGCGGCGGCGGTTCCGGCAGTGGCCGCCATGCCGGCTGCGATCACAGCGGCGGCAGTGATCCAACTCTTCATCACGCTACTCCTGATGTTCCGGTCGACGATGCCCTATATATCCGGGCCACGATGCAGAGCCTGTTCGACACTGATGGCGGAATGGAGGCATTGGGCCCGGGCGCTGCGGTGCTGCGCGGCCGGGCGCTGCCCTGCGGCGAAGCGCTGCTCGCGGCCATTGACGAGGTTGCCGCGGAGGCGCCGTTCCGGCGCATGACGACGCCGGGCGGCTTCGAGATGTCGGTTGCGATGACCAATTGCGGTGCGGCCGGCTGGATCACCGACCGCAAGGGCTATCGCTACACGGCGGAAGATCCCGAAAGCGGCAGGCCGTGGCCCGCGATGCCCGCCGCTTTCCTGGCCTTGGCCGGCGCCGCCGCCGCCGAAGCGGGCGTCACGAGCTTCGTGCCCGATGCCTGCCTGATCAACCGATACGAGACCGGCGCGCGCCTGTCGCCGCACCAGGACCGCGACGAAGCCGATTACGGCCATCCCATCGTGTCGGTTTCGCTGGGCGTTCCTGCGACGTTCCAGTTCGGCGGGCCCAAGCGCTCCGATCCGATGAAAAAGGTGGCGCTCCGTCATGGCGACGTCGTGGTGTGGGGCGGCCCGTCACGCCTCGCCTTTCACGGTGTGCTGACGCTGAAGGACAGCGAGCACCCGCTGACTGGACGCCGCCGCTTCAATCTCACGCTCCGCAAGGCCTTATGACGCCGATCACTCGGCGACGAAGAACGGCAGCGTCACTTCCTTGTTGACCGGCTCGAAGCCGAGCCGGACGCGCTTGCCGATCTTGAGGTCGGCCTCGGCTACTCCGCGCAGCGGCGCGTTCACGCGCACGCCGGCATCCATGTCAACCAGCGCCACAATGTAAGGCGCCGATGCCTTGAAGAAGAAGTTGAAGGGATGGTGGCACACCGTCCAAGTATGGATCGCCCCGCCCTGTGCCGCTTCCTTGAAAATGCTCTCCATCGAGAAGCAGTGTGGGCAGACCGGCCGCGGATAATGCCGGACCTTGCCGCAGGCCACGCAGTGCTGGAGCAGGAAGCGGCCCTCGCGCATGCCGTCCCAGTGCGGCTGGCTCTCGCGTGTCGGCGTCGGCAGCGGACGTTCGGGGGCCGGGGCGGGCGCGGCAACAGGGGCGGCGCTCATGCCGCTCTCCTCAGGATGGCGATCGAGCCGTCGCCCATGTCGCCATAGCCGGTGACGAGGCCCACCTCCGCGTCTTTGACCTGGGCGCGGCCGGCCTCGCCGCGGAGCTGGCGGGTGAGCTCGATCGCATGGTTGAGGCCCACGACATGGCCCTGACTCAAAAGCCCGCCATGGGTGTTGATCGGCAGGTCGCCGCCAAGACCGATGCGGCCGTCCATGACGAACGGCCCGCCCTCGCCGGTCTTGCAGAAGCCCAGGATTTCGAGCTGGCGGATCACCGTGAAGGTGAAGCAGTCGTAGATCTCGGCGACGTCGATGTCCTTCGGACCGACGCCGGCCATCTCGTAGGCGCGCGGCGCGGACTTCACGAGGCCGAACTCCAGAAGATCCGGACGCTGCGCGATCGAGGCCGGCGATTCGGGATGGCCCTCGGCCACGCCCATGATCGTCACCAGCGGCTTCCTGAGGTCGCGCGCGCGGTCGGCGCGGCTGATGATGATGGCAGCGCCACCGTCGCTCTCGAGGCTGCAGTCGAAAAGGCGGAAGGGATCGGAGATCATGCGCGAGGCGTGATGCTCCTCGACCGTGAGCGGCTTGTTCATCACGACGTTGCCGTTCAGGATCGCGTGCTGGCGCGTGACCACGGCAATCTCTGCGAAATGGCGTGCCGTGGTGCCGTAGAGTTCCATGTGACGGCGCGCACCCTGGGCATAGAGCTGGGCCGGCGCAAACATGCCGATCGGCGCCTCGAACTCGGCGGCGAGCGCGAACTGCGGGAACTGTTGCAGGCGGGTCGAGACGCGCGCACCGGAATAGCCGGTGCGGCCGACCGCGATCAGCACGTGGTTGCAGACGCCCGTCGCCACCGCCATCGCCGCACTCTGGATGGCAGCGACGCAGGTGGCGCCACCCATCGGCACGAACAGAGAGAGCTTGAGGTCGGGCAGGCCGAGATTGGCGATGAAATCCTCGGCAATACCGCCGCCCGGGAAATAGGGCACGACGCCGTCGATATCGCGCGGCGAGAGCCCGGCGTCGGCGATGGCGGCGAGGCTCGCCTCGAGCTGCAGGGCGAGCGCGCTCTTGGGCGTGCCGCGCGTGTAGGCGGTTTCGCCGACGCCGCTTATCGCCGCCGTCTCGCGAAGCGGATGAACCATTGTTTGTTTCCTCCAGCAGGCATCGTGCCCTAAGCTCGCCCGTCCGCGAAGGGGGAAGAATGTCCAAGGAAGAGCTGGTTTCGCTGTCGTCCGTCGAGATGCGTCGTCGTATCGGCACCAAGGAAATTTCGCCGGTCGAACTGCTGGAGGCCTGCCTTGCCCGCATCGAGGAGGTGAATCCCGCGGTCAACGCCGTCACCGCCATGTGCGTGGCCCGCGCGCGCAAGGAAGCCAAGGCCGCCGAGACTGCGGTGCGCCGTGGCGAGGAACTGCCGCTGCTGCACGGGCTGCCGACCGGCATCAAGGATCTTGAAGAGACCAAGGATTTGCTCACGACCTACGGCTCGCCGCTCTACCGCGACTTCGTGCCGGCCTATGACAACGTGATGGTGAGCCGCGTGCGCCAGGCCGGCGCGATCATCGTCGGCAAGACCAACGTGCCGGAATTCGGCGCCGGCTCGAACAGCCGCAACCCGGTATGGGGCGCCACAGGCAATCCGTTCAACACCACGCTCAATGCCGGCGGCTCCTCGGGCGGCTCGGCGGCGGCGCTCGCCACCGATCTCCTGCCTGTCTGCACCGGCTCCGACACCGGCGGCTCGCTGCGCAATCCGGCAGCCTATTGCGGCATCGTGGGCTTCCGCCCCTCGCCCGGCATGGTGGCCGTCGAGCGCCGCGCCATGGGCTGGACGCCGATCTCGGTGCTGGGGCCGATGGGCCGCTCGGTCGCCGACCTCTGCCTGCTCTATGCGACACAGATCGGCCAGCACGACACCGATCCGCTCTCTTTCCCGATCGATGGCGCTGCCTTCGCCGAGCCCTGGCCGGTCGATCTCGGCAGTCTCCGTGTCGCCTGGACCGAGGATTTCAGCGGCGCGCCCGTCGAGAAGGGCATTCGCGCCACCATGCGCGAGAAGATCAAGGCGATGAAGCCGCTGTTCCGCCGGCTCGACAAGGTCGAGATCGACTACGGCGAGGCCGATCGCTGCTTCGACGTGATCCGCGCCGTGAGCTTCCTGTCGCGCTATCAAGACGCCTACACCAACAACAAGAAGATGCTCGGCCCCAACATCATCGCCAACTACGAGATCGGGGCCAAACTCAGCCTCGCCGACTTCGCCTGGGCGCACGCCGAGCAGACACGCATCTTCCGCAAGTTCCAGGAACTCTATCGCGACTACGACCTGGTGTTGGGCCCCACGGTCGGCTTCTCGCCTTTCCCGTGGAAGCAGCTCTACATCGACGAAATGGATGGCAAGAAGCTGCGCAACTACTATCACTGGATGGCCACGGTCTACTTCGTCACGCTCGCCAGCAATCCCGCGGTCGCCCTGCCCTGCGGCCTCGACCACAGGAGGATGCCGTTTGGCCTGCAGGTGATCGGCCGCTTCCGCGGCGACGGCGAGGTGCTGGGCGCCGCCCATGCGATGGAGCAGGCCTTCAAGGGCATTCCCGGCCTCGCGCGGCCGCTGCCCAACATCGCCAAGCTCAAGAAGCCCACGCCCGCCCTGAAGTCGATCGTCACGCACCCACCCAAGCTCGACGCCAAGGCGGCGCGCGGCCCCGCACCGGGTGCGCTCTGAGCGACGCCGGCGTTCCCATCGGGTTTGCGCGACCGACTTTACATAAATTCATTTTGCCGCCGCGATAACGCCACCGGCGCCGACGTACCTCATTGCATGGGAGTCCCGTTCCTTCGGCGGGCCTCCGATGGAGGTCAACATGCGCAATGTGAAATGGCTGATGGCGGCAGGCCTCGTGGCCGTGACCCCGGGTTGCGTGGAGTCCTCGGGCTATCCCAACTCGTCCTACAGTACCAATCGCGGCTACGACAGCCAGCCCACCTACTACAGTCAGCCGACCTACTACAGCCGGCCAACCTACTATTCGGCGCCGGCGCCCACGGTCGTGACCCGGACCCGCTACCAGCGGCGACACAGCTACTAGCGGCGCCTCTTCCGCCTTCCGGCCCGGACCTCGGCATCGTGCTGACCGAGCGTGGGCGCGGCGCGGCGAACGCCGCCCGGCGTGGCCGACAGTTTTAGCGGCACGCCCAGCGTCTTCTGGCGGCCCGCTGTGGCATGGTCCACTTCAGCCACCATGCCGCGCGCCAGGATCTGCGGATCGGCGAAGACCTCGTCGTGATGCAGCACCGGCCCGGCCGGAATGCCCTCGGCCTCCAGCGCCGTCATCCAGTCGGCGGTCGAGCGCTTCACGATCTCGGCCTGCAGGATGCCCACGATCAGCTCGTTGTTCTTCACGCGGTCGGCGTTGGCCTTGAAGCGTGGATCGTCGGCCACCTCGGGCTTGCCGATCAGGGCGCAGAGCTTGCGGAAGAAATTCTGCTGCGCGCCGCCGATGGTGAGCCAGCCGTCGGCCGTCTGGAACACCTGGTAGGGCGAGGAGCCGCGATGGGCCTGGCCGAGCTTGTCCGGCCTCTTGCCGTTGGCGAAATAGTTCGCGGCCTCGTAGACACCCAGCGACACCGTGGCCTCGAGCAGCGAGGTTTCGACCCACTGGCCCTGCCCGGTCTTCTGCCGCGCCTGCAGGGCGGCCAGGATGCCGATGGTGAGATAGAGGCCGGCGCCGACATCGGAGATGGCGAGCGGAATGCGGTAAGGTGGCCCGTCCTTGGGTCCGGTCACCGACATCAGGCCCGACATCGCCTGGATCATCAGGTCGAAGCCGCCGCGCCTGGCATAGGGTCCGGTCTGGCCGAAGCCCGAGATCGAGCCCAGCACCAGCCGCGGGTTGCGGGCACTGAGCGCCAGCCAGCCGAGGCCCAGCCTCTCCATCACACCGGGCCTGAAATTCTCCAGCACGACATCGGCGCCATCGACAAGGTCCCAGAAAATCTCGAGGTCGTCCGTGTTTTTCAGGTCGAGCTTGATGCCACGCTTGTTGCGGTTCCACAGCATGAAGGGCGCCGACTCGCCCTCGACGAAGGGAGGCGCGCCGCGCATGGCGTCGCCCTGCGGGTTCTCGATCTTGATGACGTCGGCGCCGAGGTCGGCGAGTTGCATGCCGCAGAACGGGCCCGACAGGTGCGTGGTCAGGTCGAGAACGACCAGTCCGTCGAGGGCGCCGGCCATCCTACTCGCCCAGCAATTTCTTGAGATCGGCCATCGTCGACGTCCATTTGCTGACGCCGAACCCGTTGGACACGACCGTGCCGTCCTTGACGATCAGGAAACGCGGCGTGCCGCTCTTGCGCGGGATCTGCTCGAGGACCGGCTTCAGGTCGCCCGGCCAGTAGCGCTCCTGGTAGGCCTCCTTGAGCCTGGGCGCTTCGACCTCGATCCATGTCACTTCCCGGAACTCCGGCGAGGCCAGCCACCTGGCCTTGTGCGCATTCTTCCATGTCGTGCAGGGTGGACAGTCCCAGCCGCCGACATAGATGACCTTGATGTACGACGCCGCGCGGGCCGGGCCGAGCGTGATCGCAGCCGCCACCGGGGCGAAAAGGAAGGCGCGGCGATTCATGTCGGGTAATCTAGGCCGGCATGCCCCGCCTCACCAAACCCTCTCTCGTCACGCTGGGAGACTTCTTCCGGTTCGCGGTTCGCCGCTTCCGGGCCGCCCGCCTCGCCTACGGCCATGGCACCACCAACGCCCGCGATGAAGCGGCCTTCCTGGTGCTGGAGGCGCTCCGTCTGCCGATTCACAGTCTCGACCCCTATCTCGACCTCAAGCCGACCGCCGCCGAACGGGCGCGGCTGCTGACCCTGATCGACGCTCGCGTGGCGCTGCGCCTGCCGTCGCCCTACCTGGTGGGGGCGGCCTACATGCACGGCGTGCGCTTCCACGTCGACCGGCGGGCCCTGATCCCGCGCTCCTTCATCGGCGACCTGCTGGTGGGCGGCGGTTTGCCGATCGACGATCCCAACCGCATCCGCCGCGTGCTCGATCTCTGCACCGGCTCGGGGTGCCTGGCCATCCTGGCAGCGCTGGTTTTTCCGCGCGCCCGGATCGACGCGGTCGATCTTTCGGCCGGCGCGCTGGCGCTCGCGCGCCGCAACGTGGCGACCCATCGCCTGGGCGACCGCATCACGCTTCATCGCGGCGACCTTTTCGAACCGCTGGACAACCGTCGCTACGACCTGATCCTCAGCAACCCGCCCTATGTCGACGCCCGCGGCATGGCCAGGCTGCCGCCGGAGTATCGCCACGAGCCGCGGATGGCGCTGGCCGCCGGCGACGACGGACTCGACCTGGTGCGCCGTATCCTGGCCGAAGCGCCGAAGCATCTCGCGAAGAACGGCGGCCTGCTCTGCGAGATCGGCCGCGGCCGCAAGCCGCTCGAGGCCGCCTCCCCGCGCCTGCCCTTGCTCTGGCTCGACACCGAGCAGAGCGAAGGCGAGGTCTTCTGGATCGCCCGAAGCGATCTCGCCCGATCCACCCCAACCTAGGCAGCGTCGCCGAGACAGATCCCCAACGCCCGGGCCGTGCGGATCAGGGTGCCGTCGGGATCGACGGTGCGCGAGCGGCCGACCACCTTCTCGAGCGGCACGTCGATCACCTGACGGTTCCGCCACGCCACCATCCGGTCGCCCTTGCCGCCGGCCAGCACGTCGACCGCGCAAACACCCAGCGCCGAGGCGAGCAGACGGTCCTCGGCCGTGGGCATGGCGCCGCGCTGGACGTGGCCCAGCACCGTGGCGCGCGCGTCGGCGCCCGTCGCCTTCGCCAGCCGCTTGGCCAGCCACTCGCCGACGCCCTGATCGGGCGCATCGACCGCCGCATCGGCCACTTCGTCGGACTGCCCGGCGGCCTCGGCCACCACGACCAGCGCCGAGGTTCGACCCTCGGCACGGAGGCGGGCGATGTGACCCGTGACGCGATCGAGCTGCCAGCGCACTTCGGGAATCAGCACGACATCGGCGCCGCCGGCGATGCCGGCGGCGATGGCGATGTGGCCGGCGTCGCGCCCCATCACCTCCAGCACCATGACGCGCTCATGGCTGGCGCCGGTCGGCTGCAGCCGGTCGAGCGCCTCGGTGGCGATGGCGACGGCCGTCGAATAGCCGACGGCGCGCTCGGTCTGGCCGACATCGTTGTCGATGGTCTTCGGGATGCCGACGAAGGGCAGGCCCGACGGCGCCAGCAGGCGGCGCAGGATGGCGAGGCTGCCGTCGCCGCCGACACCGATCAGCCCGTCGAGACGGAGCTGTCGCAAACCCTCGACCATCTCGCCGGAGCGGTCCTTCAGGCTGCCGTCCGGCATGGGAAAGGCGAAAGGATCGCCGCGATTGGTGCTGCCGAGAAACGTGCCGCCCTGGCGTGCCAGCGCCGAATCGAGGCGTGCCGGCTCGAGCGTCACGGCCTCGACCGGGCGCTCGAGCAGGCCCAGCGTGCCGCGGCCGATGCCGATCGTCGTCCAGCCGTAGCCGTGATGCCCACGCAACGCTACGGCGCGGATCACCGCATTGAGGCCGGCGCAGTCGCCGCCGCTGGTCAAGATTCCGATTCGCTTGGTCATACCCTGTCCCTTGCCGCTATTCTGGCCTCAAAGGAGTCCAACATGCGTTGCATCGCAAGCCTCTTCGCAGCCGCCCTCGTGCTGCCGCTGGCCGCCCAGGCGCAGCACCACCCGCAACCCTACGCCGGCCAGGACTCCCGCCCGGTCAAGACCTTGTCGGCCGAGCAGCTTGCCGACCTGCGCGCCGGCCGCGGCATGGGGCTCGCCCTGCCGGCGGAGCTTAACGGCTATCCCGGGCCGACGCATGTGCTGGAGCTGGCCGGCCCGCTCGGCCTCACGCCCGAGCAGCGCAGCCGCACCGAAGCCCTGGTCGCCGCCATGAAGGCCGAGGCGATCCCGCTCGGCGAGCGGCTGATCGCCGATGAAACGGCGCTCGACCGCCTGTTCGCCGAGAAGCGGGCGACGGCCGGCACGCTCGACGCGGCAAGCGCCAGCATTGGCGCGACCCAGGCGGCACTCAGGGCCGCCCACCTGCGCTATCATCTCGACATGATGGCGGTGCTGACCCCCGAGCAGGTCGCGCGCTACGGCGCGCTGCGCGGCTATGGCGGCGGCGGCCATCGCCACTGAGGCGGGGATCGCCGGCTCTCCCTCCGGCTTGAAATTTTCGATCCCGACCGGACAACTCAGGACACTCGAGACGATGTGTCAGGATTTGTCCTGAAGTGTCAGTTCGCGGGCACACGTCGAGTCCCGTGAAACCGGCGAGACTTAAAACCCAATCGGTCCAAGTCGTTAGAGGCCAGTGCCGCTGTCGCCCTTCTGTCCTTTGGAACCGGGACAAGGCAGCCTTGCTGCCCGACGGGTTCGGAGCTTGTGCCCTCGTTCCGATCGCCGTCGGGAAGCGGCTTCCCGGGGCGGTCTCTGCTTGTCGGGGTCCCGGAGGAGTCCGGCGTCACGAGACGCCTTCGTTCCTTGCGTTGTCGGACCTGTTCGATCGGCCGTGACCATCCGACCCCGGCCCTTGCTTGCAGGCAATGCAAGCGCTCGTGCAGGCGTTCGGGATCGTGTCTGTGCGGGTGGGTGCGCGTGTATGATCGTGTGTCGCGTCGGGTTTGGGGCGCGCCGCCGGTTACGGCCAAGGGGCAGGCACCCGCTATGTTCTTGATCGGAGCGGGATGAGCCCTCTCCCGGTACCCTTTGGTGATCCTCTCCCGCAGGATGACGATCCCTCGTGTTTGCTCCCGCGGACCTTGGCGGGCGGTTACCGGACCGGATGAAGCCCATACGTACGAGTGAGACGTCCAGGCCATGCGCCCGGCCCCGGATGGCGAAGGGGGCGGAACGCATGTCGGTCGACGTAGGATTTTTCCTAGAAAATTCCTGTTGAACTTGCAACTTATCTTTCGCGGCATAGTCGCCGGCCATGCGGTGCAAGCTGCAGCGGCGCATGAAGGCGAGGTGGCTGTCGGGCACTGCCGCGGCCAGCGCCTCGCGCAGCCTGTCCGAGGCGTGCGCGGCAGGGAGCGCAGGGCCGGACGACAAATGGAAAAGCCCCGCTCGGCGGGGCTTCGTTGCAGTCCGGCAATGGTGGGCGCTGTAGGGCTCGAACCTACGACCCGCTGATTAAGAGTCAGCTGCTCTACCAACTGAGCTAAGCGCCCCCAATTGCCCGGGGCACTGCCGGAAGCGGCGCGGCTATACCAAGGCGGATACCCCTTGTCGATAGCCGCGCGGCAAAGAAATCCCCGCGCTGTTTTGCCGGATCCTCAGCGTGCCCACGGCAATTGCGCATCGCGGTAGACATTGACGCCAATCAGCAGGCCGCAGGCGAACATCACCGAGACCATGGCGGTGCCGCCGTTGCTGACCAGCGGCAGCGGCACGCCGACCACCGGCAGGAGGCCCATGACCATGGCGGCGTTGATGAAGACGTAGAGGAACATCATGGCGGTGACGCCGAGCGCCAGCAGGCGGCCGAAATGGTGCTGGCTGCGGAAGGCGATGGAGAAGCCCCAGATCAGCACGAGGGCGAACAGGGCGAGCAGCGCGAAGGCGCCCATCATGCCCCACTCCTCCACGAAGGTGGTGAAGATGAAGTCGGTCTGCTTCTCGGGCAGGAAGTTGAGCGACGACTGCGTGCCCTGGAGAAAGCCCTTGCCGAACAGGCCGCCCGACCCGATGGCGATCTTGGACTGGGTGATGTGGTAGCCGGCGCCCAGCGGGTCGCTATCCGGATCGAGGAAGGTAAGCACGCGCTTGCGCTGGTATTCGTGCAGGAACGACCAGGCGACCGGCAGGGACGCCACCGCGGTCACCGCCGCGGCCAGGAAAATCCACAGCCGCATGCCGGCCACGAACAGCAGCGCACCGCCACCCATCAGCACCATCATCGCGGTGCCGAGGTCGGGCTGTACCATCACCAGCGCGACGGGCACCAGGATCACCAGCAGCGCCGGCAGGGTGTAGAGGAGCTGCGAGGCCTGCTCCTTGCGCAGGCCATGGTAGTAGCGCGCCAGCACCATGATCACCGCCACCTTGGCGATCTCCGAGGGCTGGATCTGCATCGGCCCGATCACCAGCCAGCGCTGCGCGCCCATGCCGATCTTGCCGATCAGGTCGACGGCGACCAGCAGCAACAGCGAGACGATGTAGATCGGCCAGGCGAGCGTCAGCCAGACCCTGGGGTGGATCAGCGCCACCGTCAGCATCAGCGCCAGCGCCGCGCCGTAGCGCACGGCATGGCGGCTGGCCCAGGGCTCGAAGCGGCCGCCGGCCGCCGAGTAGAGCGCCAGCACACCGATGCCGGCGATCGCCGTCAGCACCAGCACCAGACCCCAGTTGATGCGCCAGATCCGCTCCGCGAAGCCGACCGGCGCCGGGGCGTCCAGCGCGATGCTGCTCATCGCGACGCCATCTTGCGGAAGCGGCCACTGCGGCGCGACGGGTCGCGCTTCATGGTCTCGACCAGCACGTCGCGGCCGATCGGGCCGGCGGTGGTGCCGCCGGCCATGCCGTGCTCGACGATGACGGCGCAGGCATAGCGCGGATTGTCGACCGGGCCGTAGCAGACGAACAGCGCATGGTGGCGGAGGTGCCACGGCAGCGAAGCCTGGGTGATGCCCAGCTCACGCTCGCGCTCGGTGATGCGCTTGACCTGGGCGGTGCCGGTCTTGCCGGCGAAGGCCAGGGCCGGATCGCGCACCCTGCCGTCGGCATCGCGGCGAAGGTGATTGGCGGTACCCTGGCCGGAATTCACGACCTGGTTCATGCCGTCAAGGATCAGGGCCAGATGCTGCGGGTTGAGCCGGAGCGACGGCGCCGTGGGCTTGAGGGTGGGCGGCGGCGGCCCGAGCTCCTCGCGCGGCGTCGCCTTGGCGAGCAGCATGTTGGGCTGCACCTCGTAGCCGCCGTTGGCGAGACGCGCCGTCATGATGGCGAGCTGCAGCGGCGTGGAGGTCATGTAGCCCTGGCCGATGCCGAGGTTGAACGTGTCGCCGTGCTGCCACGGCTTGCCGACCTTCTCCTGCTTCCAGGCGCGCGTCGGCTGGTTGCCGGCCGATTCGCCCGGCAAGCCGAGCTCGCTCTGCTTGCCGAAGCCCAGGCGGACGGCCATGTCGCTGATGCGGTCGACGCCGGCACGCCGCGCCGCCTCGTAGAAGAAGCAGTCGCAGGACTGGGCGAGCGCCTCGACGACGTTGGTCGAGCCGTGGCCGCCCTTCAGCCAGCAATGGAACCTGATCTTGCCCAGTTCGAGGTAGCCGAGGCAGGGCAGCCGCGTCCAGGGCTCGATCGCCTTGGATTCGAGGGCGGCGAGCGCCGTCACCATCTTGTAGGTCGAGCCCGGCGGATAGATGCCGCCGATCGCCTTGTTGTTGAGCGGCCGCTCGGGATTGTCGAGCAGGTCGCGCCACTCGGCATGGGTGATGCCGCGCGCGAAGGTGCTGGGGTCGAAGCCGGGCGTCGAGACCATGGCGAGCACGTCGCCGGTGACCACGTCGAGCACGACGACCGAGCCGCTCCGGTGCTCCTTCATCCTGTCGGCGGCGAAGCGCTGCAGGTCGAGATCGACGGTGAGCAGCGCGTTCGAGCCGGGCTGGCCCTCGGTGCGGTCGAGCTCGCGCACGACGCGTCCCACGGCGTTGACCTCGACCTGGACGGCGCCGGCGCGGCCGCGCAGGTCGTCCTCGAGCGAGCGCTCCACACCCTTCTTGCCGAACCGTATGGTGGCGAGGTGCAGCACCGGGTCGTCGCGGCCGGCGAGATCCTCGTCGGCGACGCGGCCGGTGTAGCCGATGATGTGGCTCATCAGCTCGCCCTCGGGATAGTCACGCGACTGGCCGAGGTCGATGAACACGCCGGGCAGGTCGGGCGCGTTGAATTCGAGGCGCGCCACGTCGTCCCAGCCGAGATTCTCGCGCACCACCACGGGCTGGGCGTTGCGGCTGCGCTTGAGGTCGCGCAGCAGGCGGTTCCGCTCGGTCTCGCCGAGGTTCAGGAGCTGATCCAGGCGCTCGACCAGCACCTCGGCGCCGCGACCACGGTCCGATGCCGCCATGGCGCGGAAGTTGTTGCGGTTGACGGCCACGGGCTGGCCGGTGCGGTCGAAGATCAGCCCGCGCGACGGCGGCAGCAGGCGCAGGTTGATGCGGTTCTCCTCGGCCAGCGTGGCGAAGCGCTGGGTCTCGAGGACCTGGAGCTGGTAGAGCCGCCCGGCCAGCGCCGACAGCAGGACGCCCTGCACGCCGCCCAGCAGCAGGGCGCGCCGGGTGAACAGCCCGCTGCGTTCGCCGTCGCCCTTGCGGAAGGGCTTCACGACCCGGACCTCATGACCCGGACCTCATGACGTGGTCTCCCCCGGCTGCGCCGTGCCGCGCGACTCGTCGGGCACGTTCAGCGGGTCGCGCGCGCGCACGCGGGCGAGCAGCGGGGCGAGCAGCGGATAGATCACGACCACCACGACATATTGCATCATTGCCGGCACGGGATCGATGGCCGTCCAGGTCCACAGCGCGGTGAAGAACCACACGAGGATCACGAACCCCAGGGCGAGCAGACAGAAGCCGAACCACTGGAACAGGAACGGCACGCCCACCAGGTAGCGGCGGTTGTTCACCACGGCCGCCCGGATCAGCACGAAGCCCAGTGCGCTCACGCCGACCGGCGCGCCGGGACCGCCCAGCAGCAGGTCGAGCAGGATGCCCATGGCCAGCAGCAGCGGCCCGGGCAGCCGCTCGGGCGTGGCCAGGCTGAACTGGAAGACGACCAGCGCCGGCAACAGCGGCAGCGCGCCGGAAAGATAGGGCGCGCGCAGCGGCGCCAGGGTCAGCAGCACGAAGAACAGCAGGACCGCGCCGGGCAGGGCCCAGCGCCCCCAGCGGTCGAGCATGGCGAGCAGGCCGTCGGCGCGCATGTCAGGAAAGCCCCATTTCAGAAATTCCCATGTCAGCGGATCCTGACGCCGGCCGGCGCCGCCGGCGCGGACGTGCCGCCGCTCACCAGGCCGGTGACGCCGTAATCGACGACGCGCACGAACTCGAGCCGGGAGAAATCGGCGAACGGCCGGACGCGGACGCTGCCTTCGCCGGCCTCCACCACCTCGCCGACCGGAATGCCGACCGGGAAGCTGCCGCCGTGGCCGGAGGTCACGATACGGTCGCCGCGCTGCACGCCGGCCACGCTCTGCAGCAGCGTGAGACGAAGCCGCGGGGAATTGTCGCCGGCCAGGATGGCACGCTCGCGGGTGCGCTCGATCAGGACCGGCAGGCGCGAGTTCACGTCGGTGACGAACAGCACGCGCGCGCTGTGCTCGCCGACCTCGGCGATGCGGCCGGCCAGTCCCTCGCCGGTCACCACCGCCTGGCCCGACGCGACGCCGGCCTTGCGACCGACGTTGAGCAGCGCGCCGCGCACATAGGCGCTGACGCTGTCGCCCACGATGCGGGCGGTGATGAAGGAGGCTTCCGGCCCCTCGCGGAAGTTGGCGAGCTCGCGCATGCGCTCGTTCTCGTTCTCCAGCCGCCGCGCCGCGGTCTGCCAGGCCAGCAGCCGGGCGTTCTCCTCGCGCAGGCGGGCGTTCTCCTCGCGCAAGCTCGCGAATTCCTTGAGGTCGGCGATGGCGTGGTTGGCGGCGGCAACCGGGCGGGCAATGGCCTCGAGCACGGGGCTGGCGAGGTCGAGAGCCACCACGCGGGCATGCTCGACCAGGACGGAGTCGGCCTTGCCGACCAGCATGGCACCGAACGAGGCGATCACGAGCAGGCCGAGTGCGAAGCGCTGCACCATTGTGCGCACCTGGCTCGCGACTACCTCGAAGTCGTCCCGGATCGCCATTTCCTGCCCATTCTACCCCAAAGCGGGCGGGGCGTGCGGCCTGTTAGCAGTGGCTAGTACATCGACGACAGGACACCGCGCAGCCGGCCGATGTTCTCCACCGCGTGGCCGGTGCCCAGCGCCACGCAGAGCAGCGGATCCTCGGCCACCGAGACCGGCAGGCCGGTAGCTTGGCGCAGCACGGTGTCCATGTTCGACAGCATGGCGCCGCCGCCCGTCAGCACGATGCCCTTGTCGACGATGTCGGCGGCCAGTTCCGGCGCGGTATTCTCCAGCGCCACCTTGACGGCCTCGACGATGGCGCTCACCGGCTCCTGCAGGCTCTCGGCGATCTGCCGTTCGGTGATGACCAGTTCCTTGGGCACGCCGTTCATCAGGTCGCGGCCCTTGATCTCCATGGTCCGGCCCTCGCCATCCTCGGGCGGGCAGGCCGAGGCGATGGCCTTCTTGATGCGCTCGGCCGAGCTTTCGCCCACCAGCAGATTATGGTTGCGGCGGATATAGGCGATGATCGCCTCGTCCATCTTGTCGCCGCCGACGCGCACCGAGCGCGGATAGACGATGCCGCCCAGCGACAGCACGGCCACTTCCGTCGTGCCGCCGCCGATGTCGACCACCATCGAGCCGGTCGGCTCGGTGACCGGCAGGCCGGCGCCGATCGCCGCCGCCATCGGCTCCTCGATCAGCCAGACCTTGCGGGCGCCGGCGCTCTCGGCCGATTCCTGGATGGCGCGGCGCTCGACGGCGGTGGAGCCGGAGGGCACGCAGACCACGATCTGGGGATGGGCGAAGGAGCGCCGGTTGTGGACCTTGGAGATGAAGTGCTTGATCATCGCCTCGGCGACTTCGAAATCAGCGATGACGCCGTCGCGCAGCGGGCGGATCGCCTGGATGTTGCCCGGCGTTCGGCCGAGCATCATCTTGGCCTCCTCGCCCACGGCGAGGACCTGTCGCTTGCCGCTCTGCGTGGTCAGGGCCACGACGGACGGTTCGTTGAGAACGATGCCCCGACCCTTCACATAGACCAACGTATTGGCCGTGCCGAGGTCGATGCCCATGTCCGCCGAAAATAGCCCGATGACACGCGACAGCATTGAGTTAAGTCTCTGTAATTGCAGTGAAAAAATGTTCTCGTTGGTGCTTGCTCAAAGCCCAACACCAAGGTGCGGTCGGTTTAGACCGCCCTGCAAGGTCTCGCAAGGCGATTCAACGGGTTGCCGAGGCGTTCTAACGCTTCGCACCGGCGCGCTCGATCGCCTCGCTCACCAGCCGTTCGGCATCGGCCGGGCCTTCCCAGCGCAGGCCCCTCACCCACTTGCCTTTCTCGAGGTCCTTGTAGTGCTGGAAGAAGTGGGCGATCTGCTCGCACAGCACGGTCGGCAGGTCCTTGTAGGTCTTGATGCCGGTGTAGAAGGGATGGAGCTTGTCGATCGGCACGGCCAGGATCTTCTCGTCCATGCCGGCCTCGTCCTCCATCAGCAGCACGCCCACCGGCCGGCAGCGGATGATGGCGCCCGGCACCACCGGCACCTGGCTGACGACCAGCACGTCGCAGGGATCGCCGTCGGCCGACAAAGTGTGCGGGATGAAGCCGTAGTTGCCGGGATAGAACATCGCCGTATGCAGGAAGCGGTCGACGAACAGGGCGCCCGACTCCTTGTCGAACTCGTACTTCACCGGCACCCCGCCCAGCGGGATCTCGATCAGGGCGTTGAGGTCCTTCGGCGGATGGCGGCCGACCGAAATCTTCGCGATGTCCATGGCACCCTCACGCGCGCTCGAGTTTGCGTTCCTGCCGCGCCAGCCAGGCGACCACCTCGGCGCGGTTGCCGGCCTCGATGTGGGCCCACTGCAGCGACTTCATGCTCTCGCCGCTGGAGCCACGCCAGTACTCCTTGACCACCACCAGCGTCCACCCGGGCTTCGCCGCCCGGCTGCCCCTGGTCACCTCGATGGTGAAGCCGTGGCTGGCGCCGGCGTAACTGTGGCGCTCGCGCTGCCAGTGAACGCCGTCGATCGACCACCGCACCACGGGCGTCCGGCCGGTACCGGAGGACAGCAGGCGGTCGACGATGCGGAAGAACGATGCGTCGCCGATCTTTCTCATGGCCGCACCTGAAGCGACCCCACCTCATGCTGAGGAGGCCGCGTAGGCGGCCGTCTCGAAGCATGGGCCACGCACCCGGTCTGTTGCCCACCCTTCGAGACGCGACCCTTCGGGCTCCTCCTCAGGATGAGGTTGGTGTGCGTCCACATTCTCGAGGTGCTCTCTAAAGGCCCATCAGCTTGGCGATGGTATTGCGGTGGATGTCGTTGGTGCCGCCGCCGATCGAACCCACGCGCACATCGCGGAACAGGCGCTGGATGTCGTGCGCCATGGTGTAGCCGGCGCCACCCATGATCTCCATGGCGAGATGGGCACATTTGAACTCGCCGTCGGTGCCCTGGATCTTGGCGATTGCCGTCTCCTCGACGGGATTGAGGCCGGCATCGAGCATGTCGGCCAGGCGATAGGTCAGCGCCTGGGTCGTCTTCAGCATGATCCGCATGTCGGCGAACTTATGCTGGATCGCCTGGAACTTGGAGATCGGCTGGCCGAACTGCACACGCTCCACGGCGTAAGCCTTGGCGTATTCGATCGCGAAATGCATGTTGCCGCAGGCCTGCGCCGCCAGGCACAGGCGCTCGAGGTTGAGGCCTTTCATCAGGCCGGACCAGCCACGGTTCTCCTCGCCGATCACATGGTCGGCCGGCACGAACACGCCGTCCAAAAAAATCTCGTTGGCGTGCGTGGTCCGCCGACCCAGCGTCTCCAGCGGCTTCATGGTGAGGCCCGCGGCGCGGGCATCGACCCAGAACAGGGTGACGCCCTTGTGCTTGGCCTCGCTGTCGGTCTTGGCCACCACCATCAGGTAGTCGGCGACGTGGGCCGCGCTGATGTAGAGCTTCTGGCCGGTGAGGCGATAGCCGTTGCCGTCGCGCACCGCGCGCGTCTTGATACCCGAGGCGTCGGAGCCGGTGTCGGGCTCGCTGAGCGCGAAGGCGGACTTGAGCCGCCCGGCGCAGATCTCAGGCAGGTAGCGTCGCCGCAGGTGTTCGCCGGCGGTGAGCTGCAGGTGCATGCCGCCATAGACAACGGTCGGCAGGTAGAGCGAGGAGGCGCCGCTGTAATGCCGGGCCAGCGCCTCGACCAGCACGACGAGATCCTTGCGGCTGCCGCCCATGCCGCCATAGGCGGGATCGTAGGGCAGCGCCATGTAGCCCGCCTCGGCCAGGGCCTTGAAGGCGGAATGGGGAAACTCGCTGGCGGCATCGAGCCGGCGGATCTCCTCCGCCGGCAACACGCGCGCCAGAAGCTCGGCGACATTGTGCCGGATCAGGAGTTGTTCGTCGGTGAGACCGAAGTCGTCGAGGTCGGCCATCAGTCGAAGACGACGACGCCGCGCGCGACTTCGCCCGCCATCATGCGCTTGAAGCCGTCATTGATCTCGTCGAGCTTGTAGGTGCGGCTGATCAGGCCGTCAATGTTGAGCCGCTTGTTCATATAGTGATCGACCAGCACGGGGAAATCGAGGTCGGGTCGCACCGAACCGTAGAAGGTCCCGCTCACCGTCTTTTCGCTGAACACCATCATGAAGGGCGAGTAGGTGGCGCGCACGGTGGCGGCCGAGATGCCGACCGCCACGGCATGGCCGCCCGGCGCCAGCGCGTCGAACGCCAGCGCCTGGGTCCTGTCGTTGCTGACGGCATCGAAGGAATAGTCGACGCCGAGGCCCGCGATTTCCTTCACCTTCTTCACCGGATCGTTGTCCGTGGCAGTGTTGATGGTGTGGGTCGCGCCGAAGGTTTTCGCCATCTCGAGTTTGTTGTCGAGGATGTCAGCCGCGATGACCTTGCCCGCGCCCGACAGCACGGCGCCCTGGATGGCATTGAGGCCGACGCCGCCGCAGCCGATCACCAGTACGGTGGAGCCGGCCTCGATCTTGGCATGCCGCGTGACGGCGCCGACACCGGTTGCCACGCAGCAGCCGACCAGGGCGGCCTGCGCC
This sequence comes from Reyranella sp., assembly GCA_030684475.1. Taxonomy (GTDB): domain Bacteria; phylum Pseudomonadota; class Alphaproteobacteria; order Reyranellales; family Reyranellaceae; genus Reyranella. The sequence continues at coordinate 9,700 of JAUXWB010000170.1, read as the reverse complement.
CACGGCATGTCCTTGCGGATCGGCACCACCATTTCCTCCGGCACCACGACCTCCTCCGCGAAGGTGCCGATGCGGGCCATCTGGTTGATGCCCTGGCCCTTGTACTTGATGCGGAGCGTGCCGTCGTAGAGGGCGCCCGGCGGCGAGCCGGCCCGGCCGATGCAGAGCACGGTACGACCCTGGCTGCAGTAGCGGCAGCGCCCGCAGTGCGGGCGGAAGGAGAAGATGACGTGGTCGCCCGGCTTCACCGTGGTGACGCCCGGGCCGCATTCCAGGATCTCGCCGGCGGCCTCATGGCCCGGCACGATCGGCATCGGCGAGGGCCAGTCGCCGTTCATGACGTGCCAGTCGCTCTGGCACACGCCCGACGCCTTCATCTTGACGCGGACCTCGAGCGCCTTGGGCGGATCGAGTTCGCAGTCCAGAACCTGAAGCGGCTCGTTGGGCTTGAACAGAACGGCGGCTTTCATGATTTTCCTCCCGAGGCGTCGCCGGCACTATATCATCGCCGGCATGAACAAAACGCTTCTCATCACCGGTGGCGCCTCGGGCATCGGCGCCGAGACCGCCCGTCGGGCGGCGGCGCATGGCTACAAGGTCGCGATCAACTATCGAACCCGGGACACACGGGCAAAGGCGATCGTGGCCGACATCGTGGCCAAGGGCGGGCAAGCGATCGCACTGCCAGGCGACATGGCGCGCGAGGCTGACATCGTGCGGTTGTTCGAGGAGACGGAGCGCACCCTGGGACCGATCACCCATCTGGTGAACAGCGCCGGCATCAGCACCGGCCCCGGCCGGGTCGACTCCTACGACGCCGCCGCGCTCGCCAACCTGTTCGCGGTGAACGTGATCGGCCTGATGCTGTGCTGTCGCGAGGCGGCCAAACGCATGTCGACCAGGCAGGGCGGCCCGGGAGGCCATAGGGGCGGCGCCATCGTCAACGTCTCGTCGATGGCCGCCACGCTGGGCGGACGGCTCGGCTCTTCGGCCTATGCCGCCAGCAAGGGCGCGGTCGATGCCTTCACCAAGGGCTTCGCCCGCGAGGCCGCTTCCGAAGGCATCCGGGTCAATTCGATCCGGCCGGGCATGGTGCTGACCGAAATGACCGAAGGCCGGCTCAAGGAACCGGCCTTCCGCGCCGGGATCGAGGCCTCGATTCCCATGCACCGCGTCGGCGAGAGCCACGAGATCGCCGAGGCGATCCTGTGGCTGCTGTCGGACGAAGCCTCCTTCATCACCGGCGCGATGCTCGACGCGGCCGGCGGTGGATACATAATTTGAAAATAAAAACGGGCCCGAGGGGAGCCCGTTCTTATCCGTTCTGATCCGTGCGGGTCGGCGCTGTTTACAGCGCCTTTCTCGCGCTTGATTGCAAGCGCTGCCGCCCGCCAACACGCTTAGTTGCGCGCTTTATCGACCAGGGCTTTTTCCTTGATCCACGGCATCATGTCGCGGAGCTTGGCGCCGATCTCCTCGATCGGGTGCTCCGACATCTTCTTGCGCATGGCCTTGAACGAGGCCTGGTTGACCTTGTTCTCGAGCATCCAGTCGCGCGCGAAACGTCCCGACTGGATGTCGGCCAACACGCGCTTCATTTCGGCCCGGGTCTCGTCGGTGACGATGCGCGGGCCCGAACGGTATTCGCCGTACTCGGCGGTGTTGGAGATCGAGTAGTTCATGTTGGCGATGCCGCCCTCGTAGATCAGGTCGACGATCAGCTTCACCTCGTGCAGGCACTCGAAATAGGCCATCTCCGGCGCGTAGCCCGCCTCGACCAGGGTCTCGAAGCCCGCCTTGATCAGCTCGACCAGGCCGCCGCAGAGCACCACCTGCTCACCGAACAGGTCGGTCTCGCACTCTTCCTTGAAGGAGGTCTCGATGGTGCCGGCACGCCCGCCGCCGATCGCCGACGAATAGCTGAGGCCGATCTCGAGTGCGTTGCCCGAGGAATTCTGCGCCACCGCCACGAGACAGGGCACGCCGCCGCCGCGCACATACTCCGAACGCACCGTATGGCCGGGACCCTTGGGGGCGATCATGAAGACGTCGATATCGGGACGCGGCGTAATCAGATTGAAGTGGACGTTGAGGCCGTGCGCGAAAGCGAGCGCGGCGCCCGGCCTCATGTTGGGGGCGAGATCGGCATTGTAGATGTCCGACTGCAGCTCGTCCGGCGTCAGCATCATGACGATGTCGGCCCACTTGGCGCCTTCGGCCGGGCTCAGTACCTTGAAGCCTGCGCCCTCGGCCTTCTTGATCGTGGCCGAACCGGGCTTTAGCGCAATGCGCACGTCCTTCACGCCCGAATCGCGCAGGTTCATGGCGTGGGCATGGCCCTGGCTGCCGTATCCCACGACCAGGACCTTCTTGCCCTTGATCAGGTTCACGTCGGCGTCACGATCGTAATAGACACGCATTGGGCCCATTCCTCCTGGCAGTTTGCTCTTTGCAATGAACGGCGCTTACTAGACAACCCAGCCCTCAAACACCAGTCTCGAATACCGACTCTTCGCATGTCCGCCCTGCGTTCCTTCGTCCTCCTCATGGGGTCCAAGCTTTCCTCGCCGGCAACATCTGGCCCAGCGCGGAGGGTGGCTCCGGCCATCGCATCCGCTATTCCACAGTTGACAGTAGGGATTTTGCCGGGCTGCCGGGCAGACTGGAGGCGTGTGGCCCGCCAATGGCGCGCCGCAAGCGCGTCGAGGGCGATCCATTCCGGCTGGCAACCCACCAGCGCCCTTCGCGATGGGCTATGGTCGTGAGACCATCAGCCAATTCCAGGCGCGCATCCCCCGCTGACAAAGGAAAGTCCCCCTCGATGTCGATGTCTCGCTTCCCGTTCGCCGCGGTCGCGCGCGCCCTGGCCGCTGCCCTTGCCCTGTCCGCCTGCGCCGAAAAATCCGATGCGCCGACCACGCCGGCCGTCCCCATGCCGGGGCTCGACTATGCCATCGAAAATTCGACGACCCACGGCGCCGCCCGTTCGATGAGCCACAAGACCTGGCTGTGGACCCGCGGCAGCGGCCCGGCGCAAATCCATTACTCGACCGCCGATGGTCGCGACTTCGCCTGGCTGGTCGGGCAGCGGCGCATCTTCCAGGGCGAGTGGAAGATCGACACCACGACGGATTCGAGCGGGCAGCCGCTCACCCAGGTCTGCCTGCGCTATCCCGGCGTCAATGTCGACGGTCTGAGCAGCAATTGGACCTGCCAGCCCGCAGGCACATTCTTCATCAACATGCAGCAGCGAGAGGGCGGCGATCCGCTGCGCATTTCGGGGCGCACGCAGGCGCTGTTCGTGATCACCCAGACACCGGCCAACCTCGCTGAGATCGAGGCCCGCGTCGCCGGCAGCCGCCTAAATCTAGGCTACTAGCAACCGCGCGCCAAGGAGACCAAGCACACCGCCCATGATGCGGTCGAGCCAGCGCTTGGTGCGCCGGTAGAACGCGCGGACGGCATCGCCCGAGAACAGGAGCGCCAGCAGCGCGAACCAGGTGAACTCGTTGAAGGCCACGATGGCGAGCACCGTGGCGTCCATCCAGGCCGGCGGCTGGGCGGGCAGCAGCGAGACGAAGATGCTGCCCATGAAGACCATGACCTTGGGATTGCTGAGCTGCAGCAGCAGCGCCCTCAGGAAGCCCTGCCAGGCGCCGGCGCGGACCACCGACGGGTCGGGCTCCGGCAACGCCGCGCCGGCATGGCGCAGCAGCATGCAAGCGAGATAGAGCAGGTAGATCGCGCCGACGATACGGAACACCAGGTAAAGCCACTCAAAGCGCGCGAACAGAATCTGAAGCCCGTAGAGCGCGGCCGCCGCCCAGGCGAGCGCCCCCAGCATCATGGCGAAGGCCGCCAGCAGGCCGGCACGACGGCCGGACACTGCCGCGGTCTGGATCACCAGCACCGTCGATGGGCCGGGGCTGGCCACTGCCAGCAGATGGACGACCGCGAGGCCAAGAAGCGCGGCCGCATAGTCCATCTACAGCGCTTCGCCGCCACGCGACATGGCGACAATGCCGGTGCGGCCTACATCGACCAGGCCGAGTGTCTCCATCAGGCCGATGAAGGTCTGGACCTTGTCGGAATTGCCGGTGACCTCGAAGACGAATGAATCGGCCTTGGCGTCGATCACCTTGGCGCGAAAGACATCGGCCAGGCGGAGTGCCTCGACCCGCTTCTCGCCAGTGCTCTTGACCTTGACCAGCGCCAGCTCGCGTTCGATGTGCGGACCCTCGACCGTGAGGTCGCGCACGCGATAGACGGGGACCAGACGATCGAGCTGCGCCTTGATCTGCTCGATGATCATCGGCGTACCCTTGGTCACGATGGTGATGCGCGACTGGCTCTCCTTGGCGTTGGTCTCGGCCACAGTCAGGCTTTCGATGTTGTAGCCGCGGCCGGAAAAGAGGCCAACAACGCGTGCCAGGATGCCGGGCTCGTTGGCGACCAGAACCGAAATGGTGTGGCTTTGAATCTCCATGGGCGCGTTCACACCAGCACCATGCCTTCGTCGGAAACCTTGCCGGCCTTGTCGTCGGGCCCCAGAAGCATCTCGTTGTGCGCCGCGCCCGAGGGGATCATCGGGAAGCAGTTTTCCGCCTCGTCGACCAGCACGTCGACGACCACCGGCCTCCTGATCTTGATCATCTCCTGGATCACGCCGTCGAGTTTGTCGGGCTCGTGGCAGCGCAGGCCGACCGCGCCGAAGGCGTCGGCGAGCTTCACGAAATCGGGCAGTGACTCCGAATAGCTCTCCGAGTAGCGGCCGCCGTGCAGCAGTTCCTGCCACTGACGCACCATGCCCATGTAGTGGTTGTTGAGGATGAAGATCTTCACCGGCAGCTGGTATTGCGCGACCGTCGAGAGCTCCTGGATGTTCATCAGGATCGAAGCCTCGCCCGCCACGTCGATCACCAGCGCGTCGGGGTGCGCGATCTGCACACCCATGGCGGCCGGGAAGCCGTACCCCATGGTGCCGAGCCCGCCGGAAGTCATCCAGCGGTTGGGCTGCTCGAACTTCAGGAACTGCGCCGCCCACATCTGGTGCTGGCCCACTTCGGTCGTGATGTAGTGGTCCTTGTCCTTGATGTGGTGATAGAGCCGCTCGAGCGCGTACTGCGGCTTGATAGTCTCCCTGTTCGGCTTGTAGGCGAGGCAGTTGCGCGCACGCCACGTCTCGATCTCGGCCCACCAGGCTTTCAGCGCCTTCAGGTCGACCTTGGGCTGCTTTGCATTCCAGAGCTTGATCATTTCCTCGAGCACGAGAGTAGCGTCGCCCACGATGGCGAGATCGACGCGCACGTTCTTGTTGATCGAGGAAGGATCGATGTCGACGTGGATCTTCCTCGAGCCCGGCGAGAACTTGCTGATGTTGCCGGTGATGCGGTCGTCGAAGCGCGCGCCGATATTGATCATGACGTCGCAGCCGTGCATCGCCAGGTTGGCCTCGTAGGTGCCGTGCATGCCCAGCATGCCGAGGAACTGCTTGTCCGAGGCCGGGAACGAGCCCAGCCCCATCAGCGTGTTGGTGATGGGATAGCCCGTCATATGGACGAATTGCGCCAGCAGCTTGGACGCCTTCGGACCCGAATTGATGATGCCACCGCCAGCGTAGAAGATCGGGCGCTTGGCGTGGGCAATCATCTCGATCGCCTGCGCGATCTTCTTCGGGTCGGGCTTGGTCTGCGGGCGATAGCTCTTGTGCTCCACAGCCACCTTGGGCGGAGCCGTGTAGTCGTGCTTGTTCATCAGCACGTCCTTGGGCAGATCGATGACGACCGGCCCAGGGCGGCCCGAGCGTGCCACGTAGAAGGCCTCGTGGACGGTGCGCGCGAGGTCGCTCACCGCCTTCACCAGGTAATTGTGCTTGGTGCAGGGCCGGGTGATGCCGGTCGTGTCCGCCTCCTGGAAGGCGTCGTTGCCGATCAGGTGCGTCGGCACTTGGCCGGTGAGACAGATGACGGGAATGGAATCCATCAGCGCGTCGGTGAGGCCGGTCACGGCGTTGGTGGCGCCGGGACCGGAGGTCACCAGCACAACGCCGACCTTGCCGGTCGAGCGGGCATAGCCTTCGGCCGCATGAACCGCCGCCTGCTCGTGGCGCACCAGGATGTGGCGTAGCCGGTTCTGCTTGAACAGCGAATCGTAGATCGGAAGGACGGCGCCGCCGGGATAGCCGAAGACGACCTCGACGTCCTCGTCGATCAGGGCTTTCACCAACAGATCGGCGCCGGTCGTGGCGGGCTCCTCGGGCTTCATCACACGCTCTCCTCTGACAAATGCGCCGCAAAACGAGTTTTGCGGCGGCGCGGACCATAGAGGGCAGGTCTCGGAGGGTCAACTCAAAAACGCACGAAACGTAAAGTTTCAGACCTCTGTTTTGGTCAAATATTGCGCGACAACCTCAAGTGATTGAGCAGACTGTGGGTCGACCACAAGATCTGGTGCCATCTGATGTCGGAACCACGTCATCTGGCGTTTGGCATATTGGCGGGTGTGATCGATGGCGATCTGGCGCGCTTTCCCAAGCTCCAGTTCGCCCCGGAAGTGGCGAAAGAGTTCAGGTGCGCCGTGCGCCTTCAACCCCGGCCAGCGCGGGTCGGGCGCGCGGTCGAATACCGTCCGCACCTCAGCGAGCACACCCTGCGTCAGCATGGCATCGAAGCGACTTTCGATGCGGTCGCGCAGCCAGCTGCGATCGGACGTCAGCAGCACGGTGGTGAAATGCCATGGCGCCGGCGCGTCGGTATCGGCCTGCCAATCGCTGAGCGGCCGGCCGGTCGCCAGCACCACCTCCCAGGCGCGGACATGGCGCTGGCGATCGCCGGGCTTCAGCCTGAGGACGGCTGCCGGATCCTTGCCGGCCAACCGCGCGCGGAAAGCGTCGGCGCCGAGCGACTGCCAGTCGGCGTTGGCCTGCTCGCGAATCTCGAGCGGCACGTCGGGAACGGCGGCGATGCCCTGCATCAAGGTGCGCAGGTAAAGACCGGAACCGCCACACAGGATCGGCGTCCGAGCCGCCGCCAGACTGCGCTCGATCTCCGTCGAGGCGAGCGTCCGCCAGCGTGCCGCCGACAGCGTCTCGCTGAGCGGCATCACGCCATAGAGGGCATGCGGCACGCCGGCGCGCTCCTCGGCAGTGGGCTGGGCGGTCAGAATCGGAAAGGTGTCGTAGGTCTGCATGGCATCGGCGTTGATCACCGTGCCCTGAAACCGTTCGGCGAGCGCAAGCGCCAGCGCCGACTTGCCACTCGCGGTCGGTCCGGCGACGACGATGACGCGCCCCTGAGCCATGGCCGGCGAAAAGACACCGCTTGGCCGCCGATTGCAAATCGGCCATTAGAACCACCGTGAACCACGTCTTCGTCCTCATCGCCAATCCCGCCCATCCCGTCCTCGATGCCGCCGCCGTCCAGCGCGCGACCGAACAGCTGCAAGCAAGCGGCGCGGCGGTCGGCGCCGTCGACTGGCTGGCCCCGGGTGTCGCCTGCGACCTGCCGTTCGAGGCGCCGCCCGAGGGCGCGACGCCGACGGTGAGCCTGCCCGGCATCGATGCCGTCGCCCTCTTCGCCGAGGGCCGGCGCAAGCGGCTGCTCGTAGCCGACATGGAATCGACCATCATCGAGAACGAGATGCTGGACGAGCTGGCCGAGTTCCTGGGCCTGCGCGAGCACATCGCCGCCATAACGGCGCGCGCCATGAACGGCGAGATCGATTTCGCCGGCGCCCTCGTCGAGCGAGTCCGGCTGCTGAAGGGCCTGCCGGTGGCTAAGCTCGACGAGGCGGCCGAGCGCATCCGCCCCATGGCGGGGGCGGCGACCCTGATCGCCACAATGCACAAGTTCGGCGGCTACTGCGCCCTGGTCTCGGGCGGCTTCACCTATTTCACCCGGATGATCCACGAGCGCCTGGGCTTCGATTTCGACGGAGCCAACACGCTGAACCACGACGGCCGCACCCTGGCCGGCACCGTCCAGCCGCCGATCCTCGGCAAGGAAGCCAAGCTCGCCACTCTCGAACGCCTGTGCGCTGAGCGCCGCCTCGACCTCGGTCAGTCGCTCGCCGTCGGCGACGGCGCCAACGACCTGCCGATGCTGCAGGCCGCGGGCCTGGGCGTCGCCTTCCGGGCCAAGCCCACGGTCGCGGCCCAGGTGACGGCCCGCATCGACCATGGCGACCTCACCGCACTGCTCTATCTCCAGGGCTATCGCCGGCGCGACTTCGTCGAAAGACCCAACCCATGAGGACAAGCCCATGACCGACGCGCTGCAGATCGTGCTCGCCAAGCGTCCGGCTGGCGATGTCACCGCCGACTGCTTCCGCGAGGAGAAGGTCACCCTGCCGGCGCTCGCCGACGGCCAGGTGCTGATCCGGTCCCGCTTCCTGTCGCTCGATCCCTACATGCGCCCGCGCATGACGGAGCTGCGCTCCTACACGCCGCCCTTCGAGCTCGACAAGCCGCTGACCGGCGGCTCGGTGGGCGAAGTCGTCGACTCGAAGAACCCGCGCTTCGCCAAGGGCGACACGGTGATGGGCATGCTGAACTGGGCGAGCCACACGCTCCATGACGGCAAGGGCCTGCGCAAGATCGATCCCGCCGTCGCGCCGCTCCAAGCCCATCTCGGCGTGCTCGGCATGCCGGCCTTCACCGCTTGGTACGGCATCACCCACATCTGCAAGCCCAAGGCGGGCGAAACGGCGTTCGTCTCGGCCGCGACCGGCGCCGTCGGCCAGGTGGCGGGCCAGCTCGCGAAGCTGGCCGGCGCCCGCGTCGTGGGTTGCGCCGGCGACGAGGAGAAATGCCAGTGGGCGGTGCGCGAGGCGGGCTACGACGCCTGCTTCAACCACAAGACCGAGCGCGACTATGGCGCGGTGCTCGACAAGCTCTGCCCCCAGGGCATCGATTCCGACTTCGAGAATGTCGGCGGCCGGATCTTCCACGCCGTGTTCGCGCGGCTGAACAATTTCGGCCGTCTCGCCTTCTGCGGGGCCATCTCCGAATATCAGGACGCCGAGCCGATCGCCGGGCCGCCCAAGATGTTCACCATCGTGCAGCGCCGCCTCACCATCCAGGGCTTCATCGTCTCCGACCACGCAGCCCTGATGGGCGACTTCGTGGCCGAAGTCGGCGGTCTCGTGAAAGCGGGCAAGCTCAGGAGCCGCGAGACCGTGGTCGACGGCCTCGCCAAGGCCCCGCAGGCCTTCATGGGCCTGCTCAAGGGCGAGAACTTCGGAAAGCTGGTCGTGAAGGTCGGGTAGCTGGCGGACGGCCGATTCAACACCAACCTCACCCTGAGGAGCGGGCCGCAGGACCGCGTCTCGAAGGGTGGCTACCGCCGCACCCTCGCCGCCAAATCATGAGCATCGGCTTTGCATCGCTCGATGAATGTATCCAGGTCACTACCAGTCGCAGCAATAGAGCGGCCCAGCTTATCTGTCCCGGTCATTTCGCAGACGCCGACCGACTGCTCACGGAGATCGAAGACCCAATCCGGCAACTCCGAGAAGATTTTTGTCGCCGCCATCGTCGCTCTAGGTTGGACGGGTTTCGAATACTAGAGCCCATTCCTGTTTGCAGGACTCGGAAGGGGATTCCCTTGGGTCTTGAAGTGTGATTCAAGCTGAGGGCTGGGATCGCAGGAGGCCAGCATGAATGGCACGAGCCCTATCCTTGGATCTTCGCAAGCGGATCGTC
>JAUXWB010000160.1 GCA_030684475.1 Reyranella sp. | reverse complement strand
GGATGGCCGATACGTAGGTGGCGATCCAGGCGAAGCCGTGGGCCGCGAACTGCTCGCGTTCCAGCAGCTTGGCATCGACCTTGCCCTCAGGCGCGATCCGCTTGCGCACGGCTTCGCGCGCTTCAGTCTCGTAGCGATCGGCCGCGCTCTCGGCCTCGGCGGCAAGTGAGAGGAGGTCTGGAAGGATCAGTTGCATCGGGAGAACTCTCGTCTCCTCCCCCGTCTCGGGGGAGGTGCCCCCGAAGGGGGCGGAGGGGGTCGGAGGCAGCGACATAACCCCCTCCGGCCTTCGGCCACCTCCCCCGCTTCGCGGGGGAGGAGAATGGATTAATCCTCCAGCGCGTCTTCCAGGGTGCGCAGGCCGGGGCGCTTGGCGGAGACCAGTACCGCCATGTTCCCGGGCTTGTGCAGGTTCTTCCACATCTTGGTGTGGGCCTTGGGAATGTCGGCCCAGTCGAAGACCTCGCTCATGCAGGGATCGACGCGGCGTTCGATCACGAGCTGGTTGGCCTGGCTCGCCTGCAAGAGGTTGGCGAAGTGGCTGCCCTGGATGCGCTTCTGGCGCATCCACACGAAGCGGGCGTCCATGGTGAGGTTGTAGCCGGTGGTGCCGGCGCAGAAGACCACCATGCCGCCGCGCTTCACGACGAAGCACGAGACCGGGAAAGTCTGCTCGCCGGGATGCTCGAACACGAAGTCGACGTCGTTGCCCTTGCCGGTGTGCTCCCAGATGGCGGCGCCGAACTTGCGGCACTTCTTCATGTACTCGGCGTAGCCCTTCTGGTCGTCGACGTCGGGGAGCTGGCCCCAGCAGTCGAAGTCGTTGCGGTTGACGACGCCGCGGGCGCCCAGCGACATCACGAAGTCGGTCTTCGACGGATCGGAGATGACTCCGATGGCGTTGGCGCCGGCGGCGGCAATGAGCTGCACCGCCATCGAGCCGATGCCGCCCGCCGCACCCCACACCAGCACGTTGTGACCGGGCCGCAGGATGTGCGGGCGATGGCCGAACAGCATGCGGTAGGCGGTGGCGAGCGTCAGCGTGTACGACGCGCTCTCCTCCCAGGTGAGATGGGGCGGCCGCTTCATGAGCTGGCGCGCCTGGACCTTGCAGAACTGCGCGAAGCTGCCGTCCGGCGTCTCGTAACCCCAGATGCGCTGGCTGGTGGAGAACATCGGATCGCCGCCGTTGCACTCCTCGTCGTCGCCGTCGTCCTGGTTACAGTGGACCACGACCTCGTCGCCGACCTTCCAGCGCTTCACCTTGGCGCCGATCGCCCAGACGATGCCGGCGGCGTCGGAGCCCGCGATGTGGAACGGCTGCTTGTGGACGTCGAACGGCGAGATCGGCAGCCCAAGGCCCGCCCAGACGCCGTTGTAGTTGACGCCGGCCGCCATCACGAGGACCAGCACCTCGTCCTCGCCGATGGCGTGCGTCGGTACGACCTCGAGCTGCATCGACTGCTCGGGCGGGCCGTGACGCTCGCGCCGGATCACCCAGGCGTACATGTTCTTCGGCACGTGACCGAGCGGCGGAATTTCGCCGACCTCGTAGAGATCCTTCTTCGGCTGGTTGGCCGTCGGATGCGGGCGGGGCGCGAAAGCGACAACGGACATGGGCAAAGCCTCCTGCGATGCAGCGAAGCTATTGTTGCGACCGCGAGATTGCAACGCACAAAATACGAATCGGAACGAATGACGCAGGTGAAAAACAATAAAATTACCCGAGATCTGCGGAAATCCCACATTGCACAGACTTTTGAGTCGGGGCAGGCTGGCCAGGTAAACGGTCGTTTACCAAAAGCAGCTCGAGTTTAGGGAGAGAGCGCCATGAAGCTCATGTGGTTCCACCTGATGCCGTACACGGAGCTGCCCGAGGACTTCAACAGGAAGCACCCGAGCGTCTGGGTCGACATCCATTCCTCGCTGTTCGACCCCAGGCGCGCCCATCACATGTACAACGACTTCATGGACGAGCTCGAGTATGCGGCCGAGCTGGGCTACGACGCAGTGTGCGTGAACGAGCACCATTCGAACGGCTACGGCCTCATGCCCTCGCCCAACCTGATCGCCGCCTCGCTCGCCCGGCGCACCACCGACACCGCGCTCTGCGTCATGGGCAATTCGCTGGCGCTCTACAATCCGCCGACCCGTGTGGCCGAAGAGTTCGCGATGATCGACTGCATCTCGGGCGGCCGCCTGATCGCGGGCTTCCCGGTCGGCTCGCCGATGGATACCTGCTACGCCTACGGCCAAAACCCGAGCCTGTTGCGCGAGCGCTATCTCGAGGCCCATGACCTGGTGAAGAAGGCCTGGACCGAGAAGGATACCTTCGCCTTCAACGGGCGCTACAACCAGCAGCGCTACGTCAATATCTGGCCGCGGCCGATCCAGAACGACCCGCATCCGCCGATCTGGATTCCCGGCGGCGGCTCGATCGAGACGTGGCGGTGGTGCGCGGAGATGGACTACGTCTACTGCTACCTCTCTTACTACGGCTACAAGGCCGGCCTCACGACAATGCAGGGCTTCTGGAACGAGATGGAGAAGCTCGGCAAGGACCGCAATCCATACCGCGCCGGCTTCCTGCAGTTCGTCGGCGTCGCCGAAAGCCGCCAGCAGGCGCTCGACCTTTATACGGAGCCGGCGGAGTACTTCTACGGACGCTGCCTGCACGTCGATGCGCGCTTCGCGACGCCGCCGGGGTACGTCACCGAGGCGACGCAGCGCTCGGGCATCCAGGGCATGATGCAGAAGGCGGCCAATGTTGCCAGCCCCGCGACCAAGGCCGCACTCAAGGCCACCAATATGAAGGACATCGTCGACGGCGGTTACGTCCTGATCGGTTCGCCCGACGAGGTGGTGGAACAGATCCGCCACGTGGCGACGAGCCTGAACGTCGGCCATCTCATGTTGCTGCTGCAGTACGGCAACATGGGCAAGGACACGACCAAGTACAACACACGCCTGTTCGCCGAGAAGGTGATGCCCAAGGTCAAGGATCTGTTCGGCGATTGGGAAGACAAGTGGTGGCCGAAGCCCATGGCCAAGGGGCAGCGCGCCGCCGTCCCCGCCTTCCGCCCGCAGCTCGCCGCCGCGGAGTAAGCCTCGTGCCAGATAACGCCCAAGGGCCGAAGACGACGACCGTCGATGTAAACGGCTTCCCCTGCCGCGTCTGGACCAAGGGCCACGGCCCCAAGCTCGGCTTCCTCGCCGGCCTCGGCGGCCTGCCGCGCTGGCTGCCGTTCCTCGACAGGCTCGCGGAGACGCGCACGGTGATCGTACCGTCGCTGCCCGGCTATCCCGGCGCGATGGGCCACAGCGAACTCGACACGCATCTCGACTGGGTGGTGGCGGTGCGCCAGCTGATCGACAAGGCGGGGCTCGCCGGCGCCGATCTCGTGGGCGCCTCGGTGGGCGGTGCCTTTGCGGCCGAGATGGCAGCGATCTTTCCCGGCCATGTCCGCCGTCTGACGCTCATCGCGCCCTTCGGCCTGTTCGACGACAAGGAACCGGCTGCCGATCCATGGGCGCAGCGCAAGGACGCCGTGCCTGGCCTGATGTGCGCCGACGGCGAAAAATGGAATGCCCTGATGGCGCCACCGGAAGGCGCCAATTCGATCGAATGGCCGATCGACATGACCCGCGCCGCGGAGGCCGCTGCCCGAGCCTTTTGGCCGCTGGGCAACACCGGTCTGGAAAAGCGGCTTGGCCTGATTGCTGCGCCGACCTTGATCCTGTGGGGCGACCTGGATGCCGTCCTGCCTCCCAGCTATGCGCGGAAATTCGCCACGGGAATCAATGGGGGAATCAATGGCGCAAGCCGGGTCGAAATCATCTCCGGCGCAGGCCATCTGGCCTATCTCGACCAGCCCGAAACCGTGGCCCGCGCCGTTCTCGGCCATTTCAGCTAAAGTCGGCGCGGCTTGGTGGTTGCGCGCCCGGTTCGGATCGCTATTGTCCGGCGCGTCAGGGTTTTAAGAGGTACACGCCGATGACTATCCGTTCGATCAAGTTGGCTGCGGGCTTTTCGACGTTTGCCGCCGCGTTGGCGATAGGGATCGGCCTGCCCGAGCGGCAGGCGTCGGCCCAGGTCCAGGCCGTGCCGCGCGAGGGCGTTTCCTTCCATGACACCGTGACGGCGCGCGTCACCGTCGAGACGGTCGACGAAGACGCCCGCACGGTCGCCTTCAACCTGCCCAACGGCCGGCTGGTGCTCCTGCCGGTGGCCAACAGCGTGACGAACCTCGCCACCATCGACGACGGCTCCCTGGCCACTGTCACCTTCACCGAAGTGGTGACCATGCTGAACCTGCGCCAGAAGGGCCCGGGTTCCAAGGAGGCGCGCAAGGACCAGATGAGCGCCAGGCCGAACCGGACCGATGTCGAGGCCGGCCGGTTCACCCTGACGGTGGTCGGCGTCGATCTCACCAAGAATACCGTCTCGGTGATCAGCGGCGACGGCGGCGCCGTCCGCACCTATGCCGCCACTTCCATCGCCAGGCAGGACATGCTGAAGAAGATCAAGGTCGGCGACGTGGTCATCGGCATGACGACGCCGCTCATGATCACGTCGATCACCAAGTAGAAAAATTCCGGTGCCGCAGGCACCTCCAGCGATTACTTGATCTCGACATCTTCCCAGAAGCCCATCCAGTGGTCGACGGGCTTCATCCTGGGTTGCGGCGCCTCGTAGGACCACGCCGCCCGCGGACTGCGCACGCCGCCCTCGACCACGTCGTAGAACTGCACGCCGTGCGGACATTCGAGATCGCTCGCCGTCTTGGGTGATGCCTGCAGCAAGTCCATACGCACGACGTCGCGCGGGAAATACCGATAGCCGCCGACTTCGAGGGTGCCGTCGCTTTCCGCGACGGTCTTGCCGCGCCAAATCGCCTTCATGCCGAGCCTCCTTCGGTTGCCAGCATTGTTTCGAGCTTGTCGAACGACCCCGTCCAACCGCGGGTGTGATTGTCCACACCGGTGCGGTCGCGGAACGGCCCGTGGGTCAGCGTCATTTCGGTGCGGTCGCCGACGGACTTGAAGACGAGCCTGACCTCGGTCTCGTGCTCGCGCGGCGTGGCGAAGGTACCGTCCGCATGCCACGCCCAGGTAAAGACCAGCCGCTCCGGCGGCTTCACCTCGAGGTATTTTCCCGACACGGCGCGTGGCACGCCGTTGCTGGTGCCCAGCAGGCGCCAGGTGCCGCCCACGCGGGCATCGAGTTCACAGGATTCCACCGCGACGCCGGGCGGCCCGAACCACGCCGCCATCTGCCGGGAGTCCGTCCAGGCCGCGAACAGCCGCTCGCGCGAGGCATTGAACTGGCGGACCATCCGCAGGGTCGTGGTGCGATCGTCGACTGGGTAAGAGGCAATCATCGTCAAACGATGTGGTACCGATCGACCGATGGTCAAGTCGATTACCTCCGCAGTCATCGCGATTGCCTGACGCCGGTGCGAAACCTATGAAGCCCGGCTCACGGATTGGCATGGAGTAGAGTGAATGGAAGCGATCTACCGCGTCGAAGGCGACACTGCCGAAACCAGCTCCTTCGCGGGCGGTCCGTGGAATCCCGGACTGCAGCATGGGGCCGCTCCCTCATCGCTGATCTGCTGGGCGGTGGAACGATTGCCGTCCCCCGTTCCGATGCGCGTGGCGCGCCTCACCGTCGACCTGATGCGACCGGTGCCGGTGGCGCCGCTCACCGTCGAGACCGAGGTACTGCGCGAGGGCCGCAAGATCCAGCTCATCGCCGTGCGGCTGATGGCCGGTGCCACGGAGGTGGTGCGCGCGACGGCGCTGCGCATCCGCATCCTAGACCAGGCGATGCCCGACACCGCGACTTCGCCACCGCCCGATCTGCCGCCGCCCGAGCGCTGCGGGCCACCCGACATTTTCGCCAAAGCGACACCGTTCCTCATCGGCATCACCATGCGCGTGGCGCGCGGCGCCTTCCGCATCCCCGGTCCGGCATCGGTCTGGTATCGCGCCGACCGGCCGATCGTGGCGGGTGCGGCGATCTCACCCCTCATGCGCGCCGCCATCGCCGCCGATTTCTGCAACGGCACCTCGTCGGTCCTCGACATGGATGCCTGGACGTTCATCAATGGCGACCTCTCGCTCAGCCTGGCGCGCGAGCCGGTCGGCGAGTGGATCCTGCTCGATGCCGAGACCTGGGTCGGACCCGATTCCGTCGGCATCGCCGCGGCACGCCTGGCCGATACGAAGGGCTATTTCGGCCGAGCCGTGCAGAGCATCATCTTCGAGAAGCGCTGAAGGAGACCGTCATGCTGATCGTTCTTGCAGATGCCCGCTTCGATCCGGCGCAGGCCGAACAGGTCCGCGCCGTGGCCCGACCGATGATCGAGGCGTCGCGCGCCGAACCCGGCTGCGCCGGCTACGAGTATGCCTTCGATCTGCTCGAGCCCGACCTGATGCGGGTGCGCGAGTGGTGGAAGGACGAGCAGGCGCTAAAAGATCATTTCGCCACGCCGCACATGGCGGTGTTCCTGAAGGCGCTGCGCGATCTCAAGCCCAGTTCCGTCTCGGTGAAGTGCTACGAACTCGGACCGGAACGGAAGATGCCGAACGCGGCCTAGCCGCGCTTCCAGGTCGTTCCCTTGGCCCCGTCCTCGAGGATCACACCTTTGGCCTTCAACTCATCCCGGATGCGATCGGACTCCTTGAAGTCCTTCGCCTTGCGCGCGGTCTGACGGGCCGCGATCGCGTCGTCGATATCGGCTTCGCTCGGCCCCGATCCATCGGCCGGCGTCCACCGGAACCAGGCTTCGGCATCCTGCTGGAGGAGGCCCAACGCATTGGCGCCGGCGCGCAGTTGGGCCGGGTCGGCGACCTGGTGGATGGCGCCGATCGCCATGGGCGTGTTGAGGTCATCGCACAGGGCGTCTTCGACCGCCTTTGGCATCGAGTCGCCCGCCTTGGCGTCCTTGCCGCGCAGCGCGCCATACCAGCGATCGAGCGTTGCCTTGGCCTGCACCAGGCCTTCGTGCGTGAAGTCGAGCGGCTGGCGGTAGTGCGCCGAGAGCAGCAGCAGGCGGATCGCCTCTCCGGGAAACTGGTCGAGCAGCTCGTGCACGGTGAAGAAGTTGCCCAGCGACTTGCTCATCTTCTCGCCGGAGATGTTGAGGAAGCCGTTGTGCATCCAATATGTCGCCATGATGGCGTGACCGAAGGCGCTGCGGCTCTGCGCGATCTCGTTCTCGTGGTGCGGGAAGATGAGGTCGAGGCCGCCGGCATGGATGTCGAAGGTCTCGCCGAGATGCCTGGCGCTCATCGCCGAGCATTCGATGTGCCAGCCCGGCCGGCCGCGGCCCCATGGGCTCGCCCAGCCCGGCTGCGCCTCGGTCGAGGGCTTCCACAGCACGAAGTCGGCCGGGTCCTTCTTGTAGGGGGCGACCTCGACACGGGCGCCGGCGATCAGTTCGTCGCGCGAGCGCCGCGACAGGCGGCCGTAATCGTCCATGCTGGGCACGCTGAACAGCACGTGCCCATCGGCGGCATAGGCGTGGCCGTTGTCGACCAGGCGCTGGATCATGCCGATCATCTCGGCGACGTATTGCGTGGCGCGCGGCTCGACGTCGGGCGCCAGCGCGCCCAGCCGGCGCATGTCGCTTCGATAGGCGTCGGCGGTGCGGTCGGTCAGCGCCTCGATGCTCTCGCCGTTGTCGGCGGCGCGCACGATGATGCGGTCGTCGATGTCGGTGATGTTGCGCACGTAGGTGACGCGCGGATAGTGGCGCTTCAACAGCCGGTAGAGCGTGTCGAAGACCACGACGGGGCGCGCATTGCCGATATGCACGTAGTCGTAGACGGTCGGTCCGCAGACATAGAGGCGCACGTGTCCTGCATCGATGGGTGCGAACGCTTCTTTTTCGCGCGACAGCGTGTTGTAGATGACGAGGGACATGGTCCCCTACTCCTCGATAATGCGTATGCGACGTCCAATGGGGCCCCTTGGGAGCCTCAGACCTCGATACATCGCGCGCTGCGAGCGCCGCGGAGGATGGGGAGCGACATTTAGCCAGTTTATCCGATGCATTCCTGCCGTGCAAATGACGGCCAATGGAAGCGTTTTTCATCTCCACGGCCCTCGTCGCCGTGGCGGAGATCGGCGACAAGACGCAGCTTCTCGCGCTGGTGCTGGCGGCGCGCTATCGCAAGCCGGTGCCGATCATCCTCGGCATTTTGATTGCCACTCTCGCCAACCATGCGCTGGCCGCGTGGATCGGTGCCGCGGTCGCCGGCTGGATCGGCGGCGAGGCGATGCGCTGGATCCTGGCCGCGACCTTCCTCGCCATGGCGGCATGGTGTCTTGTTCCCGACAAGGTCGACGACAGCCCGCAGACCGCACGCACGGCCGGGGCCTTCCTCGCGACACTCGTGGCCTTCTTCATCGTCGAGATCGGCGACAAGACCCAGATCGCCACGGTGGCGCTCGCCGCCCGTTACAACTCGCTGGTGCTGGTCACCGCCGGCACGACGCTCGGCATGATGTTGGCCAATGCGCCAGTGGTGCTGTTCGGCGATGCCATCGCGAGGCGCCTGCCGCTCAGGATCGTGCGCGCGATCGCAGCGATCCTGTTCGCTGCCCTCGGTATCGCCGCGCTCCTTATGCCTTCAGGCCTCTGAGTCGCGCCTCGGCCTTCGCCCGGCCGATCAGCGGCAGCAGCCGCGCCATCTCAGGACCGGTTTCGCGTGCAGTGAGCGCGAGCCTGAGTGGATGGAACAGCGCGCGGCCCTTGCGGTCCAGCGTCGACGTAAAGGCCTTCCAGGTCGTGTCGTCCCATGGCTCCGGCGGCAGCTTGGTCGCGGCGTCGGCGAGAAACACTGCATCCTCGATCTTGGGTTCGATCGGGCCGCGCACGACGTCGGCCCAGCCTTCGGCATCGGCGAGGGTCGTGAGGTTGCCGCGCACCGCGAGCCAGAAGGTTTCGCCCAGATCGTGGGGGAGTCGCGCGCGCGCCTTCGCATAGGGAAGGATGTGCAAGATCCGCGCGTTCAACTGCGCCAGCTCCTCCTCCGAGAAGCGCGCGGCGGCCCGACCCACGCGCGCGAAGTCGACGGCCGCCACCAGTGTATCGAGCGAGGTCACCGGCTCCACCGGATCGGCAGTGCCGAGCCGCGCCAACAACGCGCAGACGGCCAGCGCCTCGATGCCGCGCTCGCGCAGATCGGCAACCGCTGCCGACCCTGTGCGCTTGCTCAGGCCGCCGCCGGTCGCGTCGACCAGCAGCGGCAGGTGCGCGAAGGCCGGCACGGGCGCGCCCAGCGCCTGGAACATCTGGATCTGCGCGCCCGAGTTGGTGACGTGGTCCTCGCCGCGGATCACGTGCGTGATGGCGAAGGCAATGTCGTCGACCACAGACGTGAAACTGTAGAGGTAGGTGCCGTCGGCGCGCACCAGCACGGGATCGCTCTGGCTCACCTCGTCGATATGCTGGGGCCCGCGCACGAGGTCGTCCCAGCGCACTTCCTCCGACGCAAGCTTGAAGCGCCAGTGCGGCCGGCGGCCCTCGCCTTCCAGGCGCGTGCGTTCGGCGTCCGGCAATTTCAGCGCAGCGCGGTCGTAGACCGGCGGCCGCCCCTGGGCGAGCAAGCGCTTCCGCTTGAACTCCAGTTCCTCGGGCGTCTCGTAGCAGGGATAGAGACGGCCGGCGGCGACGAGCGCATCGCGCGCCGCATCGTAGTGCGCCAGGCGGTCCGACTGTTTCTCCTTGCGCGTCCAGTCGAGGCCGAGCCACGCGAGATCGCGCTCGATCGCCGCCTCGAATTCCGGCCTGCTGCGCACGCGGTCGGTGTCGTCCAAACGCAGGATGAAGGTGCCGCCGTGCCGGTTGGCGAACAGCCAGTTGAAAAGCGCCGCGCGGATGTTGCCGACATGCAGCAGGCCGGTTGGGCTCGGCGCGAAACGGACGATCGGGGCAACCATGCGGCCGACTTGTGACGAGAGGCCGCTGGTGGGTCAAGCCGGGGACGTCAGGGTCCGGGCAATAACGGAGGAATCAAAACGCAATGCGCAGCCGGGACATCGAATACGCGGCCGATGCGTCCGCATGATCGGCCAGTACGTCGTCGACGAGACAAGGCCGGGACGCAGCGCCGGCGTGCCGGTCCGCCACGAGGCGGCCGGCCCCGCCGAGCACACCAAGAAGATCGCGGGCGTGAAAATTTAGAGTCGCGAGACGGCTCAGCGATAACCCGGCGGCGGCGCGACATTCCCCGGCGTCGGGGAGATCGGCGCCTGCTGGGGCATGGTGGCTGGCGTCGGCAAGGACGTGTTCATGATGCTGCCCGGACCGCCACCCGCGCCCCCGCTCGGCGTCGCCACGCTGCCGGCCGCCTTGGTGCCGGTGGAGCTGATCCAGTAGCCGGCGACGGCGTTGGAAGTGTCGCCGGCCGTCTTCGCCTGGACATCGACCATGCCGATCCGCTCGCCTCGCTTGTTGATGCGATAGCCCTGGGCGTCGAGATGATAGCCCTCGTTGTCGACGCGCGTGCCGTTCGCCTCGGTGCGGAAGGAAGCCGGCGGCGCCACTTCGGTGTAGAGAGGCTTCGGCAACGGATCGCAGCCGGCGAGCGCCACTCCCCCCAACATCGCAGCAAACAGTCTCTTGGCGGCCATCGGCTTTCCCCAGATTTCGAAGGCCATCATAGCGGAAAGCCGTCGACACTCGGAAGGCCTGAAAATCCAACAGAAAGGCCCGCCCTCGCGGGCGGGCCTTTCGTCGCATGCCGTTGCTCAGGCCGCGATCTTGGCGAACTTCTCGATGCGCTCCTGGACGGGGCGAACCGCGTCGTCGGCGCTCTTGCGCACGAACGCGCCGAGATCCTGGGCCTGGGCGATGCGGGTCTCCAGGCGGCCGCGCCAGTACTTAGCCGAGACGTCGAACGCCTCGATCGGCGACTTGGCGGCGAAGAGGGCGTTCAGCGCGGCGAAGCCGGCGTCGGTGTCTTCCTTGGCGACCTCGAGAAGCTTGAGGCTGGCCTTGGTGGCGCCGTCACGGGCCTGGTTGAGCTGGCTGTTCAGCTCTTCCGACGCGGTCTGGGCGGCCTTGCTGATCTGCTCGAAGCCTTCGGTCGCCTTGCGGACGCCGATCTGGGCGAACTCGCGGACGCGCTCGCCCGCGGCCTTGGTCGTTTCGGCGGCGTGCTCGATCACGGTATCGAGCGCAGCGGTGTTGGTCGTGGTCATGTTCAGGTCCTGCCGTTGTGTTGTGGTCCAAATGTTCGAGCCCCGGAAAGAACGCCCCGTGCCTCTTGGCGATATATGGGATGGTTATTGTGCGTTGCAACATGAATTTGTGCGATGCGAGAAGAAATATTGATTATCAAATTATATCAATGGATTAGAGGAACATTTGGTGCGGCTGGTGGTCTTGGGATCGTCGGTCTACTTGCCTCAGGTGGGGTGCGCGGACGACAAATCGACCAGCGCAAGAAGCAAGAGCGAGTTCCGGGAGAACGTCATGGAGCAGCAACAGCTGTCCGGCATAGACGCGTCGTTTCTCTATCTTGAGACGCCCGAGACGCCCATGCACGTGGCCGGGCTCACTTACTTCGAGTTGCCGGATGGCTTCGAGGGCAGCTTCTACCAGCACTTCCGCCGCTTCTTCGAAAGCCGGCTGCACACCATCCCGATCTTTTCCAAGCGGTTGGCGCCCTCGCTCTACGACCTCGACCATCCCGGCTGGGTCGACGAGGACGAGATCGACCTCGACTACCATTTGCGCGAGACGACGCTGCCGGCGCCGGGTTCCGAGGCCCAGCTCGAGGAGGTGATCTCCCGCCTGCACGCCAACACGCTCGATCGCAGCCGGCCGCTCTGGCAGTTCTATGTCATCACCGGCCTCGCCAACGGCCAGGGCGTTCTCTACTCCAAGGTCCATCATGCGGCAGTCGATGGCGGCGCCGGCATGGCGATCAACAAGGCGCTCTACGATGTGACCGCGGTGCCACGCGAGATGGCGCCGCCGCCACCCAAGGCGGCCAGCACCAAGACCGCGCCCAAGGCGCCGATTGCCGTCGATCCGGTGAAGGGCCTCGCTGACATCATGGGCAACATGATGCGCCAGCAGCTCAAGATGTGGGAGGCGGCGCCCGAGATCCTGAATTCAATGACCAGCGCCTTCCTGGCCAAGCCCGGCGAGATGCCCAAGGCGCTCGGCACTCTGCAGAGCCTGATCGGCCAGATCCCGACCCTGAATGCACCGAAGACACCCTTCAACGCCACCATCACCCGCGAGCGCAGTTATGCCGCGCGCACCATCTCGCTGGCCGACGCCAAGGCGGTCGCCAGGGCAAGCGGCGCCAAACTGAACGACGTCGTGCTGGCGATCTGCGGCGGCGCGCTGCGCCGCTATCTCGAGGAGAAAGGTCAACTGCCGGACATGCCGCTGATCGCCGGCGTGCCGATCAGCCTGCGCGAGCCCGGCGACACGCGGCAGAACAACCAGGTCTCGGGCATGCTCTGTCAGATCGCGACCGACATCGCCGATCCCGCCGAACGCTTGAAGGCGATCCTGAAATCCTCGTCGGAAGCCAAGCAGATCGCCGGCACCTTCCGCGATGCCGTCCCGCAGGATTTCGCCTTCGTCGGTGCGCCGATCCTGCTGCAGCTCATGATGCTGGTGTATGGGCGCAGCGGCCTGGCGGACAAACTCCCGATGCCGATGAACGTCACCATCTCCAACGTGCCCGGACCGCCGATGCCGCTCTACTGCGCTGGGGCCAAGGTGACGGCGCTACACCCGGTGTCGATCCCGGCCCACGGCGCCGCACTCAACATCACTGTCCAGAGCTACATGGATGCCCTCAACTTCGGCCTCACCGCCGACCGCCGCGCCGTGCCCGATGTCGGGCGGCTCGGCGACTATCTCGTCAAGGCCGCCGACGAACTGACAAGAGCCTTCGCAACCCATTGATACCCTTCCGCGTTGTCGCCATCTGTGAGACGCTGGCCATAACGACAAGGAGGCCAAATGACGGCTGCCGTTGAAGCGTTGCGTCCCCCTTCGCGAACGCTCCTGTTGCTCGAAGGCCGCGCCCTGCAGGAACTCGGTGCGTTCTGGATGCTCCGGCCGTGGCTTGCCGCCGCGCCGCGCGGTGACGGCCATCCGGTCCTGGTGCTTCCGGGCCTGCTGGCGAGCGACCTCTCCACCCAGCCGCTCAGGAGTTTCCTGAAATCACACGGCTATGCCACTCATGGCTGGAACCAGGGCCGTAATCTCGGCCTGCGTTCCGGTGTCGAGCGCAGCATGCTGGAACGGGTCGAGGAGCTCTACGACCGCCACGGCGGTCGCAAGATCAGCCTGGTCGGCTGGAGCCTGGGCGGCATCTACGCCCGGCAACTCGCCAAACGCGTGCCTAACAAGGTGCGCTCGGTGATCAGCCTCGGCAGCCCCTTCACCGGCAGCCCCAAGGCGACCAATGCCTGGCGGGTCTACGAATTCGCTTCGGGCCATCGTGTCGACGAGAGCGACCAGCACATCGCCGGTCCGCTTTCCGAGCCACCGCCGGTGCCGACAACCTCGATCTTTAGCCGTTCCGACGGCATCTGCGCCTGGCAGACATGCCTCAACGAAGAGAGCAATCAGGTCGAGAACATCGAGGTCTATGGCAGCCACTGCGGACTCGGCCACCATCCAGCGGCGGTCTACGCCGTCGCCGACCGCCTCGCCCAGCCCGAAGGCCAGTGGAAGAAGTTCGACCGGTCGGGCTGGAAGAGCGTGATCTTCCCCGACTGGAAGCGTCCCTAGGGCTTCTTCTCGATGGTGGCCCGGATCTCCTCATAGGACTCCTTCATCCGGTCCTGCACGATCTTGAAGGCGTCGGTGCTCGACTTCTGCACCAGTTCGGCGATGTCGCGGGTGTTGGCGATAGCCGCCTCCATCGCCTTCTTGGCGAATTCGGTCTGCTTGGCGATCGCCTCCTGCGGCGAGCCGCCCGGCTTGTAGGCCTGCGCCATCTCCGCCATGTCCTTCATCGCGGCCTCGAAGATCGCGCGCTGCTTCTGCGCAATCTCGCTGGCGCCGCCGGCCATCGCCTGCCACGACTTGGTCATCGCCTCCAGGTTCTTCTGCTGATGCTCCATGATCTTCGTCATGTCGAAAGACGGGATCTTGAGTTGCTCACCGAATTTCTTGAACATATCCGTGAAGTTCTGTCCTGCGTCGGCCATGCGGACCTCCTGTCGGTTACAGGTACAGCTTCACCCCCTGCTCCAGGGCGTGCAAGGCCAATCCGGCCAGTCCGCCGATCATGGCACCATTGAAACGGATATATTGCAGATCACGGCCGACCGTGAGTTCGATGCGGCCGATCAACATGTCGATGTCCCAGGATTTCACCTGGTCGGCGATGAAGCGGCCGACGCCGCTCTTCTGCGTCTGCACGAAGTCTGCGAGGACCCGCACCATGCCGCGGTTGATCTCGGCGCGGATCGCAGGATCGTGCGCGAGTTGGCCGCCGACATCGACCAGCATGGCCTCGAGCTGCCGCCGAATCTGGCCGTCGGGCGCACGCGCATCCTGCTCGAGGAAGCTGCGCAGGCTGTCCCAGGCACCCTCGGCCACGGCCGCGATCTCCGGCCGCGCCAGCAGGTCGCGCTTCAACCCTTCGGCACGACGCGCGAAGGAGTCCGAGGTGCGCAGGCGCTCGATGAAGCCTGTCACAAAGCCGTCGAACTCGCGGCGCAGCGGGTGTTGCGGGTCGATGCGTGCCTCCTGGATGAAGGCGGTGGTCGAAGCCACGATCTTGCGCAGCAGATAGGCATCGGCGCGGTAGAGGTTGAACAGCGCCGGCAACTCCTTGCGGATCTTCTCGCGCAGAGCCGCCAGCGTTTCCTCGTTGGCCAGCACCTTCTCGAGTGCGCCCAGGAGTTCGTCGAGCAGACGCTGGTGCCGACCCTTCTCGGTGACCGCGCTCAGCAGACCGGCAGCAAGAGGTGCCAGCTCCACCCGCTCCAACTCAGTCATGATGCGCCTGCCGAGAAAACCCCGGAGGCCTGACTGGTCGATGGCCGACAAGGTCTGAGGCAGAAGCTGCAGCACGAAGCGCGCGAGAGCGGCGCTGCGTTCGCGGTCGGAAAGCCAGTCGGCAATCAGGGCCGCGAAATCGACGTCGCGCAGCCGCGCCTCGACCGGCTCGGGCGCCAGGAAATTGGTCTCGATGAACTCGCCCAGCGTATCGGCGATACGCTGGTGGTTGCGCGAGATGATGGCCGTGTGCGGGATCGGCAGCCCAAGCGGCCGGCGAAACAGCGCCACCACGGCGTACCAGTCGGCGAGGCCGCCTACGGTTGCCGCGGCCGCGAAGGCCGCCACGTAACCCCAGACCCAGTGCATCGGCTCGAAATGCCGCGCCACGCCGAACAGCGCCGCGGTGAAGACCAGCAGGAGCGTCGCCGCGATCTTGATGCGACGCAGATCGCGGGCACGCGCCCGGTCACGCGGATCGAGGTCGCGGTTCAGCTGCTCGCCCACACGTCCAGCACGTAGCGGCCATCAGCCGCGAGTTTGGCCATCCAGGCCTCGCTTGCAGCCTCGTCGTCGCCCCTCTTGTCGCGATACATCGCCATCAGCGTCCGCTTCACGTCGGGTTCCATGCGACCGCCGTCACCGCAGACATAGAGGATCGCACCCTGGTCGATCAGCGGCCACAGCGCCGCGGACTGCTGCTTCAGGAGATCCTGCACATAGGCCTTCTTCCCGTCGTGGCGCGAGAACGCGACATGCAGTTGAACGATGCCGGCGTCGGCATGTTCCTTCAGTTCGTCGGCATAGATGAAATCCTGCCCGGGATGGCGGCAGCCGAAGAACAGCATCGCAGGGCCAAGCTTTCGCCCCTGCGCCTTGAGCGCCGCTCGCTCGCGCAGGAAGCCGCGGAACGGCGCAAGCCCCGTCCCCGGTCCGATCATGACGATCGGCGCCGCCGGATCGACGGGCAGTCGGAAGCCTACCTTGGTTTCCTTCACGAAGGCCTGCACCGTGCCGCCCGCAGCTTGGCGGGCGAGATGGTTGGAGCAAACGCCGTGATAGACTCCGGCGCCGACGCGTGCCGGCCCCTCCACCACTGCCACGGTGACCGAGCAGCGCGCAGCGTCGGCGATCGGCGACGACGAGATCGAATAGTAGCGCGGCGTCATCAGCGGCAGCATCTCGAGGAACGCCGAGAACGGCAGCTCACAGGCAGGATGCTCTTCCAGGAGGTCGAGCACCGACTTGCGCCTGGTCAGGACCTCCGCCCGGAAACAGTCCTCATCGAGGAATGCTTCGAGTTTGGGCCGCGTGAAGGGGCAGCGCGTGTGCTGGGCCATGGCCTGGATCTGCTTGCGCGTCGCGGGATGTTGCAGTTCGACGAAATCCGACAGCAGCCGGTGCACGGAAATCGCTTCACCCAAGGGGAGCGCCGCGCGGCGCCCCTCGGCGGCAGTCAGCAGAATGTGCGCGCCAGGCGCGAAGCCGTAGCGGCAGAGAGCGCGCTCGACCAAGGCGGCGCCATTCTGCGGCACGACGCTGAGATGATCTCCGGCGCGATAGCTCACGCCGTCCGGCAGCAGCACCTCGATATGACGCGTGCTGCGGCCGGAACTGTCTGCATTTTGCAGTTCGCGGTTGGCCAGCACGCGCATCGGCAGCGCGCCGGTGCCGCCGATGATCGGATTGACCGGTGGCTTGTCGACCGGCTGCACATCGTAGAGCGGTTCTTGCGGCTGGCCCGAGTCGGGCTCGAGTTTGACGCCGAGCTTCTCGGCCACCGCTGGCAGCATCGGCTCGTACCAGCCCTGGAAGTGACCATCGAGGTCATCTTTGGCATCGCCTTCGCCGCGCTGATAGATCCGCTCCGCGCCTTTCTCTGCCAGGAGTTCGTCGATCTGGCGCGGGATGGCCTGGTAGGTCGAGGCCCAGTCGCGGTTGCCGCAACCGAATACGGTGTAGCGCACGCCGTTCAGAGCGCCCGGCGCCGCTTCGCGCAGGTGCGCGATGAAATGCCCGGCATTATCTGGTGGACCGCCATTGTAGGACGCGCAGACAATCGCCACGGCGCCCTCGACCGGCAGTTTACCAGCCTGATCGTCGAGACTTGCCAGGGTCGTGGCAAAGCCGTTGGCCTCTCCCGCCTCGGCGATCGAGCGCGCGAGTTCCTCGGCCGTTCCCATGTTGGAGCCGAACAGTACCGCGAGCTTCGTGCCATGGCTCGACGCGGCCTTCCTGGGCACAGTCTTCTTCGTCGCCGTCTTGGGCGCCGCAACGGCCGTGCCCACGCCACGCACGACATCCGGCCGCAGCCGCACGCGCATCACCAGGCCCTCGGGCTTGATGGTCAGCGACTCCTTGATCTTGAGCTGGTAACGCGTGTGGTCGACCAGCTTGAAGCGCTGCAGGATCATGCCCAGCACCAGGGTCGCCTCGGTCATGGCGAACTGGCGGCCGATGCAGGCGCGCTGGCCGTTGCCGAACGGCTTGTAGGCATGCGGCGGCATCTTGGCCTCGCGCTCGGGCGCGAAATTGTCGGGGTTGAACACTTCGGCCTGTGGGCCCCACACCGACTTGTCGCGATGGAGCATCGCCGTCAGCACGGTGACGAAGGTGCGCTTCTTGAGCTTGTACTTCTCGCCGATAGTTTCGTTCTGGTAGGGGTAAAGCCCGAACGCTGGCGCGGTCGGCCACAACCGCAGCGCCTCCTTCAGGATCTGCCCCATATAGACCAGCCGGTTGACCTGCTGTGCCGTCGGCTTGGCATTGACGTCGCGGCCCAGCACGCGGTCGACTTCCTCGTAGGCCTTCTGCAGCACATGCGGATTGTTGAGCAGGAAGTAGACCGCAAAGCTCAGCATGCCGCTCGTGGTCTCGTGACCTGCGATCAGGAAAGTGTTCATCTGATAGCGGATGTTGACGTCATCGAGCCGCTCACCGCTCTGCTTGTCGATGCCCGCCAGCATGAAGCCCAGCAGGTCGGGCTTGGCCTGATCGTCAGCGGGAATCTCGCGGCGCTCCTTGATGATGCGGTCGGCGATGCCGTTCATGAATCCGACGTCCTGCTCGAGCTTCTTGCGGCTCTTGCGCTGGGTGATGTCCTCCAGCGGCAGGCCGCGCATCTTCATCACCGCCTCGAGCGCCCGGACCAGCGACTCGACATAAGGGTGGTTGTCGCTGCGGTAGAACGAGTTGAAGCGGTAGTTGAAGCCGCACAGGCCAATCGTATCGAGGGTGAGCGCGGTCATGTCGCGCACCACGTCGATCTCCTCGTCGGCGTTCAGCCGCTCCCACTTGGTCACGAGCTGGTCGGCGATGTCGAGCATGCCCTCGTGGTAGGTCTGCATCATGCGATGCGCGAAGGTCGGCAGCAGGATGTTGTGCGCCTTCTGCCAGTTGGGCTCCTGCGTCTCGGCGGTGAACAGCGCGTCACCGCCCAGCATGCGGACCCGACGCAGTGAGCCGCGCACCGCCTTGTCGAAGCGCTTCTCGTCGCAGAGTTCCGCCACCAGATCGGCGCCCGACACGACGACCAGCGGCGTGCCCATCATATCCAGCCAAAAGATCGGCCCCTGCTCGCGTGCGATCCGCATCAGGTCCTGGACCGGCGCGCCACCATCGACGGTAAGCATGTTGCCCAGCACCGGCGTGCGCGGCGGATGCGGAATCGGATGCAGCGGATTGCGCGCCATTTGGCGTTGTTCCTCCCGAGCTTGCCGTCTTCTGGCCCCTTATAGCAGGGGCTTCAGCATCCGGTCAGCGTCAGCGCGCCGTCCTGGGACGCCGGGCGGCGCGGGCGCGGCCGCTCGAGGCGGAGCCGGGTCCCTTGTTGATGCGGGCGAACATTCCGGCGAAGGCAATGTCGTCGGCTTGGAGCGCCGGGAAAGCCGTCAGCATCTTCGCGGGCTCCGCGCCGCGGGCCAGCAGCGCGCCGACCAGGCGAACGCGGATGGCCGTGTCCTTGAACAGCATGTCGCCCGCCGGCCCACCGGTGTCGCTGTCGACCCGACTGCGGCCGCGCACGAAGACCCGCAACCGCTCGATGGCGTCGCGTTCGGCGACGCCGACATCGAGGCTCACCATGCCCTTGGCGATGATGTCGCCCCGGCGGGTCCATCCCTCGGCGCCGGGCCAGCCCTCCGCCAGCATGCGCGAGAGCGCGTTGCGGTCCTTGGGGCCGAGCTGGACCGGCAGCAGGCGCACCAGACGAAGGTAGATTACACCGCGAGCGCTGATCGCCACCCGCGATTTGTCGTCCAACTCGACGCGGAAGAGATCGACGTAGATCTCGTTGCGCACGGTCTTGTCGGCCAGATCGGCGATTGCCGCCGCTTCCTTGATCGAGAAGGTCTCGTCCTCAAGGCCGTGTGGCAGGCGCCGTGGCCGCTGCTTCAGGGATTTCTTCTTTGCCGTCATTCGTCATGCCTTCCGCGCAGCAACATTAGGCGCGGCCAATTCTGTCGTATAGTCGGCCGGCACACTCTTCTGGGGAGGAAATGATGAAGGTCGGGTATATCGGCGTCGGCAACATGGGCGGCCCAATGTGCCGCAATATCATCAAGAAGAGCAACCACGCCGTGACCGTGTTCGACCTGAACCCGGCGGCGGTGAAGGCCTGCACCGACCTGGGGGCGACGGCGGCCAAGTCGGTGGCCGAGGTGACCAAGGGCGCCGATGTCGTCATGACCTCCCTGCCCATGCCCCGGGATGTCGAGGCGGTGACGCTGGGCGACAACGGCATCCTCGCCAACATCGGCAAGGGCCAGACCTATATCGATCTCAGCACCAACGCGCCCTCGATGGTGAAAAAAATCGGGGCCGCCTTCACGGCCAAGGGCATCGCCATGCTCGACGCACCGGTGAGCGGCGGCACGGTCGGCGCCGAGGCCGCGACCATCGCCATCATGGTGGGCGGCGACAAAAAGGTATTCGACGATGCGCTGCCGGTGTTGCAGTCGTTCAGCGCCAACGTGATCCACATGGGTCCGTTGGGCAGCGGCACGGTGGCGAAGCTCTGCAACAACATGTTGTCGTTCTGCAACATGGCCGCGCTCTGCGAAAGCATGATGCTCGGCACCACCTACGGCCTCGACCCCGAGAAGCTGCTGTACGTTATCGCCAACTCGAGCGGCAACTCCAACGCCATCAAGAACTTCACGGCGCGCGCGCTGGTCGGTCACTACTCCCCGCCTTCGTTCGCCCTCGACCTTGCCTACAAGGACCTGCATCTGGCGCTCGAGCTGGGCGACGAGCTCGGCGTGCCGCTGCAGCAAGGTGCCGCGACGCACAATCTGCAGCGCCTGGCCAAGGGCATGGGTTGGGGCCGGACGACAGCTCCTCCGTGCTCCGTGTCTACGAGACGATGCTGCGCCGCAAGGTCAAGCCGTGAAGCCGTGACGACGCGGCGCGCGATCGTC